>NZ_JAPNKC010000001.1:11630000-11900000 GCF_026626705.1 Pyxidicoccus sp. MSG2
CTCCACCGGGTTACCACACTCCTCTTCTGCTGAATTGGCACGACGCGGCGTGCCCGCCCTCTTCCGGGCGGGCACGCCGAGGCTCAGCAGCAGTTCGACGGCTTCTGGGCGATGAGCACGATCAGGGTCACGAGGTTGAGCGCGAGCTGCGCCAGCACGACGGCCAGGTAGGCGCCCCCGGTGGTGAAGAGGCCGGCGACCATCAGGATGAGCATCGCGCAGTTGAGGGCGATGGTGTACCAGCTGCCCGTCAGCATTGCCCCGAACACCTTGCCGAGCGTCCCCCCGATGTAGAGCGCCTTGATGACCCGGATGACCGTGGAGGCGTCCGTGGTGCCCTTGGCCGCGTCCCCGACGGACTTGAGCAGCGCCGTGCTCTCCGAGATGAGGGGCCGCAGGGCGGAGACGGCCTTCGACGCCGAGAAGCCCAGCCCCACCACCGACAGCAGCAGACAGATGGAGGTCGCGGCCACCGAGATGACCCAGCCGATGCACTCGGTGTCGACGGCCAGCTCCATCCGCCCGCACTCCACGGCCCCCTGGGCGGTGTGGTGGTAGAAGACGTACTCACTCCCGACGACCTTCCCGGCGATGGTGCCCACGGGCATTCCCGAGGGGCCGTTGGCCCGGGCCAGCCCCAGGTAGAGGTTGTTGCGGAACAGGGAGCGCAGGCGGTCCTTCATCGCCCCCGGGACGGCCGCGAGCACCGGCTCGTAGGCGGCGAGGATGGAGTCGACCTGGTCACGCGAGATCGGGCTCTGCGCGGGGTAGGGCACCTCCTCAGCGGCCCAGCGGGCGGAGGGCTGGTTTCGGTAGGAGGGCTGCACCGCGGTGACCAGCGTGTTGGAGACCCCGGGCGGCGGCGTCGACGCGGCGGGGGGCGTGACGACGATGGAGGGCATCGCCGTGTTGAGGAGCACCGGCGGGTTCCCGGTCACCTGGTTGGCGAGGATGGCGCCGTTCCAGGCGTAGTACGCGACGCAGCCCTCGGCGTCGCTGGGGTCCGACGCCATGTACTGCTGGACCTCGCTGGCGGAGAGCGCCCGGGACCAGAGCCCGGCCGCCTGGAGGTGGCCCTGGAAGTCATAAGCGGCCCCTCCCGCGACACTGGCATCGGGCGAGGCGCCGAACAGCCACACCGGGGCCGCCAGCGACGGGAACGTGCAGGGGATGTTCATGTCGATGACGCCGTCGAGGTAGATGCTCAGCGTCGTCCCGTCGTAGGTGGCCGCCAGGTGGTGCCAGTCACCGGGGGCCAGTTGCAGGTTGTGCCCCCACCCCTCCCCGGAGCCCGCCGAGCTCAGCGAGAGCTGGAGGTTGAAGCCGGTGCCGTTCCACTCCAGCCCCATCGTGAAGCCGTAGCCGTTGTTGGGGTCCTTGCACGCGAACACCGTCCGGGACGCGGCCTGGAAGTCGGAGGGCGCATGGGCGTTGAACCACGCCTGCACGCTGAAGGGCGCGCCATTCGCCACCACCGCGAGCGCGTCGCGGGGCGAGGGCTGGACCGCCGCGTTGACCAGCCGCATCGCCGGGGCGAGCATCACCACCTGCGCGCCTTCCAGGAAGGTGGCCGCCCCCCGGTTGTGGCCGGAGACGTCGCCGGTCGAGCCGTCGCTGAAGCTGTAGCAGGCGGCGAGGGTGGAGCCAGGCTGGGGCACGTCCCACACCGGCTGGCGCTCGCCCTCCGGCAGCGCCGCGGACCAGAACGCGACGTTGCAGAACTGTGCGTCCGTGGTGGTGCCCAGGGTGAACAGGCCGCTGGAGGCGGTGACCCGGGAGATGGAGCCTTCGATGAGCGGCGTGCCGTTCACGGACAGCGCATAGCTGCCGGCGTTGGCACCGGTCGACTCGAAGACGAGCAGGACGTACTGCCACTGGTCGGGCAGCAGCTCGAGCTCCGAGCGCTGCGGGGTGTTCATGCCCGGGATGCTGAGCGTGAGCTGCATCCCGTGCAGCCCGATGTAATAGGACATGCCAGACATCACCAGGTAGCCGTCGTAGGCGGGCGCCCGGGGACGCAGCCAGAACCCGATGGAGTAGGACGCGCTGCCGCTCAGGTCGATGGGGGACGACGTGCCCAGCTGGATGCGCTGGCCGTAGCGCACGTCCGCTGCGCCGTACTGGTACATGGGTCTCATGGTGTGGGCTCCAAGGTGCGAGGGGCCCGCTCCCGGCCGACACCGGCGGAGAGCAGGACGGCTCCCACGCAGAGCAAGGGGCGAGCCAGCCCGTGCGCCGCGTCGTTTCCCCCGGGCCGCGCGACGCGTCCGTGGCGGCTGCGTCCTGGCGCCACGCGGGCGTGTCGAGCCAGGACGCGAGCATTCGAGCCCGAGGACTCGCGGGGCTCAGGGTGTGTCCAACTCCGTCAACCCTCGTGGCGCCACAGATTCGAGCGACTCGCGAACAGCTCCATCGTCCAGTCGATGAAGACCCGCAGCCCGGCGCCTGGTTGCCGCGCGGGTGGGTGGACCAGGAACAGGGGCCGGGATTCGGGCCGCCATCCGTTCAGCACCTGCACCAGTTCCCCGGAGGCCACATACGGCTCCAATACGAAGCGAGGGGCGAACATGACGCCCAGTCCCGCGAGCCCGGCGGCCAGGTATGCGTTGGTTTCGTTGAGCGTGAGCAGGCTGCGGCCCTGGACCTCCAGCCGCTCGCCATCGCGGACGAAGACGAAGGGAAGTTCCTTGCCGCTCGGCGAAGAGAAGTAGCTGACCACCGCGTGTGACGCGCCCGCCAGTTCCAGCGGGTGGAGTGGCGTGCCGTGACGCTCCAGGTATTGAGGCGACGCGCACAACCAATAGCAGAGGTCGCCCAGGTGTCGTGCCACGAGGGACTCGTCCTTCACGGCGCCTCCGCGAATGGCGCAGTCGACGTTGTCCGAGAGGAGGTCCACGACGCGGTCGCTCACCCCCAGCTCGATGTGCATCTGGGGGTAGCGCGCGTAGAAGGACGGCAGCGCGGGGATGAGCAGCAGCCGGGAGATCGTCCCACTCGACTCCACCCGCAGGCGCCCCCTGGGGCCGCGACGTGTCTGGGACAGCGTGGCTTCGAGGTCGCGCACCTCGCCCAACAGGCGCAAGGCCTGCTGGTAGTAGGTCATGCCCTCTGGCGTGACTGTCACGCGGCGCGTGGTGCGGTGCAGCAGCTTCACGCGCAGCTGCGCCTCCAGCTGTTGGATGAGTCGGGTCACCGCCGTCTTCGGGCGGCCCAGCGCGTCGGCGGCCTTGGTGAAGGTGCCGCTTTCCACCACGCGGACGAACGCTTCCATCGCCGTGAACCTGTCCATCTTCCACCTCCAGCACGACATACCGCGTTCGGCCGGGAGGCCCGTCGCGCACTCCGGATTGTTTCAGGGGTGAAACGGAATGTGTGAAGAGCGCCCGTTTATCCCAGGGGAGGCGGGGCGTATCTCTTCGCCCATGAAAAATCCCCTGCCGCGCGGTGCCTTCCACGCTGTCTCTCGTGCCCTGACCCTGCTGATGCTGGCCAGCGCTCCACTGCTTCCGTCCGCCGTGCACGCGGCGGCGCCCCAGGTGCGAATCCAGGCCCCTGGCTTCTACCGGATGATGCTCGGCGACTTCGAAGTCACGACGCTGTCCGATGGCACCGTCCCCCAGACCGTGAGCGAGGTGGCGACACGCACGACGCCGGAGCGGGTGAAGGAGCTGCTCTCGCGCGACCACCTCGCGGATCCGGTCGAGCTGTCCATCAACGCGTTCCTCATCAACACCGGCACGGCGCTGGTGCTCGTGGACACAGGCGTGGGGGGCTTCTTCGGACCCGGAGTGGGAGGCCAGCTCCAGCAGAGTCTCCGGGCCGCGGGCTACCAGCCGGAGCAGATCGACGTGGTGCTGCTCACGCACATCCATTCCGACCACTCCGGTGGGCTCATGTCCAACGTCGCCCGGGCGTTCCCCAACGCCATCCTCCAGGTGCACGCGCGCGAGGCGGGCTTCTGGCTCGGCCGCGATGACCGGGCGAAGGGACCGGTGGACCCGAAGTACTTCGAGGAGGCGCGAGCGATGGTGGAGCCGTACCGGAGCGCGGGCAGGCTGAAGACGTTCGGAGACGGGGACGCCATTGTCCCGGGCATCCGGGCCATGCCGACCCCGGGACATACGCCCGGGCACAGCGCCTACGTGGTCGAGAGCCGTGGGCAGCGGCTGGCCCTGTGGGGCGACCTCATGCACTTCGGCTCTGTGCAGTTGCGCGAGCCCTCGGTGACGGTCGCCTACGACGTCGATGACCGTGCGGCCGCATCCCAGCGAGCGCGTGCGTTCACGGAGGCTGCGAGGCGCGGCGACCTGCTCGGCTTCGCGCACATGCCCTTTCCCGGCCTGGGCCGGCTGGCCGCGGAGGGGAAGGGCTACCGGTGGATCCCGGTCAACTACAGCTCCGGCCAGCGGTGGCAGGGCGCGAAGAGCAGCGCGGAGTGATGCGCTCCAGCGCCACGGTTCGTCCCAGCCTCAAGGAACGGGCCGTGGCGCTCCAGCGGTCCTCGCCTCGGTTCGAGCTGGTGCAGCTGTTCTGTCCACCGGCCGGGAGCACAAGTCGGGCGCTGGAGCAGATGGCTATGGACTGTCGTCCCGAGCCGCGGGGCCGGAGGTGGCAGGGCGTTGCCGAGTCATGGCGGGTTGGTAGCACGCGCCCCTGTACTCAACACCGTCTTCGTCATCACAGTCCTTCAGGTCCACGGGCAGCTTCGTCCAACAGGCACCGTTGATGGCGACCTGCAACTTGCCGGGACAGCGGCCCCTGCCGTCCGGGCGCCGCTGCCCTGGGAAGGGTTTCGGTGGCACGTCGACCGCAATGGATGACCACACGGAGGGAGCTCGCTCGGGCGCCACAGGCGCAGTCAGTACGGAGTCCCCGACGGCCACGGTGCCGGCATCTTTTGCTTCTTCCTGCTCCGCGAGGTGGGACGCTGCGGGCACCTCGGAGCGACTCACGCTCAGCGCCCCCCCGGCGCTCAGTGCCAGTGCGCCTCCGAGGCCGGCGGCCGCGAGCCAGGGCCACTTCCGCATGCGAGGAGGGGGCCGCGCCGTGACGCGCCGGGGGAGGGGAAAAAGGCCCGCGGGCCGCGGCTCTTCTCCCGTGAAAAGAGGCTCATCCGCCTCGCGTCCCGCGCGGCGCGCGGCCTTCTCGAGCGCTTCCGCCATCTCCCGCGCGCTCCCTCGCGCTTCGGGAAGGGGCGAGAGCATCCGCGACACCAGTGCATTCAGTTCCGCAATGCAGCGGGGGTTGCAGACTTGCGCCGTCCAGGACTCCAGCTCCTCGGGGCGCCAGCGCCAGACATTCTCATCCCACGGGTGCGCCGACGGTGGGTACTTCTCCGTCACCAGTCGATAGGCCGTCACTCCCAGGGCGAAGACGTCATCCGCGGGCCCTGGGGGATAGGCGACAGACGGGAGCCTGGCCGGGGGCTTGCTGGAGCCCAGGGCGAAGCGCCACGCCTCGGGCGAGCGGTAGGCCGGAGTGCCGGGAGGAAATGGCTGCGGCGTCAGCGTGGCGGCCCCCAGGTGGTGCCCGCAGCCGAAGTCCAGGAGGAAGGGCTGGCCGTCTGTACGCCGGATGCGGATGTTGTCACCCTTCACATCGCGGTGGAGGCCTCCGGCCGCATGGGTTGCGTCCAGCGCTCGCGCCAGCCTTGCAAGAAGCTGAAGCACCTGCCGTGAAGACGGGCGCTGTGCCTGGGCCCAGTCATAGAGCGACAGGCCCTCGACCCACTCCATGACGAGCCAGGCGTAGGACACGCCCGCCCGGGGCTGCCAGTGGCCATGGTCCAACAACCGTGGGACGGCGGGGTGGTGGATGCGCGAGAGCAGCTCGACCTCACGCGCAAAGCGCGCATCCCTGGGGTGCAGGGCCAGCTTGAGGGCCACGGCATCCGCGGCCAGATCCTCGGCGGGCACGGCTCGGTAGACGACGCCGTAGGTGCCCCGGCCGCGCTGCTCCAGCAGACGCCACGGGCCGATTCGCGTCCCAGGGGGCAGGCTTGTCGGATTGAGGTCGACAGACTCCATGAGGTTCCTCGTGAGGCGGTCCGCACCGCGCACGAGGAGCCTACTCGCGAGGTAGGTGAACTCCAACGTCATCCAGCAGGTGGACGACAGCCATCCATACCCGACTGACGTAGGGAGTCCGGATCTTCGCGTTCACCTACCAGTCGCAGCACCCAGTGGAGCGAGCTGGACCTGGGAGCGCGTACGACGGTGGCGCGGCTTCGGCTCCTGGTGGCTTGGTGGGAAATCGAGGTGTACCGCTGACCGGCCACGAGTAGCGCCTGACTCCTCTCCGCAACCCGTCTTCCATCCGCCCATGTGCTCCAACGTGTTCAATTGCAACTCTGTGGCGTTAGAGTACGGCAGGCTGATATCGTTTCGACGCTGTCCTCTCCCCGAAAGGCTGGTCACCATGTCGAAGTGGCTTGCAGTCACCCTGGGCGCGGTCATTGGACTCGGCGTTGGCGTTTCCCCCATTGCGATGGCGGAAGAGCCAGACACCGCGGGCTATGCGGGGCCCTGCTACCTGCACCTAGTTTGTGACAATGGCGGCTCCGTCAGTTGCTCCGGCCAGTATGAATGCGATTACCGGTCGGACGCTCCGGGCGCTCCGGGTTGGGTCCGGTGTGATGGTGCCGGTTACTCCTGCGCCGGGGACTCCTGGTAACAGCCGTGAGAGCCCCCCGTGTCATGCGGTCCTGCTCGGGGGCTGGGCCGCGGCGCTCTTCGAGCAGTCCTGCGCTCGTGATGACGCCGTTGGCTGCCTTCAGTTCGCGCGGCTCTTCCAGCGGGGCGAAGGCGTGCCGAGAAATGGAGGACCAGCCACCATCGGTGCAGTAGCTGCTGTCATCGCTGGCGAGGACACCTGGGCGGAGAGCGCGCAGCGCCTGGGCTGAAGTGGGTCAGCCAACCCGCGACAATCCGAGGGGCCTCGGGAGCGCCCTCTTCGGGGAATCCGGCCAGGAACTCCTTTTCGCCCTGGGGCTCGTAGGGCCCCTCTTTGACTTCGAGCACCACTGTGTCCGGCTCGAGCACCACGATGGAGTGAAACGTCCGCGCGGGCAGCTCGATGCCCCAGTGTTCACCCCCCGCCCGCAGGTGATGGAGCGACTGGATGCGGCCGTCCTCCTCGAAGGTCATCACTCCCAGAGCCCCCTGCACCACGCTCAGCAACTCAAAGCCATCGCGCCCCGGGGGACGTGGATGCCGGTGCGGCCGGACATAGGTCCCCGGCTGCAACGCGAGCAGCATCCGCTGCACGCGGTCCGTGGGGGCATGGAGGCAGTGCGTGGTGCGCAGGCGCTTGCTGGCGGCGGCCTCTGCGGAGAGCCGCCGCAGCAGCTCATGAGGCAACGGCGTGGGGTCGTTCATGCGGTTCGGAGAAGGAGGGCGAGGAGGTGGCGCTCAGGTGCTCACGGTACCACCCGGCCGTCTCCCGCAGTCCCTCCTCCAGGGTGTAGCGCGGGGCCCAGCCCAGGAGCCGCCGTGCCTTCTTGGCGGACACGTGCTGGTGGAGGATTTCCCCGTGCGCGGCGGGGAGGATGTCGGGCACGAGCTCCTCGCGGTGAAGGAGCCGCTGGAGCGTCCTCACCACGTCGAGCACCGTCCAGCTCCCGCCCATGGCGAAGTTGAACGCCTCGCCCTGGGCGACGCCCGCGTCGAGTCCGTCGAACATGGCCATGTAGGCCCGCACCGCGTCCCGCACGTAGAGGAAGTCACGCATGAAGTCCCCCTGCGGTGGCATGCGCACGAGCGGAGGCTGTCCGGCCAGCAGCCGGCGGAGGGTGTTGGGGATGAGCCGGCTCCAGTTGAGGTCTCCGCCGCCGTAGATGTTGCCGAACCGTCCAATTGTCACGGGCAGGCCATAGCTGTGGGCATAGGCATGGGCGATGAGGTCCGCGCACGACTTCGAGACGTCATACGGGTGGCGGCCCTGGAGCGGCATGTCCTCGGTGTAGGGGAGGGCGGGGCTGTCACCATAGGCCTTGTCGCTGGAGGCGATGATGACGCGCCGGACGGTGTCCCTGTTCCGCCGGCACGCCTCCAGGACGTTGTACGTGCCGCGGACGTTCACCTCCATCGCCGTATGGGGCGACTGGAAGGCGCGCCCCTCGAGGGAGATGGCCGCGAGGTGGAACACCGTGTCCACACCCTGCTCCGCGAGGAGCCGCTCCAGCAGGGCGTAGTCCTCGACCTGCCCGATGACGTTGTGGACCCGTTGGACGAGGCCGCTCTGGACGAAGCGCCCCTGGGGCTCCCACTGCGAGAGCAGGTTGATGACGTACGCCCCCTGCTGGCCCAGGTACTCGGCGAGCCAGGAGCCCATGAAGCCCGAGGCGCCAGTGATGAGGACGCGATGCGAGGTCAGGATTCTATCGGTTGGCATGGTCACTTCGGTTGAAGGGCCGTGCCGGCCTTCGTGACGGAGCCGGACGAGCATCCACGGGCGCTCGCCTGGCCTGCGCTCAGGGGACGGCGCGCTGCCTCGTGACGCAAAGGGGTGAATCAGCTGGCCTTGCGTTGCTGGAAGACCTCCCGGTGTCGGGCAATCCAGGCGTGGGCCTCTTCGACGGTTGGCACGAACACCGTCTCGAAGGTCGTCTTGCCGGTGAAGAGCAGGGCCAGGGCGATGGCCTTCCCGAAGGTGCGCTGGACCATGTTCGCGCCCACGTAGATTGCGGCGTGGAACCACTCGGAGCGGCCATGCTCGGAGAGGTACCTGCGGCCGGCCGTGTCCAGCTGGGAGCGGCCGACGTCGACGATGCAGAAGTATTGCCCGCGGCGCTCGTAGTGCCCCCTGTAGAGCTGCAACGCGCACATCACCTCTTCCAGGGAGATGACGCCATTGAAGGTTGCCACCAGGGTGTCTGGCGGCTCGAAATGGACGTGGTGCGCGCCGAACTTCACCTCTTCCTGATGCATGTCGTCCCCCCGGGAGTCAGCAATGGCGCGCGCGGTCCGCGCCCGCTTTCTCAAAACGCGGCACCCACCGGATTCTTTGCTCGGGTGCCCTGCGGGGCTGTTCTCTCCACGACATGCACAGGGATTGCGCGAATCGGGGGGCAGATTCTTCAGCGCCTCATGCAGTCGCTCCGCCAGCTCCCTGACGGCGTCCTGAGGCCACGCCTGCCCAGGCATCCCACCCAACCGCTTGCGCGCCCCCATCCCGCATCCCATGCTGAGGGACATGAGCGACTCCAGCTGCCAGCGCGTCCTGGGCGGAGGTGGGGCCGCGGCCGCGCGCCGCGCCTTCCTCGCGAAGGCGTGCGCCGTTGCCGCTGCCGAGCGGCCCGGTCTGGCCATCATGGCAGACGAGGCGCGCTTCGCGCTCAGCGTGGAGCAGCCCGCCGGGCGGCTGAGCGTGCCGCTCGCGGAGCTCTACGAGGACGGCCGCGCGCTCCCCGCGGAGGAGCGGGGCGCCGCGCTACGTGAGGGGCTCCGCGCGCTGCTGCCCTGAGACACCCGGAGCGGAGCTCACCGCCTCCGGGACGGAGGGCCGTCGTTCCCGGTGAGCTCCATGATGAAGGGAAGCTTCAGCAGCAGCCCCACCTGCGCATTCTCCCGGAGTCGCCGCTCGCCCCGCTCATACACGGCGTGGAAGCTCGCGTAGGCGGTCACATAGGCAATGGTCAGCAGGCCGCGCACCTGGAAGCCGCCGCCGAGCTGGCCCCGGCGCAGCTCCCCCAGCAACCCCAGGTCCAACCCCAGCGGCCCCCATCCCACCTCCGGGCCCAGGCTGATGCGCGTGGCCCGGTTGGGCAGCGACTGCACCAGGTCCGCGTAGCCCCCGAACCACACGAAGTCCCGGCCGCCGAGCTTCACGATGCTCGCCTCGAGGCCCACCACCGGGTACGTGTCCCCCTGGGGGAGGATTTCGTGCTGGTCCGCGGACTCGTCACCGCCGAGGCCCAGGTTGAGCCCGAGGGAAAGGTAGCGCCCCTCGAGCGGCGCCGTCGCGAGCTGGAGCGGCTCCGCGCGTGACGCCCGCCGCCCGCGCCCCGCAGCCAGGCCTTCCGAGGAGACCAGTCCCACCCCGCTCACGGCCAACGCCAACAGGAGGGATGCCGCGCTCCGCGCACGGAGCCGCGACTTCGAATCAGAGGAAGAGCCCATGCCCACATGATGCCGGCCCGCCCGAGCCGAACGCCATCCCCTGCCTGCCCCAGCTCAGCAGGGGGATGGTGCGCGGGACGTGCACTCGCGGATGCATCCTCCGGGGCGAGGAAGACTCACGCCCGTGGCACTGCACTGCGTCACCGTCGTTGCTCCGCGCGGAGGGCCGGGCCCGTCCCGTTGAGCGGACAGCCCGCCTTCGCTTCGGGGACCGTGGACACCACATGCTCCGGGAGGCCGAGGCGGATGGCCAGGGGCCGGCAGCCCGCGCCGGGCTCGGTGGGCGCGGCCCAGGCGCCGAGCGCGTGGTAGAGCCGGCCGTCGCGCTGCTCCAGGTAGAGAATCAGGTTGAGCGGCCAGCCCGTGCCCTGGAACAGGTGCCGGTCCATGGGCGTGGGCTCCTGGCTCACCCGCAGGCCGCGCTCGTGGGGCGGGCCGATGCGGTGCCAGTCCGGGTGCAGGTGGATGGAGCCGAGCACCTCCAGCCCCTCCGCCTCCGCCTCGGTGGTGATGCGCAGCATCTCGCGGGGCTCGCACCAGAAGCCCCGCCGCCCGTTGGCGTAGCAGGCGCCAAAGCGGGGGATGATGGTGGCGTCGAACTCCTGGAGCACGGTGTCGTCCGTCTCCCGGATGTTGGCGGCGAAGCGGACGCGCTCCACCCGCATCGCGTCATCGATGAAGCGCCCCAGCACGACGGCCCAGCTCCGAGGTGGCAGCTCCGGGGTGCACGTCGCGTATTCGCGGAGGCAGTCCGCGAGGAAGTCCGACAGCACGGCCGGGTCCAGCAGCACGGCGTCCGGGCTCACTGCTCCCCCTCGGGCGTGCGCGGGCGTCCCGTGGCGCGGTCATGGTGGAGCTGGGTGATGAGGTGCCGGGCCACGCGCTCCTCGAAGGCCGCGGTGGAGTCAGGAGTCCAGGTGTAGAAGCCCTGTCCCGTCTTCAAGCCCAGCTCGCCGCGCTCCACCTTCTGGGCAAGCACCGGCGGCACCGGGCGGCCGGAGCCCTTGAGGATGGCGGTGACGAGGTCCAGCCCCGCGAGGTCCAGCCGGTCGAAGACGCCGGAGACCCCCAGGCGCCGCCCGAGCCCCTGGGTGAGCACGCGGTCCACCATCTCCGGCGTGGCCACGCCCTCCTGCACCAGCCGGATGGCCTCGCCGATGATCGCCTGTTGCAGGCGCGGGCCCACCGAGCCCGGCACGTCCCTGGCGAACACCACGGGCGCCTTGCCCAGCTCCTCGAGGAAGCGCCGCACGGTCTCCACGGCTTCGGGCGAGGTCTTCTCGCCAGGGATGACGTCCACGAGCGGGATGAGGTGCGCCGGCAGGTAGTAGTGCGCGGAGAGGACGCGCTCGGGGCGCACGCAGTCGCGGGCAATGGCCGTCACGCTGAGCGCCGTGGTGTTGGAGGCCAGGAGGGTGTTCGGCGCCGCGAGCCGGTCCAGCTCGCGGAAGACCTCCTGCTTGAGCGCGAGGTCCTCGGGGACGGACTCGATGACCAGGTCCTGGTCCACGGCGGCCTCGGCGAGCACCGTGGTGCGCCGGATGCGCCCAAGTGCCGCGGAGGCGCGCTCCGGGGAGAGCAGCCCCGTTTCCACCAGCAGCGCCGCGTCGCGATCCAGCTTCATCCGCGCTCGATCACTGCTTTCGGAGCGTGTGTTGTACAGCACCACCTGCCGGCCGGCGGTGGCGAGTTCGAGCGCGATGCCGCACCCCATCGCTCCACCACCGACGACGCCAATCCGCATCAGCCGCTTGGGTGTCATGCGGCGCAGCGTGGCCGCGCCCGCGCTTCGGAGCAATCTCTTGAAGGGTTGCTGCAAATGTTCATGCATTCGCGCGAGGCGAACCGGGAGCCGCCCTGTGTACGGCGCTTCGCGTTGGCGCACGGAGTCAAGCTGACGGGATGCTCCACCGGAGATGATTTTATTTTTTCACATGTCTACAGTCCGGGTTCACCTGGCGTGAACAATGAAGGGAGCAACCGAGATGAATATCAAAACGATTCTGGCTGCTGTCGTGCTGGTATCCGCGCTCGCGGCGAGTGATTCGCGCGCGGATCCCTCTTATGACTGCTCACTGAGCGTCAGCCCGTCGTCCTATATCTTGCTTGGCCAATCTTTCAGTTATGACATCAATATTCCATTTTATCCGAGCCCTGGCCCGTTCCCGCCGGGCTATCAGGGGGTCTACCAGCGGTTCACCGTCGTGTTCTACGGCCCCGATCTTCCAGCGAGCGGCGAAACCTATCCTGGCACCTTCGGCTACTGGAATTCACAGCTGACTGGCTACCAGAACCCCTCGACAGGCGGAGCGAGCGGAACCTATCTCCGGTATGCCACGTTTTATTACTACCCCACCGGCACTCCTTACTGCACGACCAACACGGTCGCGGTCGTACTGCAGTAGCGACGCCGGCTCGCTTGGCATGCGGAACGATGGAGTGCACACTTCGGATCGACACGCACGGAGTGTGCTCTGAGGCAGACCCACGTCGGCATCGACCATGACCAAGCCAGACAAGCTCACCGAGGTTTTCGAGAAACTGCACGAGCCCTCCGGGCTGGAGTCGCGGCTCCAAGAGCGCAACGAAACGCCTCTGATCTGGGCCGTGAGCGAGGGGTATCACGACATCGCGCTGACCTTGATCGAGGCCGGTGCCGACCTGAACGCGCATAACACCGACGGCAACACGGCGTTGCTCCGGGCTGCCTGCGAGAATCGCGCGGAGCTCGCCAGTGTCTTGATCAAGGTGGGCGCGAAGCTCGACGTCCAGAACAACGACGGGTACTCCGCGCTCATCCTCGCGCGGCGCCGGGGCAACAGGGAGATCGTCGACAGCTTGCAGGCGGCAGGCGCGGATCCGAGCCTGGTCACTCGACTCGGGACGACCTTCGACAACCCGGGCGACTCGCGGAAGACTTCGCTCGAGGGCCGCCGCGATGCGGTTCTGGAGAAGAAGATCATCGACGCCATCTCGAAGTGCCGCGACGGAAGGATGGCGGGCAGGGAGCTCGAAAAGTACGTCAACCTGAATCCCGAGGACCGGTTCGTACCGACCTCCGTCCTTCGCCGCGCCTACGTGCGCTACGACGGGTCCCACAATCCCTCGGCGCCCAATTACGTGCTCCTCGACGATGACATGGAGCTCGGCATCGTCTCGAGCGCCGTTCCCGAAATCGCGCGCGCAGTCTCCTCGCTGCTCAGCCGCTCACTCGAGGACGCGCGCAACGACCTCGAGGGCCATCTGCCCGCGGCGGTCGTCAGGCGCGTGCAACTCGAGATCATCTCGCCGTACGGCGTCGCGCATATCTGGGGCGTCACGGGCCATCGGTTCGTGCTGTCGCGGCGCGTGAGTCCCGATCGAAACGAGCTCCTCGCGACCATCCTCGTCGGACGGAGCAAGGACACGGTGTTCTTCTTCACCGGCCGTTACAACAATCTGAGGCACTCGACGATCCGCGAGACAGTCGACTTCGACCAGCCCGACGGCGACGATCCCTCGCACAAGTGGTTCGACAGGTTCGCCTTCCCCGAGATCAGTCGCTTCAAACCGAAGGGCTACCACCACATCGCGAACTTCGTCGTCTGCAAGGAGGAGCGCGGGCGCAAGCTCGCCCCGTTCCTGCTCGACAAGATCGTGGAGAAGTACGCTCGCGACCACCTCGACAAGCACCAGCGCGCCGTCGAGCACTCGCAGCACCTGCTGTGCGGCAAGGGCTTCTGGCAGATCGGCGACCCGCCCTGGCTCCCGCGCATGGAGAAGCTCGGCTTCCGCCTGCGGTTGGGCGCCGAGAGCTTCTTCATCGAGCACGACTGGGCCCGCTTGCCCGCGATCTTCGACCGGAAGACCGGCGAGCCGATCTCCAACGTGGCCTACAACACGTCCTACGGGCTCCCGCGGCGATATCTGAGCTCGAAGCCGACGGGAGACACCTCCGAGTACCTTCTCGATCGGGTGCCCGAGGTGATCCGGCTATCGCAGGACCCCAAAGCCAAACTGCAATACTTCCAAGCCATGTTCGACTTCGTATGAACCTCAAACACCTTCGACAAGAACACACTCTCGACTCGCGGCAGATCGCTCCGTTCACCGGCGAAGGCGCCTACCACGGGTCGACCCGCAAACGAGCGGCCCGATCCGCGAGCGCACCGCAGCCGGTCGTCGTCGAGGAGATGCGACCCACCACGCTCGACGCGTACCCGCGCGACGGGTCGCGCCCGATCGCGGAGTTCGAAGCCACCTTTCCGAACCTCTACACCGTCGAGCGCCTCCTGCCGGTCCCGACGCAGGAAGAGGTCCGCGGCGATGGCGTCACGCTCTGCTGGTGTCCCCTCGAGGAGGCCCTCGAGGTGGCGGGACCGCTGACCCGGCGCGTGCTCGAAGCGATGAAGGAACTGCTCATCGGCGACAAGCGCTTCGTCTACGTCGACTCGAAGATCCAATATTTCGAGCCGGGTGACGTGCCTGTCGACAGCCAGCACTGGCACGTGGATGGGAGCATCGTGGCCCGAGGTCCCGCGGTCGAAGCGCTCGGCCACAACCTCCTGCACGACATGAAGGCGAGGCTCGCGAGCGGCGTGGTCCCGCCCCGGTATCTCGCCTATCAATCGTCCGAGCACTGCGCGACCCTCTTCGCGACCTCGCCCGTCACGATGACGCTGCCCGAGCTCATTCCCAACTTCGACGGCCTGGACGCTCACATTCGCGCGCTCTCGCCGCCTATCGTAGCGCAACCGGCGTCCTCGATCGTGCGCACCGACGGGCTCTCTCTGCATCGCGCGCAGGCCGCCTCGGGCGCAGGCTGGAGACTCTGGGTTCGTTGCGTCGAGACGGACCGCGAGGTCCTGCTCGATTCGTCGATCATCGAGTGTTACGGCACGGTGTTCAGGCCGGGTGCCGTCACGAGGTGACCCTTCTCGCCAGAAGCTCCGAGCGGCGGGTTCGATTCCCGCCGCCCCCACGCAGCAAAAGGCCCCAGGTTCATCACGGAACCCGGGGCCTTTCATGTTGAACGGAAGGGCGTCCCGCCCTGAGCGTCAGTTGCCCCGAGCGGACGCGCCCATCAGCGCGCGGGCCTGCGTCACCAGCCGGACGAACTCGTTCCGGTCGGCATCACCGGCGGCGGCGCCCTCGGCGAGCTTCTGCGCGGTGGCCAGGCTCCAGCTCTCGGCGGCCGGGTTGCCGCGGAGGATGTCCGCGGCGGAGGCCACGGCCACGGCGAAGCGGAAGTCCGGCGAAGCGGCCTCCAGCGACGAGCGGAGCAGGGCGCGCTGGAAGGGGAAGGCCTGCTCGGAGGCCTCGGTGCCGTTGGGCGCCTTGGCGCGCACGCGCACGGTGGCCAGGGCCTCCTTCGTGTCACCCGTCAGCTCGACCTCGTACACGGCGGTGACGTTGTGGCCGGCGCCAATCTCGCCCGCGTCCACCTTGTCGTTGCGGAAGTCGTTGTCCGCCACGTCGCGGTTCTCGTAGCCCAGCAGGCGGTAGCGGCGCACGGCCACCGGGTTGAACTCCACCTGGAGCTTCACGTCCTTGGCGATGACCTCGAGCGTGCCGGTGAGCTGCGTCTCGAAGACCTTCTTCGCCTCCTTGTAGCTGTCCACGTAGAAGCAGTTGCCGTTGCCCTTGTCCGCGAGCTTCTCCATCATGTCATCGCGGTAGTTGCCCATGCCGAAGCCCACGGTGGTGAGGGTGACGCCCTCGGCCACGTACTTGTGGATGCTCTCCAGCATGGACTGCGCGCCCAGGTTGGGGCCGATGTTCGCGTCGCCGTCAGTAAGGACGATGACGCGGGACACCACGTTGCCGGAGGCCTTCTTCACCGCGTGCTTGTAGGCCATCTCCATGCCCGAGCCCATCGCGGTGCCACCGCCGGACTGGAGCGAGTCGAGTGCATCGGTGATGCGCTTCACGTCCGTGGCCGGCGTGGGCGGCAGCACGTCCCGCGTGGAGCCCGCGTAGGTGACGAGGGCCACCGTGTCGTTCTCGTTGAGGTTCTTGACGGCGATCTTGATGGCTTCCTTCGCGAGCGGCAGCTTGTCCTGCGAGTTCATCGAGCCGCTGGTGTCGATGAGGAACACCAGGTGCGCGGGCTTGCGCTGCGAGCGCGAGACGACCTTGCCCTGCACGCCCACGCGCACGAAGTGGCGCTTGGAGTCGAAGGGGGAGGGCGCGCCCTCCAGGTGGACGGTGAAGGCGCCCGTCTCAGGCGGGGCGTAGCGGTACTTGAAGTAGTTGACGAACTCCTCCACGCGCACGGAGGAGGCGGGCGGCAGGGAGCCCTGGACGAGGTAGCGGCGCGCCACGGTGTACGACGCGGTGTCCACGTCCGCCGCGAAGGTGGACAGCGGGTCCTTCACGGTGTCGATGAAGAGGTTGGGCTTCCAAGCCTCGAAGCTGTTGCCGGACTGGGCGGAGGCGGTGTCCGCCGCGTCCATGCCGTCCTTCGGGGCCTTCCTGTCCATGAGCGGCTGGGCGGGCATGGCCTTCTTCGCGGGCTCCTCGCGGCGCGCCACCATCGACGAGGGAGGAGGAGGCGCGGCCAGGGGCTCGGCCATGGCGACCCCCGCCGGCCCGAGCGTTCCACCCGCGACGGCACCGGTCTCCACCGGAATTGGGGCAGCGGCCCGGGCCTTCTCCTTGGGGGCAGGCGTCTCGGGGGCGGGCGTCTTGGGGGCGGCGAACTCGGTAGCGAAGGCATCGTCCTCCGCCTCGGCGCCCTTGCCGGACGACTCCGTCTGGGCCACCTGGAGGTCCGGCGTGGCCTGGGCCTGCTGCGGGCGGGGGCGGTAGGCGCCTTCCACCTCCGAGGCTGCTTCGGGGGCCCGGGCGCTCAGGCAGCCGGGCAGCGTGCAGGTGACGAGAAGGGCACTTCCCCACACGGACAGGCGGCGCTTCAGCGAGGTCGGCGTCATGCGGTCTCCAAGGACGACAGGTAGGTCGCCGGCTCGAAACGCACGACTTGGGAAATGGGTCTATTCCCGTGAATTTTCTCCGACCCGGGGGCCTGGGCCAGAGCGCCGTCCTTGTCTGGCTCCGTCGCGTTTGGCAGGGTGCCGGCCCATGCAGACCGCCAGGCCATTTCGCATCCTCGGAGTCCAGCAGATCGCCATCGGTGGGGCCGACAAGGGCCCCCTGCGCAAGCTCTGGGTGGACCTGTTGGGGTTGACGCCCCACGGCACCTACCGCAGCGAGCGGGAGAACGTGGACGAGGACATCGTCGTCGCGGGCGCGGGTCCCTTCAAGGTGGAGGTGGACCTGATGCAGCCCATCAACCCCGAGGGCAAGCCCCGGGTCCACGAGACGCCGCTGAACCACGTGGGCCTGTGGGTGGACGACCTGCCCGGGGCCGTGAAGTGGCTGGAGGGGCAGGGGCTGCGCTTCGCCCCGGGAGGCATCCGCAAGGGCGCCGCCGGCTTCGATATCTGCTTCGTGCACCCGAAGGGCAATGACGCCTTCCCCTTCAGCGGCGAGGGCGTGCTGATTGAGTTGGTGCAGGCGCCGCCAGAGGTCATCGCCGCGTTCGACCAACTGTCCGCTGGCGGGCACTGAGCCGGCCCTTCAAGACGAGGGGGCTCGCCGGGCCACTCGGTCGACGAGCCTGCTGAGCGCGGGCCGCACCACGCGCTCCACGCGGTCCGTCACGATGCAGAGCAGGTACGTCAGGAGGATGAGCGCGGCGAGCAGCAGCCAGAACTGGGGCCAGTCGCTCTTGTCTCCCCAGAAGCGCTGGAACGAGAAGACGCCGAAGGTCCGGTAGAACAGCAGCATCTCGTGGAAGAAGTACGCGGACAGCGACGAGGTGCCGAACACCTCGACGAAGCGCCGCAGCCGTGACGGTTTGCTGCCCGCGGGAACCCGGGCCTCCAGCCACATCAAACCGAGAAGCACGGTGCACACCCACGCGAAGCGCACCGCCGAGTTGGACGGGTTCGAGACGAAGAACCGGTGCGGCGGGTACAGGCTGTAGAGGAAGTCTCCGGCCATCATCCCCGCGAAGCCCAGCACGGCCAGCCCCACCAGCGCCTTCGCGAGCCCCGCCCGGCCCCACGCCCCGGCCACCGTCCCCGAGAGTGCGCCGAGCCACGCGAAGCCCAGCCAGGGCAGCAGCGGGAAGGGCGCGAAGTTGGACTTGTTCGTCAGCGTGGCCCAGGGCCCCTGCACCAGCTCCCCGAGCGGCGCCACGGCGAACGTGGCCATGGCCAGCACGAAGGCCACCGCGCTCAGCGCGCGTGGCCGTGAGGCCAGCAGCGCGGCAACGGGCATCACGATGAGCAGGCACGCGCCCACGCACTGGAGGATGTCCATGCGGAAGATCCACACCGGCTCCTTGAGCAGTGGAAACCACGCCCAGTTGACCAGCGTGGCCACGGCGAGCACCTCGCCGATGCGGCGGAGGTTTCGGCCCACGCGCTCGCGCAGGATGCCCCCGGCCGCGCTGCGCACCATCAGCAGCGCCGTCGCGAAGCCCGCGGAGAAGATGAACGCGGGCGCCACCAACCCGTCCACCTTCAGCAGGCGTCCCACCCAGACCGTCTTGCGCAGCTCCGGCGTGAGCAGGGCCAGCGTGTGGGTCTGGATCATGAACAGCACCGCGATGCCGCGCAGCCAGTCGATGGCGCGCACGCGGTCCTGAGAGACGGGGGCAGGGCGGGCGTCATTCGACTTCAAGGTGCACCGCAACCTTTTCGTGCTGGGGGTGTTCCTGTGTCCATACGGATGACCGGCGCATCGCGCCCACGAGGAGGTCTCGTGCTTCGACGACTCATACTGGGGGCGGCAGTCTGCCTGTCAGGGGAAGTGCTGGCAAAGCCTCCAGGGCCGGGCGGCTTCTGCGCCACCTATCCCTCCGCGCCCGCCTGCATCGGCCAGCAGCCGGCGTGCACTCTCTGCCATACCTCGCCGCCCCAGCGGAACATCTATGGGGCCTCGCTGGAGCCCCACCTGGCGCCCGGCGCGGCGCGCCCGCTCTCCGACGGGGACTTCTCCCTGGCGCTGCCCGCGGCGCTCCGGGCCGTGGAGGCGGAGGACGCAGACGGGGACGGCGTGTCCAACCTGGAGGAAGTCCAGCGGGGCACCCTGCCGGCGGACCCATCCAGCCGGCCTGTCGACACGGGCGGCTGCGGGCCGGGGCAGAACCCCCAGTACGACGTGTGCCGCTACGACGCGCGTTTCGCGTATCGGCGCGTGCTGCTCGACTTCTGTGGGCTGTCGCCCACGTACGCGCAGCTCAAGGCCTTCGCCGCGCTGGGCGCTGAAGGCCAGCAGGCGCTCCTCGACTCCGAAGTGGACCGCTGCACCACCACCGAGTTCTGGCGCGGGAAGAACGGGCAGCTCTGGAAGCTCGCGCACCCGAAGATCCGGCCGGTGGGCTCGCTGAAGGAAGGGGAGGACCGTGGCGCGATTCCCCTCGCGGACTACTACGACGACTACGCGCTCTACGCGTACGCGCAGCTCGACGACCACGACGCGCGCGAGGTGATGACGGCCAGGTACTTCGTGCGCCGGCAGACGCAGCCCACGCGCTATACGCGGGTGGAGTCGCTCCCGTCGCAGTCCGTCGAGGCCTCGCGCCGCGCGGGCAATCTCACCTCCGCGTGGAGCCTCATCTCCTTCGTCATGTTCACCGCGCTGCCGCGCAACGCCGCCGCGCAGAGCTACCGCGCGTACCTGGGGCTCGACATCGCGAAGCAGGAGGGACTCCACAGCATCCCCGGGGAGCCTCGGGACTACGACGCCAAGGGCGTGCAGGCACCGGCGTGCGCCGCCTGCCATGCGACGTTGGATCCGCTGAGCTACCCCTTCCGGAACTACAACGGCATCGCGGGCGCGGCCTCGGCGCGCTACGTCCCCAACCGCCTCGAGCTGTTCTTCAGCGACGTCTCCCCGACGATTACGCAGACCCCCGAGGCCGGGTACCTCTTCGGCCGGCCGGTGCGCGACCTGCGCGAATGGGCGGAGGTGGGCGCGGACAGCGACGCCTTCGCCATCTCCGCCGTCACCGACTACTGGAAGCTGCTCGTCGGCCACGCGCCCACGGCCGAGGAGAACGCCGAGTTCGTCGCCACCTGGCGGCGCTTCAAGGACACGCACGGCTACAGCGTGCAGCGCATGCTCCATGACGTGATTCGCACGGAGGCCTACGGTGCGCCCTGAATCCCTTCGCGTGTGGTTGCTCTCCACCGTGTGCGTCCTCGCCGCCTGCTCGGAGCAGCCCGACGCCCGGGTGGTGGATGCCGGCTCGCCCGTCGACGGACAGGCGGACGGAGGCGCGTCCTCGGCCCTGGCGCGCTCGTCGCGCAACAACCTGCGCTTCAAGGGGCCCGAGCGACTGACGCTCGACTTCGCGGCGGCGCTCGCGCTGCCCGTGGACGCGGTCTGCAAGGAACTGGGGCAGTACCCCTGCGCCACCGTGCACGGCGTCACGCTGGGCGGCGTGGAGCCGTACAACAGCGGGCTCTACGAGCCGCTGCCAGCCACCGGAGTCACGACGCCCATCGCAGTGGACCGCGTGGCGCTGTCGGCCTGCGCGCGGCGGGTGGGCCTGGACGTCGGCACTCCGTCGAGCGCGGTCATCTTCACGGGCATCACCCTGGACGCGCAGGGGCGGCTGGTGGGCCGGGACGGTGCGCCGGTGCGCAACGCCATCACCTCGCTCTATCAGCGAGGGCTGCTGAGAGACCCCACGGAGGCCGAGGTGGAAGCGCTCCTCCAGCTCGCCGCCAGCGTGGAGGCCACGGGCAGTCCCACTCCGGGCCGGGACTGGATGACCGCGGCCTGCTTCGCCGTCCTCTCCTCCGCCGAGTCCGTCTTCTTCTGAGGGAACACACCATGTCACTGCGCAAGGATGGCCGGCTCTCGCGCCGGGAACTCATGAAGGCGCTGTCGATGTGCGCCGCGGGCTCGGCGGTGCTGGGTCCGCTGCTGACGGGGTGCCGGGACGCGCTCGACACGCCGGAAGTCCTCGAGCAGCGCGGGGGCGTGCGTCAGTCCCGGCTGGACGGCAAGCCCCGCTTCCTCATCGTCGTGGGGGCGGCGGGCGGGGCCTCCATCATCGACAGCCTGCTCGCGGTGCGCGCCTCGGAGGCGGGAGCGCAGGCCTCGCGGCTCAACACCTTCCCGGACGCGCAGGTGCAGGGCGTGGAGGGCTCTCCGTTCCGCGCCGTCAAGGTGAGCAGCCCGAAGCTGGGCAGCATCAACGTGCCGGTGAACACGGACCAGCTTCCCTTCGTGCGCAAGCACCGGGACTCGATGCTGGTGGCCACGTCGGTGGGCACGTCGGTGAATCACGTCCTCGCGCAGAAGCGGAGCCTCACCGGCAACGCGGCCTGGCGCGGCCGGACGCTGCAGGAGTGCGTGGCCCTCCAGTACGGCGCGGGCTTCCCCATCCCCAACGTGAACATGGGCGTGGGTGGCTACGCCGAGCGGGGGACGGATGCGTCGCTGCCCAACCACTGCTTCGGAGAGGTGGTGACTGATCCATCGCTCTGGCCCCTGGGGCTCGACGGGAGCAAGGGACTGAAGGACGTGCCCTCGCGGGACGTGGTGGCCCTGGCCCGGCAGACGCGGGACGCGCTGGATGCGAAGTCCATCTTCGGGCAGACCTTCGCGGACGCGGCGGCCCTGCGCCGGTGGAACGAGCAGCGCGGCGTGGGGCAGCCGGCGCTGGAGGTGCAGGACCTCATCAACCGACTCAACGTGCTGCCGAACCTGCCGCCGCGGATTCCGCTCTCGGAGTACGGTCTGGCGAGCTCACCCGAGGGCGCGCGGCTGCGCGCGGTGTTCCCGAACTACTTCACGGATCCGGTGGAGGGGCAGGCGGCGCTGGCGTTCCTGCTGATCAAGTACCGCGTGTCGGTGACGGTGACGCTGGGCCCCACGTTCAACGTGGCCGTGGGCGGTGATGACGGCATCGCCAACCCGCCGCTCGCCTTCGACTTCAGCCACAACGACCACCGCACGGGCCAGGCCTTCATGTGGGCCCGCGTCCTGGGCGTGGTGGACAGGCTCATCGACCTGCTCCAGGCGGAGCCCTTCGACGAGACGACGGGGGAGAGCCTGTGGGATCGCACGCTCATCTACGTGGCCACCGACTTCGGACGCACGCGCCCCCGCACTCCCGACGCGACGGAGTTCGGCACCGGGCATGATCTGAACAACGGCTTCGTGATGCTGTCGCCGATGCTCCGGGGCAACACCGTGCTGGGCGGGGTCGACCCGCTCAGCACGTTGACCTACGGCTTCGACCCTCGCACCGGCGTCGCTCAGCCGGGCAAGGTGACGTCGAACGAGCCCGACATCTTCTCGGGCGTTCTCACAACCTTGGGCGTTGATACCTCGGGGAGCGGTTTGCCCGACGCGAGCGCCTTCGTGCGCACCTGAAGTGTCCCAGGAGCCGCTTCTGGAGGCGCTTCAGTTGCTGCTCCGTCCGCTCCCGGCCCCGTTGATCCAGGGATGGCGCCTGTACTGGCTCGCCAGGGGGGAGCTTCGGTTGGCGGTGGAGCACGGGTTTCCGTGCTGGGAGACAGCGGTGCCACCGGTGACCGAGGAACTCCGCCCGTCTCTGTTGTGACTCCAGCATGCGTGCTCCCTCCGCGTTGCGGTCGAATCGACGCTATTTGGAGGGTAGACGCTGCGTCTGTCATGGTTCTGCCATGATTCCGTCATGCCCTTCGGGGCGATGCCGGCCAGCGAACCCTGGAAGTGTGGACGAACGTGAATTTTGAGCGGCTTATCCCGGTTGGGTTCACTGATTAGTCCGTCTTCCTTGTTCAGCCGGAAGGAGGGGCGGTCTCAGCAGACTCCCCCGAAATGTTCGTGGCTGGACGGCGCACTGCCCGGCGGCCTTAGCGCGCGGCGGCGCTGTGGAGGGACGCGATGTCGATGACGAAGCGGTAGCGCACGTCGCTTTTGATCATGCGCTCATAGGCCTCGTTGATCTTCTGGATGGGGATGAGCTCGATGTCGGAGACGATCTGGTGCTGGGCGCAGTAGTCCAGCATCTCCTGCGTCTCGGCGAGGCCGCCGATCATGGAGCCGGCCAGCTTCTTGTTTCCGCCGATGAGGGCGAACGCGGCGACAGGGGTCTGCTCGGGAGGGACGCCGACGAGCACCATGGCGCCCTTGGGGCGCAGCATCGACAGGTACTGGTTGTAGTCGTGCGGGGCGGAGATGGTGTCGATGATGAGGTCGAAGTGGCCCTTCAGCTTCTTGAAGGTCCCTTCCTCCTTCGTCACCTCGAAGCCCTTCGCGCCCAGCCGGCGGGCGTCGGCCTCCTTCGAGCGCGACGTGCTGAGCACCGTCACCTCGGCGCCCATGGACGCGGCGAGCTTCACCGCCATGTGGCCCAGCCCACCGAGGCCGACGACGCCCACGCGGTCACCCTTCTTGCAGTTCCACTGGCGCAGCGGCGAGTAGGTGGTGATGCCGGCGCACAGCAGCGGCGCGGCGGCGGCGGGGTCGAGGCCCGCGGGGACCTTCAGCGCGAAGCGCTCGGCGACGACAATCTGCGTCGCGTAGCCGCCGTGGGTCGGCGTCTTCCGGTCCATCTGCGTGCCGTTGTAGGTGACGGCGGGGCCCTTCTCGCAGAACTGCTCCAGGTCCTCGCGGCAGGGCTGGCAGTCGCGGCACGAGTCCACCAGGCAGCCGACGCCCGCCATGTCGCCCACCTTGAGCTTCTTGACGTGCGCGCCGACCTGCCGGACGCGGCCGATGATTTCGTGGCCCGGCACCATGGGGAAGATGGAGCCGCCCCACTCGTCGCGGGCCTGGTGGATGTCGGAGTGGCAGACGCCGGTGTAGAGGATGTCGATGAGCACGTCATGGGGACCGGGCTCGCGCTGCTCGAACGAGTACGGCGCCAGCGGCTGTCCGGCAGCGGCGGCGGCATAGGCATGGGTCTTCAGCATGGGGTACTCCCTCAGGGCGGTGTGAATCGGTTCGTGAACGGCTCCGTGATATGCGCGCCGGGAGGGCCATCCGAAACTGGCGGGATTCGCATGGGTCGTTTAGGAATTCTTCACGATGGCCTATACGCCCCTGAATGCCCTGAATGCCTTCCTGGAGGTCGCTCGCCGGCGCAACTTCACCGCGGCCGCGGTGGAGCTCGGCGTGTCGGCGTCGGCGCTGAGCCAGTCCGTTCGCCAACTGGAGGAGCGTCTGGGCGTCGCCCTGCTCACCCGGACCTCTCGCAGCGTGGCGCTGACGGACGCGGGGCGCCGGCTGCTGGAGAACGCGGGGCCGGGGGTGGACCAGGCGCTCGAGGCGCTGAAGACGGCCTCGGTCCGGCCGGGGGAAGTCACGGGCAGGGTCCGGCTCTCGGTCCCGTCCATCGCGGTGCCCTTCATCATCAAGCCGCTGTTGCCCCGGCTGCTGGCGCGTCACCCGAAGATGGAGGTGGAGGTCAACGTCCAGAACCGGTTCGTGGACATCGTGGCGGAGGGGCTCGATGCGGGCATCCGCATGGACGAGTCCATCGAGCGCGACATGGTCCAGGTGCGGCTGTACGGAGCGTGCCGGTTCGTCGTGGTCGCGTCACCCGCGTACCTGGAACGGAAGGGGACTCCGGAGACGCCGAAGGACCTGCTGGCGCATGACTGCATCTGCATCCGCTCGGAGACGACGGGAGGGAACTACCAGTGGGAGCTGGAGCGCGGGAAGCAGAGCTGGCGCATCCCGGTGCGCGGGCCGATTGCCACCAATAACGGGGAGCTGATTCGCGACATGGCCGAGGCGGGCATGGGACTCGCCTACGTGTGCGAGCCGGTCCTGGAGGCCGAGCTGCGGCGAGGCGCCCTGCGCGTGGTCCTCGAGCCCTACGCGGCCCATGTGGCGGGCCTGTTCCTGTACTTCCCCAGCCGGGCCCAGGTGTCCCCCGCGCTCAGGGCCTTCGTGGACGTCGCGCGCGAGGACGCGGCCCAGCGGCTGTCCCCGGAACGGCAGGGCCCAGGCCCGCGTCCTCCGCGCAGACGGTGAGTGCGTCAGTGGAAGCTCACGGTGGCACGCGCCAGGGCGAGCCAGGAGGTGCGCCGGTCGGGCTCCTCCAGGGGCGCGGTGTCATAGCGCTGCACGTAGCCCGCGGCACCCAGGCCGAAGAAGGACGTGGCCCACCAGCGCACCGCCACCGCGCCGCCGGTGGTGCCGCCGCGTTGGACGTCCTCGGCGCCACGGCCGAGCCACAACCGCTCCACGCGCGCGGCCACCTCCACCGCTCCTTGGGGCACCTGCCCGGCCTTCAGCGCCTCCATGCTGTCGGCGCCCTCGCGGGGCTGGGGCCAGCGTGGTCCGTCGTCACGCGGCTGACCCACCACCACCCAGGAGACTTCCAGGGAGGCGCCCTGGCTCTCGAGCGTGGGCAGGGCCTCGCGGGGTGTCTCTGGATTGCCGTCCGTGTCGCGCGAGCGCCGTTCCCAGGCGGAGGCGGCCTCCACCAGGACCCGCACCGGGCCCGCGTCGACGCGGGCATGGGCCTCCACCACCGTGCGCGGGCCGGTCACCGGAGGAGGGCGGTAGAAGACGAAGCCCTGGGGCCCCGTCCCGCCAATGCCCGCGCGGTCGAAGGCGCTCTCCACATGGACGCCCGCGCCCGCGCGCACGCCCCAGAAGGCGCCCGCCACTCCGTCGGCGCGTCCCCACCGCCCGTCCGCCCTGGCATCCAGGGCGGGATGGCTGTTGTCGTTGCCCAGGGGGCTGCGCGAGCCGTTGCCCACGCGCACCCAGGTCTCCAGCGGCAACCCCTCGGGTGCCCACCGCGCCTCCAGCCCCAGGTCCCTGCGTGGCCAGAAGGACTGTGCCACCTCGGATAGCTCCGGAATGGGCCGGGCCTCGATGTTCTCGTCATGCGCGCTGATGAACAGCGGCGTCTTCGCGTAACCCATGGACAGGCGCAGGCTTCGGGCCAGGTTCACCGCGACGTACGCATCCACCAGGGCAGGCTTCTCCTGGGCCCACTCCGCCGCACCCACCGCCAGCAACCACGGAACGGGTTGCGCCCGCACGCCGAGGCGCAGCCGCGCCAGCGTGACGCCGTCGAAGCCTTCCACCTCGGAGACATGCTGGCGCCAGTCCACCTCACCGACCAGCGTGGGCCTCACCCATGCGTCGTCCGCCAGGGCTGGCGCGCCGGCCAGTCCCACCATCACCACGAGCCATGTGTGTCGCATTCACTCCACCGGGATGATTTGCAGGAAGTGGGTGGTGCCGTTGGTCTCGTCCCCGTCGTGGTCCGCGATGAAGAGGCGGCGGTTGGCGGCGTCGTAGGCGGTGCCACGCACCTGCTGGAAGCCGCTCGCCAGGACGCTGGTCTCCCCGTTGCTGGTGGTGATGCCAATGACGGTGCCCTGACGGGTGCCGGTGAGCAGCACTCCGTTGGGCCCCAGCGCGAGCAGGTCCGGCTCGGTGAGGGTGGCGAGCGTCTGCAGCTCCGCCGGACGCGCCAGCGGAGAGCGGTACACCTTCCCGGCCACCTGGTCGGCGATGTAGAGCGTGTCGCCGACGGCGAGCACTCCCACGGGCTTCTGCAGTGCGCCCACCAACTCCTGCTCGGTGCCATCCAGCCCGACCTGGGCCACCGAGCCCACATTCACGTTGCTGTTGCGCACGAAGTACGAGTCCAGGATGCGACCGTCCGAGGTCACCGTCAGGCCGATGCGACGACGGTTGGTGGGGAGTCCCGGCACGGTGCCGGTGGTGCCGTCCGGGCGGGCGAAGAGGACGGCGCCTGCCGTGCCGAAGCCGAAGCGCACGGTGACGATGGTGCCATCCTCCAGGCGCACCAGCTCGCCCAGGTTGGGGCTGTTGGCGGGCGCGTCCGGCAGGGCCACGGCGAGTGAGACGCCTTCGCCATCGCGGTACTTGAGGATGCGGTGGTTCTGGTCGTCCGCGATGTAGAGCGTCTTGCCGGCCGCGTCCCAGAACAGGCCATTGGGGTCGCCATCGAGCGCAATGGCCTTCGGGCCGCGCTCCACGGCAGGCGTCTCATCGGGAGGGGTGGAAGGCTCCGACGAACATCCGGTGAGCGCCAGTGCCAGGGTCAGCAAGAAAGCGGGGGTGCGGGTTCGCATGCCGCGGCTTCTAACATGGTTGCAATAGTCATCGGAGTGGAGTCGCGTCCAGCGGTGGTCAGCCCGGCGGACTCGAAAGCTGTAACAATGGAGCCTCGTCCCGTGCACAGCGGGCGTGGGGCGCATTGGGTCCCGTCACTTGGGGATGACAGGCTGCATGAGCCCAGCACGGTCCAGTAGCTCGCGCACCCGCTGGCCTGACTCGACGTGGGCGGGGTTGCTCGCGGTAAGGCGTTCGGGTGTGAGGACCAGGAGCGTCCCCCGGTCCTCCACGAGTTCAATGCGTGCGGGCGCGGGCAGCGGCGGCACTACACCCCGGCGCCGCGACAGGTACGTCACCCAGCCTACGAACGTGCCGCCTCGCCTCGGTTCAGCAAAGGTTTCCCGGTAATCCCGCGACATCGCTACAGCCCAATCTGGTTCCCAGGCCACGGCCATGCTGCGCACCACATGGGTCAGCACGGGAGTTGTGAGTACCCGGTCTGCGTTCGACCCTCGATCGGGAAGGTCCAGCACACAGTGGTTCGGGCTGCTCCCTGCGTAGTCGCCGCAGGTGATGCGAAGGTCCGCGCCCTCACCGGTGCCGAACCAAAAGCTGAGGCCCAGGTCTTCGAAGACGGGTCCCCCCCTCTCTCGATTGACACCCCGCCGGAAACACTCGGTGAGCGTGGGCAGGTCGGGCGGCATGAGCGGATGCTTCCGTGCATCCTTGAGTCTGCGAGCGGGCTTGTACCACTGCGCGAGGGAGGGGTCGGCCGGAGCCAGCAAGGTGAGGAAGTGCGCCGTGCGTCGGGCGCATTCCTCGGCGGATTCCTTTCGCGGCCCCCAATAGGCACCCGCGTAGTAGGTTTCCGGGTCAGGCTTGTCGCTCACGCGCTGTGCTCCTCATTGGGCTGGGGTGTGGACAACGTTCACGCCTTCGATTTCAGCATCTGCCAGGAGCTTCCGGATGGCCTTGGCCGCATCGGCTTCGGCCACATGCCACTCAATGTGGAGTCCCATGCCTTCAACCTTCTTTGCCTGTCGCCTTGCCTGCTCGATGAGTGCCCTCGCTCCGGAAGGTTTGAACCATTCCTTGGGACTCAATCCGTCAAAGAACTTCGCATAGCCGGGGCCCTTGGCCTCCAGTAGCACGTCGTTCTTGAAGCCGTCGAACTTCACGCCTCCTTCCTTCGCGCTCATGCCGCCGACCCAATAGGCATCATCGGCGGAGTGCCCCGTAATCTGCTCCTGGTAGGCGCGGGAGCGAGGCTTCATGGATTCCTTCGCCGGTCCCCATCTACCCGGGCCGCTGGAGGGCGCGGGGGCCTTGGCCGCCGTGTTGGTGCGGTGGAGGATGACGGCGGCCCCGGGCCCGCCGCCCAGCACCGCCGCCGCCCGGCCCACCGGCACCGCGACGCGCTCCAGCACCAGCGCGCCTTCGGCCGTGAGCGACAACACAGGAACGGTGGCCTCAGCGCCCGCCAGCGCGCTCGTCAGCGTGCGCGTGGTGGCCGATGCAGCACCCCAGGTGGCAATCAGGTTGGTGAGCAGCTTGGAAGCTTCCTGCACCTGTTCGCCCTCCGTCATGTAGCGGAAGCGCTCTAGGTACTCGGGCGAGCTGGCTATCAGCGCGGCCAATCCCGAGGGCAACCGGCTCAGCGCCGCGAGGGTGTCGGCGGGGTGGTTGGTGAGGAGCTGGCCCACGGCCTCGGCCAGTCCCACGAACGCCTCCTCGGCGCCGTCCAGCGTGCGGGAGAGGTAATCCGCGTCGTCGTAGACCTCCGCCAACACGCCCCCGTCCGCCTCCCCCAACCGCGCGTCCAGGGCACGGAAGGCTCCGCCTCGGCCGGAGTAGAAGTGGCCCAGTTCGAAGGGGCCCGCGCGCAGGGCACCTTCTCTCCACTCCATCGGGCCCACGCGCTGCTGGGTGCGCCCGCTGCGCGTCCAGGCGAGGCAGCCGTCCGGTCGCAGCACCGCCACCAGCGTGAAGCGCTCCACCCGGCGCAGCAGCTCTCCGCGTGGGACTTCGCCGCCCTCCAACACCTCGCGCAAGAGGTGGCCGGCGGCCATGCGCGGCGGAAAGGTGCCCAGCGTCACAGGGCGTTGCCCCAGAAGCCCCAGCAGTCGTTCCGCCGCGCCGGGCGTGAGTGGCCCGTCTCGCGGAGGCAGGGCGTTCGTGTCCTCCAGGCCCGCCTGCACCAGCAGCGCCCCGAAGGCGTCCACGTCCAACAGGCCCAGCTCCACCGCGCGCCGTGTCCGCTCCTCCGCGCTGAAAGTGAGCACCGCCGTTGCGGGCAGGCGCACCGGGCGGCGGTGACGGCCGCGCACCTCTTCACCGGCCGCTGTGCCAGGCAGGGGTGAAGAGGCGAGGGGGCCGCGCTCCTCACTCAGCACGGGCGGCGCGGTGGCGAGCTGGCGCGGAATCATCAGGCCCGCACGGCCGGAGGGCGGAGGCAACGAGGCGCAGCCGGTGGCCAGCAGCACCACGCCCAGCAGCAGGGCCTTAGCGGGCATGGTCCACCCCCAAACCGAAGGACGCGAATGCACCCGGGCGCAGCGTGCCCCCAGTCTCCGGAAACAGCAGCGTGCCGCCTGTGGCCAGCACGTAGAGCCTCCAGGCGAAGCGCCAGCGAGCCTCACCGGAGAGGAGATAGCGAGGCCCCGGCTGCCCCACGCCCACCGCCAGTCCCTCCACCGCTACTTCCAGGCGTCGGTGGAAGAGCTGCACCGCCGCGCGCCCGTCCACGTCCACCCGGCCCCAGGTAAAGGCTTCTGCGCCCAGGCTGAAGTCCAGGTGGCGTTGCAGCACGCCCCCTAGCGCCTCCGCGTCCCAGGCCACCGCCGCCTCTCCATACGCTGAATAGCCGTCCGGGAAGGGCGCGGAGGCCAGCGGCACAGCGGCAGCGCCCGCCGCCAGGAAGCGCCCCAGCTCGTAGTCAGGGCCGAAGAAGCCCTGACGGAAGCCGCCGTGTTGCCGTCGCGCTTCCAGTCGCAAGGTCATGGCCCGCGTAGGGGTGTGCGAGTCCGCGCCCACGCCCGCCACCGCGCCCCAGGCGCCGCCCACGCCCGGTCTGCCACCCCAGCCCGCCAGGACATGCAGCTCGTAGCCCGGGCGCACCAGCACCACCGCCGCGGCGTCCAGGTGCGCCAGCGTCAGCGCGGGCGAGGTGCCTCCGGCCTTGCCCCACTCCTGCACGGCGGAGAGTGAAAGCGTGTAGCGCTGGCGCTGCTTCGGTCGGCCGAAGAGGACGTGCTCCATGTCCACTTCGACTTCGGCGCCCGCGAGGCGCGCGCCCAGTACGTCCGAGGTGAAGGCTTCCACATAAAGGGGCGCCGCCCATCCGGTGAGCAAGGCGCCCGCTGGGTGGTAGTCGGGATTCGTCCGGTTGGAGTAGCGCCGCACCAGATGCGCGGAGAGGAGGCTGTAGCGCTCCAACGCTCCCACCCAGATACCCAGCGGCGCGTTGTCGGAGCCCAGCTTGAGGGCTCGCACCACCTGCCCGAAGTCCGAGAGGCTGTCCCAGTCTTCCCGCCGCACCCAGCCGCCGTCCCCGCCCCACAGCCGCACCCGCAGCGGCGCACCCAGATTGACGCCGAAATCCTCGCCCTGTTCCGCCACCAGCAGGGGCGCCATCTGCAAATACCCGGCGTCTTCGCCCGCGCCCTTCCGGGGCATCAGTGCCAGCGTTCCGACCTCCAGCCTTATCAGGTAGCCCCAGCGGGAGTTGGGTACGAGGGTAGGCGGATTCACCCCTGCATTGGGCGGCACGGTGGCGGCAGTCCCTTCCGTGCCTTCCTCCTCGCGCGGCACCTCCGACGCTGCCCGACCTGGTTGCAGCAGGAACACCAGCCACAGCAGCACGGCCCCAGATGGCTTCACGCGCATGCACGTCTCATGGATAAGCCCTCAAGCGAGGTGGGGAGGGGACAGAGCATCCCCTCCCGGTCCGACGCGAAGGTGACAGGCCGATGCGTTGTGGCCCTTCCACAGTCCGCGTGCGTGCTGCCTCCTACAGGGTTGTCGAAGGTCGCCAGAGGCAGTGCGTGTTCTTGACTCCAGGGCCGCAGGGGGCCGGACTCTGGGAGGCCGACAGTCGGACCCGCGAGGGTGGCTGAGCAGCGGAGTGGCGGGCGTGGCAGTCACGTCCAGTACGCCAGTCGTGAAGGCAGCCCCAGCCCCTGGTGCGCGCTTGGACCTCACACCGGACCGGAACGAGGGATGCGGCCTGGGCACATAGGGACGCATCGGAATGCGCGGCAGGGCGCGCCATCCCAACGCGCAACCCGCTCAGCCCAACTCAATCGCTGTCAGGGCTGCGGCCACTCACCATGAATCCACCGGGCGACTACCTTGTGCCGGAGCACGGCGGCACCGGGCTTGGAGCCCTCCAGCTTCTTGGCGCCACCGTTATTGCCGAGTTCGCCGCCTCCGGTGCCGCCCGGTACTCGAGGGACTTACGGCGGTCTCGGGCAGGGCTCCTGAAGCTACCCTGTCCCTCGGTCGAAGAGGGACAGGGGCTCGGCCTCGGCGGGGACTACCAGGCGATGCCGTCGAGGTACGCCGTGCCGGTCCAGCTCCCGCTGGTTGTGAACTCCACGCCCAGCTGGAACAGCGGCGTGGTGCTCGCGGACGGCAGCGTCAGCGTCACGGTGTTCCAGGCATTGGTCTTGAGGCTGGCGATGCCCGTCCACTTCCCGGTGTAGCGCCAGCCACCCGCGGCCCCTTCCAGCGCGAAGGGCTGGATGGCGGTGATGCGGCTGCCCGAGGGAATCCACACGCGGAACGAGACAGTCGCTCCGCGAGGGACGGACGCATTGGTGACCACCGCCATTCCGGTGCCGGACGTGCCGCTGAAGGGCACCGCGAGCGAGCGCGTTCCCGAATAGGCGCGCGTCGTGGTGGAGCTCACCGGCTTGAGCTGGCCACCGGATGCGGCCCACTGATCGGTGCCGGACTCGAAGCCGTAGCCGCGCGTCGTGCCACCCCCGGTGCCCGCGTCGGTGCCGCCACCGGTGCCCGCGTCGGTGCCGCCGTCTCCCCGGGTGCCCGCGTCGGTGCCTCCGGTGCCACCGTCGCCAGTCCCCGCGTCGGTGCCGCCATCGGTGCCACCATCCCGCGTGCCCGCATCGGTACCTCCGGTGCCCGCATCCGTTCCGCCCGGAGTGCCACCGTCCGTCCCGCCGCCCGGAAGGGGCAGGGTGGTACCCACGGCAGGAAGCGTCAGGCCACCGGCCGCCAGGAAGCTCCCGGCGCGGCCGCGGATGTACAGCTGCCCATCCGTGCCCTGGTCATTCTGGTACGAGCTCTGCCCGCCGGCGCCCGCGCCGAAGAGCAGGGCGATGACACCCGAGTTGGCGAACTTCCTCCGGTGCAGATCTCCCAGCGTCCCGAAGAAGTACTCCGTCCGGTTGTCGCGGTAGCCCGCGCGCGCCGACCCATCGTTGTTGATGTTGCGGTGGTTGGCGTTGCCGAGCGGAATCTGCCACAGCACCCATCGCTTGCCGGAGGCCGCGTTGAACAACCGCAGCCACTCCGCGTAGCGATTGAAGGAGCGCGAGGAGATGGAGGCGAGGTCGCTCGCGTCCCACCAGACCTCCTGCCCGCGCGTCAGCCTGTAGAAGTCCGCGTCGCGGTCGAGTGGATCTCCCACGAGCACGTCGTAGGTGGCGCCGGTGGTGTTGGGCCCCAGGCCCATCGGCTTGAGGAAGTTGACGACCTTGTCCACCTCGGGCTGGAGCGGGTCCGTCACCGAGCAGCAGGAGATGTCCTTGCCGCTGGCCCACGCGGACACGTGGATGCCGAGGATGACGTTGTTGGCGCCCACGGCCTTGCGCATCTGGAGGAACGCCTGGCCCCAGCCCGCGACGGTGTTGGGGAGGCTCGCCAGCTCGGGCAGGCCGGTGGCCGCCACCGCGGCGTACGCGTTGGGATTCGAGTTCGTCTGGAACTGGAGCAGGCCGAAGGCGTCCGGCTCGATGAGCACGAGCACGGGCTTGCCGTGCTCCTTCGCGCGCTGCATCAGCAGCTTCACGTCGTTGAAGTAGCTGCGCATGGTGGTGGCGTTCTGCACCTTGGCGAGCGACTCGCCCTCGCCACCGCCGGGCTCGGAGAAGAGCTGATAGAAGACGGGGGCCGCGACATAGCCCTGGGTGAAGGACTCCTGCATGAACGTCGCACCCCAGGCGCCGTCGTACGGGCCCCAGCCCCAGTTATCCACCCAGCCCTTGGTGAAGTACCGGTAGCGCACGTCCCAGGGCACGCCGCTGTCACGCATCCAGCTCTGCCCGGCCTCCTCGAAGAGACCGACGAGCAGCCGGTTGGGGAGACCCGTGGGGACGGGCCCCTGCACGCCACTCGTGGATTGCGCGAGCGCGGGAGCGGAGGCGACGGCGAAGAGCGTCAGCAGCGCCGTGAGGGCGCGTCGGAGGTTCGTTCTCATGGCACCCTGGATTACAAACGGCGGGCGCTTCGCACGCCGCCCGCCGGGGCAGGTGCCGACATTCCAACCGCCTCGCCTGCCGCATGAGCCCGCGGCCGAACACCTGCTCCTGACGACGCAGGGCGAGCGGACATTCATCCGCCCGCGGAGACGTTCGCTGTCAGACGGGGGGCCTCGCTGAGCGGAGGTCGGGCCAGGTGTGCTTTGGAGGATGCCGGCTCAGAGACCGGGGCACGCGAGGCCCGGCTCGGGGGCGTCAACGTCCTGGTGCTCCAGCAGGCACCGCAGGGCTTCCGGGTCCGCGGTGTCCGTCACGTACGCACGCCGCCACAGCAGCGCGGCCACGCGGTTCGGAAGCAGCGGATCCTGCGCCACCAGCGCGCGACGGACGCCATTGGAGCCCGCCGCCACCGAGGCCGCCGCGGCCTCGAGCTTCGCCACCTCGTCCGGGCAGCCTTCCGGGCAGTTGTAGAGGAACACCGCGTGCCCGTGCTCCAGGTTGTGGATGTAGAGGCAGCGCGAGATGGACTCGGTGTACACGCCACAGCGCGCCACGCTGCCGCAGTGAAAGCCGGAGCGCGGCGGGTTCTCCGACGGAATGTCCCCGGATCCGCACGCGCTGCTGCTGCACGAGGCGACGTGGCTCGCCGCGGTCTGCGTGGACAGGGGGAAGTCGAACTGCTCGCAGCCCGGGGACGTCGGCTCCGGCTCGGGCTCCGTGGAGTCACAGGCGGAGAGGGAGACGAGGGCGACGAGGGCGGGGATGAGGAGGCGCGGACGGGGCATCACGCCTCCGTCATACCGCATCAGCCGGGGAAGACGCCCCGGCGTTCCACGTCGAAGGTGCGCAGCCCGCGGAAGCCCGCCGCGTCGGCGAAGCGGACGAAGTCCTCCCGCGACAGGCTGCCTCCCGTGGCTCGCGCGTGGCCGTTGGCGAACTCCTCGCCCATGGGTGGCAGGTCCAACCCCTTCAGGAAGGCAATCAGGTCCACGGGCGCACGGCTGCGCATGACGAAGTGGACCCGGCCCGGCAGGTAGCCCGCGTTGGCGGCGATGACGATGTGCTCCGGCAGCCGCTGCGCCCAGCGCACGGCGACCAGCGGGTGCACCTGTGCTTCGGAGCTGAACAGCAGCAGCGCCACGTTGCCCGCGAAGCGCGGTGGCGTCTTCGCGCACCGGGCCACCTCGCGCTGCACCTCCAGCCGGCAGTCGTGCAGCACGTCCACGCCGGGCACGCGCCCTTCGGCGATGTCCGCGGCGCTCCCGGCGCGCAGCAGCACCTCCAGCGCCTGCGGGGCGGCGAACCGCGACGAGCGCCGTGCCGCGTTCAGCAGCGCCACGGACTCCGTCACCGCCTTGCGCCCAGCGCGCTTGAGCGCGTCCTTGAGGAACGGCATCGGCGCCGTCGCCCCCAGGTCCGCCACCGTGCCCAGCACCGCCAGCCACTCCAGCGGCCCGGGCACCACCAGCGGAGACACCAGCACGTACGTCAGCAGGCTGCTGTTGGCGATGGGCTCATGCTCGTGCGCGGTCAGCACGTGCGCTCCCGGCGGGAAGGCGTCGGACGCGTGGTGGTCCACCACGAGCGTGGGCAACTCGGGAATGATGGGCGCTCCGCGACTGCCCATGTCGAGCACCACCAGCGCGTCGTGCGAGCCGGTGCGCAGCCGTTCCTGGAAGGCCGGTGAGTGGGCGTGTTCTCCCTTGCCGGGAACTCGTGCCAGCGGGCGGGCGCCCACCGCTTCCAGCGCGCGCAGCGCCAGCACGCCGGAGGTGAGGCCGTCCACGTCCGTGTGGGGTGCCACCAGCACGCGCCGCCCGGACTGCTCGCGCAGGAAGAGGCGGGCGTCCTCCAACGCCTCCTGGGGGGCGGGCCAGAGCGGGTCCTGGGTGTGTCCCAGCAGCATGGAGGGAAGCTGTAACGCGGCATGGGCGCGGGGGAGGGTGGAGCCGGAGTGCTCGCCTGCCGCCCGTGAGGGCGCGGCCGACGCGCCGTGCCAGAACTGGCGGGTGGTGGACTCCCCACGGAGTCCTATCTTTCGGGGTGTCATCGGGCGGCGGTTCTTCTACGGTCCGCCCCCATGACCCGGAAAACCTCCCTGCACCCCCTGCTGCGCACGGTCCTCGCGGCCGTGGCGCTGCCCGCCTTCCTGGGCTGTGCCCAGGACTCGCAAGTGACGCGTGAGACCCCGGCCACCGGCGAGTCCGCGCCCCAGGCCGCTGCCTCCCAGGCTGGCGCCGCCGCTCAGCCGGCGGCCGCCACGTCCCAGGCCACGCCCGACGAGACGAAGCAGTTCGCCGAGAAGGTCAACGCGGACCTGAAGAAGCTGTGGACGAAGCAGGCCACCGCCGAGTGGATCAAGAACACGTACATCACCGACGACACCGAGCGGAACGCCGCCACCATCAACGAAGAGGTGCTGGCGTACGTCAACGGCGCCATCAAGGGCGCGCGCCGCTTCGAGGGCGTGCAGATGGACGCGGACTCCGCGCGCATGCTGCACCTGCTCAAGGTGTCCCAGTCGCTGCCCGCGCCGTCGGACGCGCAGAAGCGCGCGGAGCTGGCCGCCATCGCCGCGAAGCTCGAGGGCATGTACGGCAAGGGCAAGTACTGCGGCAAGGACGGCAAGGGGAAGTGCCGCGACCTGGAGGTGCTGTCCGACGTCCTCGCGGAGAGCCGCAACTACGACGAGCTGCTGGACGCGTGGCAGGGCTGGCACGGCATCTCCCGCCCCATGCGCCCGCTGTACGAGCGCCTGGTGTCCATCTCCAACGAGGGCGCGCAGGACATCGGCTTCAACGACCTGGGCACGCTCTGGCGCTCGGCGTACGACATGCCGCCCGCCGACTTCGAGAAGGAGGCCCAGCGCCTGTGGGGCCAGGTGAAGCCCCTCTACGACGAGCTGCACTGCTACGTGCGCGGCCGCCTCGCGAAGCAGTACGGCGAGAGCAGGGTGCCCGCCGGCAGGCCCATCCCCGCGCACCTGCTTGGCAACATGTGGGCGCAGGAGTGGAACAACATCTACCCGCTGGTGGAGCCCTTCCCCGGCCAGGCCAGCCTGGACGTGGACGCCGAGCTGAAGAAGCAGGGCTATGACCCCCTGCGCATGGTGAAGCTGGGTGAGAAGTTCTTCACCTCCATGGGCCTCAAGGAGCTGCCGCAGACCTTCTTCGAGCGCTCGCAGTTCACCAAGCCGCGGGATCGCGAGGTCGTCTGCCACGCCAGCGCGTGGGACGTCACCTACGAGAACGACCTGCGCATCAAGATGTGCATCAAGCCCACCGAGGAGGACCTCATCACCATCCACCACGAGCTGGGCCACAACTACTACTACACGTACTACTACACGCTGCCGGTGCTCTATCAGTCCGGCGCCAACGACGGCTTCCACGAGGCCATCGGCGACGCGCTCACGCTGAGCATCACCCCCGCGTACCTCCAGCAGATCGGCCTGCTGAAGTCGGTGCCGAAGAACGACAAGAACCTCATCAACCTCCAGCTCAAGGACGCGCTGGAGAAGGTGGCCTTCCTGCCGTTCGGCCTGCTCGTGGACCAGTGGCGCTGGGAGGTGTTCTCCGGCCGCATCCAGCCGGCGGACTACAACAAGTCCTGGTGGACGCTGCGCGAGAAGTACCAGGGCGTGGCCGCGCCGGTGACGCGCACCGAGGAGGACTTCGACCCGGGCGCGAAGTACCACGTGCCCGCCAACGTCCCGTACACGCGCTACTTCCTCGCGCGCATCCTCCAGTTCCAGTTCCACAAGGCGATGTGCGAGGCCGCCGGCTACAAGGGCCCGCTGCACGAGTGCTCCGTCTACGGGAACAAGGAAGCCGGCAAGCGGCTCCAGGCCATGCTGGAGCTGGGCGCGAGCAAGCCGTGGCCGGACGCGCTCCAGGCCATGACGGGCACGCGGCAGATGGATGCCACCGCGCTGCTGGACTACTTCAGCCCGCTGCGCACCTGGCTCCAGACGCAGAACAAGGGCCAGAAGTGCGGCTGGTAGCAGTCTCCCGGGTGGACTCGCCCGGGACCCGCGCTTAAGTTGCGCGGGTCCTGGCGGGTTCACTCATCAGACCGGACGACGGATATTCGCGTCCGTGACGAAAGAACAAGAGAGCAAATGGCTACCGGTACCGTGAAGTGGTTCAACGATGCGAAGGGTTTCGGCTTCCTCACGCAGGACGGTGGTGGTGAGGACGTGTTCTGCCACCACTCCGCCATCAACATGGATGGCTTCCGCACCCTGGCCGAGGGCCAGAAGGTGGAGTTCGAGGTCACCCGCGGCCCCAAGGGCCTGCAGGCGCAGAACGTCCGCGCGGCCGCCTGAGTCGGGCGTCGTTCGAACGACTTCCTGATGCATCATGGGGGTCCGGCCCGTCGAGGGTCGGGCCCTTCGTGTTTCTGGAGCTTCCCAACGTGCCCACTCCGAAGAAGCCTCGCGCCCCGCGCGTCCACCTGCTGCCCCTGCTGGCCATGCTCGGCTGCTCCACCCCACGGCCCGTGCCGGATGCGCCCGCCGTGCAGCCATCACCTCCGGCGACTCCCGCCGTGTCGTCCCAGGAGCCAGCGATGAAGCCTCCCTCGTTCGACGTCGCCGCGCTGAAGGCGGAGCTGGTCGCGAAGCATGGCGAGGCGCAGCGCGCGCGAATCGAGCGCGGCGTGGACCAGGTGCTGGCGCTGTGGAGCGAGCAGGACGGGGACGCGGCGGCCTTCATCCGCGAGCAGTTCCTGTCCGACGCGAAGGCGCTGGACGCCACCTTCGCGCGGCTGGAGCGGCTGTTCGAACAGCTCGACGGCCACATGAACGAACTGGGCCGTGAGCTGCAGTGGTACTCGGACCTGGACCTGGGCCCGCTGTTGCCGGTGGAGCCGCTGCTGGCCTCGTATGACCCGTCCGCCAACGTCACCTCGGACCTGTTCCGGGCAAAGGTGGGCTTCGTGGTGCTGCTCAACTTCCCGCTCACCACGCTGGCCGAGCGCGTGGAGCAGGGCTCGAAGTGGACGCGGCGGCAGTGGGCGGAGTCGAAGCTGGCGTCGCGCTTCAACCGGCGCGTGCCGGCGGAGATCGAGCAGGAGTCCTCGCGAGTCATCGCCGCGGCCGGCCTCTACATCGCCGAGTACAACGTCTGGATGCACCACCTGGTGGATGCGCAGGGGAACCGGCCCTTCCCGAAGGGGCTGCGGCTCATCACCCACTGGAACCTGCGCGACGAGCTCAAGGGCGACTACACGGACCCGAACGGGCTGGCGAAGCAGCGGATGATCCTCCAGGTGATGGAGCGCATCGTCACGCAGACCATTCCCGCGGCCGTCATCGACAATCCGAGGCTGGACTGGGACCCCTTCACCAACGCGGTGACGGTGGCGCCGCCGGAGACGGTGGAGGAAGACGCGCCCGCGCGCGAGGCGAAGCCGGATACGGATCCGGAGCCGGACACGCGCTATGCGCACCTGCTGGCCGTCTTCCAGGCGGGGCGCAAGGCGGACCCGTACTCGCCGGTGGCACCCACGCGGATTGCGCGCAGCTTCGAGCTGATGCGCGAGATTCCGGAGGAGCGCGTGAAGGCGCTGCTCACACAGGTGCTGGAGTCGCCGGTGGTGCCGCGCGTGGCGAAGGAAATCGAGGCGCGGCTGGGGCGGAAGCTGGGTCCCCAGGACTTGTGGTACCCGGGTTTCAAGCCGGGCGGGAAGCGGCCGGAGTCGGAGCTGGATGCGCTGACGCGCAAGCGCTACCCCACGGCGGCGGCCTTCGCGAAGGACATGCCGCGCATCCTCCAGGGGCTGGGCTTCACGCGGGAGAAGGCGAGCTGGCTGGCGGCGCGCATCCAGGTCGACGCGTCACGCGGGGCGGGCCATGCGCAGCAGGCGCTGCGGCGGGGCGACTTCCCGCGCCTGCGCACGCGCGTGGAGAAGGGAGGCATGAACTACAAGGGCTACAACATCGCGGTGCACGAGTTCGGGCACAACGTGGAGCAGGTGTTCAGCCTCTACTCGGTGGACCACACGCTGCTCACGGGCGTGCCCAACAGCGCCTTCACGGAGGCGCTGGCCTTCGTGTTCCAGGCGCGTGATCTGGAGCTGCTGGGGCTGGGGAAGCCGGACGCGGCGGCCGAGCGTGAGCGCGTGCTGAACGACTTCTGGCAGACGTGGGAGATTGCCGGCGTGGCGCTGGTGGACATGGCCGTGTGGCACTGGATGTACGCGCACCCGGACGCGAAGCCCGCGGAGCTGCGCGACGCGGTGGTGACCATCTCCCGGGACGTGTGGAGCCGCTACTACGCGCCGGTGCTGGGCGCGGAGGGCACGCCGCTGCTGGGCATCTACAGCCACATGATCAGCTACCCGCTCTACCTGCCGGACTATCCACTGGGGCACCTCATCGCGTTCCAGATCGAGGAACACCTGAGGACCCACGGCCCGCTGGGCGCGGAGTTCGAGCGGATGGCCACCTACGGCGCGGTGACGCCGGACCAGTGGATGATTCACGCCACGGGCGCGCCGGTGAGCGCGGATGCGCTCCTGCACGCCACCGAGGCCGCGCTGAAACAGTAGGAAGACGCCCGGGCTCCGGTACCTCTCCGGAGCCCGGTGTCGTTGCTACGGCTTCGAGGTGTCGCCGGGGATGTCCACCAACTCCACGTCGAAGACGAGAACGCCATTGGGCGGGATGCGCGAGCCCGGGGGCGGGCGCTCGCCGTAGGCCGTGTCGCCGGGGCAGGTGAGCTTCGCCTTGCCGCCCACCTTCATCTTCGCGACGCCCTGGGTCCAGCAGGGGATGACGCCGTTGAGGGGGAACTCCACGGGGATGCCGCGCTTGGCCGAGGTGTCGAAGACGGTGCCGTCCAGCAACCGGCCTTCGTAGTTGACCTTCACGGTGTCGGTGGGGCGCGGGCTGCGGCCGGTGCCGGGCTGTGTCTCACGGTAGATGACGCCGGAGGGGAGCTTCACGGCACCGGGCTCCCTCGCGGCGCGCACCAGCATGGCGGCGCTGGCCTGTGCCTGCCGGGACTTCGCGAGCGCTTGAATCTTCGGCGCGTACTCCTTCGGGTCCACACTGGCCGCGGTGCCGGAGATGCTGTCGGCGATGCCGCGCTGGAGGATCTGCACCTCCTCGGGCGTCAGCGCGAAGAAGGACAGGTCCTTCCCCACGGAGACACCGAGGGCATAGATGGTCTTCGCGTCCTCGGACTCGAGCGCGGGCGGTGCGCCCGGGGCCGGCGTGGCGGCCGGAGCCGGTGTCGCCGGGGGCGTCTTGGCCGCGGGCTTGGAGGTCTGCGCGTGGGCCACGGGGGCGCCGAGCGCCAGCACCAGGGCCGCCATCCACATCGATCGCATGCGTTTGCCTTTCATGGGAACCGGGGAACTATAGGGGCACACAATGCAACGCGAAGAATGCAGCGAGGAAGCACAGACGGCGCATGCTCCGCAGCCTGGTCCGCGGAGGGCCGGTCGTTTTCTTGCGAGTTCATCGCGCGCCTCTACTGTGAATCCAGGTTGCTTCACCCCCGAAGCGGCCTGTTGCACTACCGGAGGCGACGGAGCGATGAGCGACAAGCGGAAGGCCAGGCGGGCGCCCCTCGACATCTACCTCAACAAGTACATGGGCGGCGTTCCGTACATGTCGCGGGCCGCGGACATCAGCCAGGAGGGAGTGAGCCTCGCTCGCCTGCTCGAGCCGCAGCACGAGGCGAAGCGCGTCGGTCTCCAGTTCCAGCTGCCCGGTTCGGAGGAGATCATCTACGCCGAGGGCGAGGTGGTGCGCGAGTGGGTGGAGGCCGCCTCCGCGAAGCGCGAGCGCTCGGGTGTCCGCTTCACGCTCCTCACCGAGCGCCACCGGAAGATGATCGACGCCTACGTCGACCGACACGGCAACGAGCACTGACGCGTCGCGGTGCGCCCGGAGGCGTGCCTTGACTTCGTTGGAAGCGGGCCCTTTCAATGGTGGATCATTCTGTCCTGTGTCTACCCGAGAAGTCGGGTGAGGACTGGAGGATTTCCCGTGAGGCGTTCGCTGTGGGGGATGTTGCTGGCCGTGCCGCTGACGGCACTGGGCCAGGGCAAGGAAGCGAAGGCCCCGTCACCGGCCGCCGCGGCTGAAGTCGCACGGCCCACGAGTCCCGGCGTCAACTGGGAGGGCCAGGTCCTACGGGCCACCGGAGCCGGAGCACCGGATCTGAAGGCGGCCAACCCGGCGCAGGCGCGGCTGGGCGCGGAGCGGGCCGCGAAGATGGACGCGTTCCGCAACCTTCTCGAGCAGGCGCGCGGAATCCAGCTCAGCGCCGTCCGCACCGTCGGGGACGAGATGTCCCGTGAAGAGGTGCGAGGCCGCGTGGAGGGCGCCATCCGCGGCTACAAGGTCGTGGCCAAGCGTTACTTCTCGGACAGCGGAGTGGAGGTGGACGTGGAGGTGCCGCTCGCGGCCATCACCGCGTCGCTGGTGACGCCCGCGCCGGACACGGTCATCACGCTCAACGCCGAGGGCGCGAAGAAGTACACGGGGCTGGTGGTGGACGCACGAGGCCTGGGCATGAAGCCCATGCTGGCGCCCCGGCTGCTGGATGGCTCCGGCAAGGCGCTCTACGGGGCGGCGGCGCTCTCCGACGAGAGCCGCGCCACCTCGGGCGTGGCGGCCTGGTTCGACAGCCTCGAGGCGGCGAAGAAGGCCACGCTCGTGGGAGAGAAGCCGCTGGTGGTGAAGGCCACGGGGCTGAAGGGCTCGGACCTGGTGCTCGCCTCGGACGACGCGAAGGCGCTGACCGAGGTCAACACGCGCTTCCTGGCCGAGGGCCGGGTCGTCATCGTCACCCAGTAGCGCTCCCGAGAGGCCGGCCATGTCCCTGAAGCTGACCGCGCTGTCCCTGCTGCTGGCCTCGGTGGCGTTCGCCGCGGCGCCTCCGCCCGCCACCGTCACGAAGGAAGTGACGGGCGAGGCGGCCATCGTCGACGGCAACAAGGACAAGGCCTTCGCCGAGGCGAAGAGCGCCGCCCTGCGCGAGGCGGTGGAGCAGGTGGCCGGGGTGCTGGTGTCCTCGGACACGCTCACGGCCAACAGCCAGCTCGTGAGCGACCGCATCTTCACCCGGAGCGCCGGCTACGTGCGCACGCACGAGGTGCTCGAACGCAAGGAGGAGGGTGGGGTCGCGAAGGTGAAGGTCCGCGCGGAGGTGGCGACGGCCCAGCTCGACAAGGATTTGCAGGCGGTGCAGGCGCTGATCCGCCGCATGGGCAACAGCCGGATGCTCATCGTCCTGCAGGAGCAGGCCGTCACTCCGGACAAGGTCATCACCAGCAGCGCGGTGCTGACCCAGGTGCTCACGGATTCGTTCAGCAAGGATGGCTGGCGGATGATCGACCCGTCCTTCGCGGCGGGGAAGCTGGAGCTGTCCTCGGGGGTGTCGCTCACCACGCCGGACAAGAAGGTCATCCAGGAGCTGAAGGTCGCCGACTACGTCATCACCGGCACCGTGACGTTCCGCCACGAGAAGTCGAGCGGGAACGCGGCCACGCTCCAGGGGCAGCTCAAGGACGTCTACCTGGTCTCCGGCGAGTGGGAGCTCTCGGTGTTCGCGACGGACTCCGGCACGCAGATCGCCCGGCTGGCCGACAAGTTCGACAGCGGTCCGGACAGCCTCGGCTCGGGGAGCCCGCTCATCTCGTATGAGCGCACGTCGTTCCAGATTGCCCAGCGCCGCGGGAAGACCCTCGTCGCGGACGTCCGCAAGGCGGTGGTGGACTACCTCTCCCAGGCGGAGCAGAACGGCGCCACGGTGGTGATGAAGGTGCAGGGCCTGGCGGACTTCAAGGCGGTGAAGACCTTCAAGGACGTGCTGACCCGGACCATCCATGGCATCAGCGACGTGAAGCAGGGCAACTTCGAGAAGGGGCAGATCCAATTCGACCTGCGCTACCTGGGCAGCACAGAGGCGCTGGCCGACGCGCTCGGCGAGGCGGCCTTCCAGCAGAAGCTCACGACGGCGCTCGGCGGCAAGCCCGCGACGAAGGCCAGCGTGACGGGTGTGACGAGCAACACCGTCGAGCTGACGCTGGCGCGTTGATGCGGGGTGTCTGGCTGGCAGCGGCGGTGGTGGCGTGCGGGTGTGCGGGGCCCAGGGAGCCCGATTCCGTGGCGAGGGCGCGCGAGCTGATGGCGGCCGCGGAGACGCCGAGTGGGAATCTGGCGCTGCGTTGCGAGCCGGTGGACGCGGAGGTGTACCTGGACGGCGTCCTTCAGGGGCTGTGCAGCGACTTCACCGGATCTCCGAGGTCGCTCCGGGTGGGCGCGGGGCTGCACCACATCGAGGTGAAGAAGCAGGGCTTCTGGCCGTACACGACGTACTACGAGCCCAGCGGGGCCCGGGCGAGGCTGACCATCCAGCTCCGCACCGCGGTGGCCCCTGGCGGAGGTGCTCCGTGACGCGATGGGACAGGTGGTTTCCGAAGGCGCTGGTGACGGCGGTGCTGATGCTCATGCCGGGGCTCGCCGCGGCGGCCGTGGGCCGCGTGGTGACGGTGGAGGGCACGGCGTGGCGAACGCCGGAGGGCGCGGAGCGCAAGCCGCTCGAGTCCGGTGCGGAGATTGAACAGAAGGACACGCTGGAGGTGGAGCCGAAGTCGGGCGTGAAGCTGGAGCTCAACGACGGCAGCGTGCTGATGCTGAGCGCGGGCAGCCAACTGGTCATCACCGAGGCCGAGTTCGCCGGCCAGGAGCGGAAGAGCTTCTCGGGCTACCTCAAGCTGGGCAAGGTGTGGGCCGAGGTGAAGAAGGCGCTGTCCGGCTCGGAGGCGAAGTTCGAGGTGAAGACGGACCGGGCCGTCGCGGGCGTGCGCGGCACCGTGCTGCGCGTGGACGTGGCGACGCCCGTCATCACGGGCGCGCTGTCGCCGAGCACGGTGGTGCAGGTGTACACGGGGCTGGTGCAGGTGGTGGCTCGCGTGCCGAAGCCGAAGGACTCCGCGGACGCGGGGACGAAGCCCGGCGAGCGCGTGGAGGTCCCCGGTCCCCAGGAAGTCACCCTGGAGGAGTGGGAAGAAGTCGTCCGCCAACTGCAAAAGAACCGGCAGATCGTGGTGGGCGAGAAGGTGGGACCCGTCACGGGGTTGGACTCGAAGCGGGTCAACGATGATTTCGGCGCTTTCGTGAAGCGCAATCGCAGCTTGAAGAAGCCGTAGCCCGGACCAGAAGAGGAGCTCGCCATCGGACGCCGCAGGAAACCTGGTGCCCCCGCCGCCGTGAATCCCGTCGCCGGGCCCGCCGTTCCACCCGCTCCCGTGCTCCACGCGGTGGCGGCCCCACATGCCCCCGCAGCGGCCGGGCAGCCGAGCGCTCCACCGGCGGCAGGCGTCATGGCACCCGTGCCCGAGGTGGGGCTCTCCGAGGTGGAGGCGCGGCGCATCGACCTGTGGTGGTCCGCGGTGATGGTGGGCTCGCTGGGGCTGGTGTTCGCGCTGCTCTCCGTGTTCGGCGGGGTGGCGGTGCCGGTGCTGCTGGCGCTGTCGGGGGCCTACATCTTCAACCCGATGGTGACGGCCCTGGAGAAGCGGGGGCTGGACCGCACGTGGGGGACGACGCTCGTCTTCGTGGGCGGCACGCTGCTGGCGGCGGGTGCGGTGCTGTACCTGGTGCCGGTGTTCCGCGAAGAGGCTGCGAAGCTGCCGGACTTCTTCCGCCGGGGCAGCACGCAGGTGGTGCCGCACGTGGAGGCGCTGCTGGGGCGCTCGCTGCCGGACCTGGTGCGGCAGCGCACCGCGGAGCTGGGCCAGCAGGCGTCGGACCTGGCGCAGAGCGCGGGCCCCGCGGCGGCTCGAATCCTGGCGAGCTTCGCGGGCAACACGGCGCGCTTCGTGGCCACGCTGCTGGGCCTGTCGGTGGTGCCGGTGCTGGCCTTCTTCTTCCTCCAGGACTACCCGCGGCTGACGGGCATGGTGCGCGACTTGCTCCCGCGGCGCACGGTGGCGCTGGTGGCCCGCCGGTTCGCGGAGGTGGACGAGGTGCTCTCCGCCTTCGTGCGCGGGCAGCTCACGGTGGGCGCGGTGCTGTCGGCCATCTACGCGGTGGGGCTGTCGCTGGCGGGTATCGACATGGCCATCGTCATCGGGGGGATTGCCGGGTTCGGCAACATGGTGCCGTACCTGGGCACGGGCGTGGGCATCCTGCTGTCGTTGGTGGGGCTGATGCTGTCGTGGCAGGGGCCCTGGCAGCTCGCGGCGGTGGCGGGCACCTTCGTCGTCGGACAGCTGCTGGAGGGCCTGGTCATCACCCCGCGCATCGTGGGTGAGAAGGTGGGCCTGGCGCCGGTGGCGGTCATCATCGCCATCCTCGCCTTTGGCGAGCTGTTCGGCTTCGTGGGCATCCTCCTGGCGGTGCCGGTGTCGGCCATCCTCAAGGTGGTGCTGCGCGTGGTGGTGCAGCGCTACCGGCGCACGTCGCTATATACGGGCGAGGCCTCCTCGCGGTGACGGGTGGGGGCGACGGGAGCCCGGAGTGACGAAGCTCGAGAAGCTGCACAAGGAAATCGTCGCGTGCACGGCCTGCCCCCGGCTGGTGGAGTGGCGGGAGGAGGTGGCCAGGGTGAAGCGCCGGGCCTACCGCGACTGGAACTACTGGGGCCGGCCGGTGCCGGGCTTCGGGGACCCCGGGGCGCGGCTGGTCATCGTGGGTCTGGCGCCGGCGGCGCACGGGGCCAACCGGACCGGGCGGATGTTCACCGGAGATCGCTCGGGCGACTTCCTCTTCGCGGGCCTCTACCGGGCGGGCTTCGCCAACCAGCCGACGAGTGAGCACCGGGACGACGGCCTCGCGCTGAAGGACGCCTTCATCGTGGCGGCGGCCCGCTGTGCCCCGCCGGACAACAAGCCCCTGCCCGAGGAACTGGCCCGGTGCGCCCCGTTCCTGGACCGGGAGATGGCCCTGCTGCCCGCCCGGGTGCTGCTCGCGCTGGGGGCCATCGGGTGGAACGCCGCGCTTGCCTCCCTGGACCGCACCGGCGTCATGGTGGGCTCGCCCCGGCCCGCCTTCGGCCATGGGGCGGAGGTGCTGCTGCCGGACGGGCGGACGCTCATGGGCTGCTACCACGTCAGCCAACAGAACACCCAGACGGGGCGGCTCACCCCGGCCATGTTCGACGTGGTGATGAATCGCGTCCGCGTGCTGCTGGACGGGAAGAGGTGAAATGCCCTCCGTGTTTCCTTGACAGCCGCGGGAGCCCGCTGCTATTCCCGCCCGCGCTTCAAAACGACGGGTCGTTAGCTCAGCGGTAGAGCACTACCTTGACACGGTAGGGGTCAGTGGTTCGATCCCACTACGACCCAACTCAGTAGAGGTTTCATCCCGCGGGCGGCACGGCTTCTCAAGAGCCTGCCGCCCGCGGTTTTTCCTGAGGTCTCGCATGGCCGAAATGATCACGGTGACGCTCCCCGACGGCAGCCAGAAGCAGACCGCCCGGGGCACCACCATCGCGGACTTCGTGCGTGAGAGCATCGGGGCGGGCCTGGCGAAGGCCGCTCTCTTCGCCCGGGTCAACGGCCAGGACATGGACCTGGCCCGGAAGCTGGAAGAGGACGCGAAGCTCCAGATCTTCACGCCGAAGAGCCCCGAGTCCCTGGAGCTCATCCGCCACGACGCCGCCCACGTGGTGGCCAGCGCAGTGCAGCGCCTCTTCCCCGGCACGCAGGTGACCATCGGTCCCGCGACGGAGGAGGGCTTCTACTACGACTTCTTCCGCGAGAAGCCCTTCACGCCGGAGGAGCTGGAGAAGATCGAAGCGGCGGCCAATGCCGAGCTGAAGCAGGACGTGCCCTTCGTCCGCACGGAAATCTCCATGGACGAGGCGGTGCGCCTCTTCGAGGAGAAGGGCGAGAAGTTCAAGGTGGAGATCGTCAAGGACATCGCCGCCAAGGGCGCCACGACGCTCACCCTCTACACGCACGGCGACTGGGTGGACTTCTGCCTGGGGCCCCACGCCCCGAGCACCGGGAAGATCGGCGTCATCAAGATCCTCTCGTCCAGCGGCGCCTACTGGCGCGGCGACCACCGCAACCCGATGCTCCAGCGCGTCTACGGCACGGCGTTCTTCGACAAGAAGGCGCTGACGGAGTACCTGACGCGCATCGAGGAGTCGAAGAAGCGCGACCACCGCAAGCTGGGCAAGGAGCTGGACCTCTTCCACTTCCACCCGTACGCGCCGGGCGCGGCCTTCTGGACGCCCAAGGGCACCGCGCTCTACCAGACGCTCTCCGACTGGATGCGCCACCTCACCGCCGAGGATGGCTACGTGGAGATCAAGACGCCCCTGATGTTCAACAAGGGGCTGTGGGAGACGAGCGGCCACTGGGGCAAGTACAAGGAGAACATGTTCCTGGTGCTCGACAGCGAGTCCGGCGAGCACGACTTCTCCCTCAAGCCGATGAACTGCCCGTCGCACCACCTGTTCTACGGCTTCAAGAAGCACAGCTACCGCGACCTGCCGCTGCGCTTCCACACGCAGGACGTGCTGCACCGCAACGAGGCGGCGGGCGCGCTCGGCGGCCTCACCCGCGTGCGCCAGTTCGCCCAGGACGACGCCCACATCTACTGCATGGAGAGCCAGATCACCGACGAGGTGCGGCGCTTCGTGAAGCTGTTGGATCGCGTCTACAAGGCGGTGGGGCTCACCTACGCGGTGAAGCTGTCCACGCGCCCCGAGCAGCGGCTGGGGGATGACTCCCTCTGGGACCGCGCCGAGACGGGCCTCAAGGCGGCGCTGGAGTCGCTGGGCCTGGAGTACGAGCTGGCCCCGGGCGACGGCGCCTTCTACGGCCCGAAGATCGACTTCGCGGTGTCGGACAGCATCGGCCGCCGGTGGCAGCTGGGCACCATGCAGCTGGACTACCTGGCCCCGGAGCGCTTCGACCTGAACTACGTGGGCGAGGACAACGCGCCGCACCGCCCCGTGGTGCTCCACCGCGCCATCTTCGGCTCCTTCGAGCGCTTCACCGCCATCCTCATCGAGCACTTCGCCGGCGCCTTCCCGGCGTGGCTGGCCCCGGTGCAGGCGACGCTCGTCACCGTGGCGGACCGGCAGAACGACTACGCCCGCAAGGTGCGCGACACCCTCCGGGCGAAGGGCTACCGGGTCGAGTTCGACGAGCGCGGCATGACGCTCAACGCGAAGATCCGCGAGGCGCAGCTGCACAAGATTCCCTTCACCCTGGTGGTGGGCGACACCGAGGTGGAGGCCGGAGGGGTGGCGCCGCGCCGGTACGGCGGCGAGGACCTCAAGAGCATGAAGCTGGAGGACTTCGAGGCCCTTCTCGCGAAGGAGGGCGCCCTGCCGTAAGGGGGCGGTCAGTGCGGCACGGCCAGGCCGGGCGGGTCTTGACTCCGCGTCCCACCTGGGTATCGTGCCGCGCTTTCGGAGGATTCTCCTATCGTTCGCGACCAAAGAACGAACCGTCGAATCCGTGCTCGTGAAGTCCGAGTCGTAGGCTCGGGGGGCGAGCAGCTTGGCGTATTGCCCATCGAAGCAGCGCTGGAACGCGCCCAGTCAGAGGGGATGGACCTCGTCGAGGTCAACCCGATGGCGAAGCCGCCGGTCTGCAAGATCATGGACTACGGCAAGTTCAAGTACGAGGAGAAGAAGAAGGCCTCCGAAGCGAAGAAGAAGCAGGTCGTGGTTCACCTCAAGGAGGTGAAGCTCCGCCCGAAGACGGAGGAACACGATTACGAGTTCAAGGTCCGGAACGTCCGCCGGTTCCTGGAGGAGGGCAACAAGGCGAAGGTGACCATCATGTTCCGCGGGCGTGAAATCACGCACAAGGAGCTGGGTGGGGCCATCCTCGAGGACGTGACGAAGGACCTGAAGGAAGTGGCGGTGGTGGAGCAGGCACCGCGCATGGAAGGGCGCCAGATGTTCATGATTCTGGCCCCCAACCCGAAGGTGGCGGCGAGGGCGAGGGAGCTGGCCCGGCAGCAGGCCGAGGCGGCGGCGAAGAAGGACGAGGGCAAGCCGGTGTCCGGCAGGCCCAACGAGGTGGTGGTGGACGGGGTGAGGCCGGAGGGCGCGAGTCGCCCGGCCGGTGGGCAGGGTGGGGGGCGACCCGCTGTGGTGGTCGCCCAGACGGTTGTCGCTTCGGAGGCGACAGCTTCCCCACCTTCCGAACCGAAATAGTGATACAGGCTGTCGGCTTCTGCCACGGCCCCGGATTGACAACGCCCGAGGCCGCACGCTGACGGCACTGAGTGAGGAAGGATCAGGACGATGCCGAAGTTGAAGACCCGCAGCAGCGCGAAGAAGCGCTTCCATGTGAAGAAGAGCGGCAAGGTCAAGCATGGCAAGGCCTTTGGCAAGCACCTCTTCACGCACGCCAAGACGCCGAAGCAGAAGCGCGGCAACCGTGGCACCGGCCATCTCCGCGACATGGACGCGAAGAAGGTCATCAAGGAGATGTTCCCCTACGGGGCCTGAGTGAGAGTGGCAGTTCGCGTGGCCTCGTCGGAGCGGCGGTACGCCTGAACCGGGAGGCTTCAAACTACGCAGTCGAGAGTGAGTGAATCATGCGCGTCAAAAAGGGTGTCAAGGCTCGTCGCCGTCGCAATAGGATTTTGAAGCTGGCCAAGGGTTTCCGCGGCCGTCGGAAGAACTGCTACAAGCGCGCCAACCAGGCGGTTGAGCGGGCGCTGGACTACGCCAGCCGCGACCGCATGCAGCGCAAGCGGGACTTCCGTCGTCTGTGGATCGTCCGCATCAACGCGGCCGCTCGCACGGTGGGCCTGTCCTACTCGAAGCTGATTGCCGGCCTGACCAAGGCGAACATCGGCCTCAACCGCAAGGTGCTGTCCGACATGGCCATCGCGGACCCCGCGGGCTTTGCGGCCGTCGCCAACAGCGCGAAGGCGGCCTGAGACACACGCCAGGCCCGTGAGGGTCGGCAATAAAACGGATGGGGTGGCGGCTTGAAGCCAGGGCCGCCCCTTCCGGGTGAGTGAACGGGCTGCCTCTTCGGGGCGGCCCTTTTTTTTGCCTCGCGCCTGAGTGCGCACGAGGCGTGTGAATGGAGGCGGAAGTCCATGCGAGATCGGTTGCTGGCGCTGGCGGAGTCCGCGCGGCGGGAAATCGGCGTCGCGTCCGAGGTGTCCGCGGTGGAGGCGCTTCGGGTCCGCTACCTGGGCAAGAAGGGCGAGCTGTCCGGAGTGCTGGGCGGCATGGGCAAGCTGCCCCCCGAGGAGCGACGGGCGCTGGGCGAGGTGGCCAACACCGTCAAGGCGGAGCTGGAGAAGCTCCTCGCCGAGGCGGTGCAGCGCGCCGAGGAGGCGGCGCTGGCGGCGCAGCTCAAGGGCCCCGGGTTGGACGTGACGTTGCCGGGGCGGACGGTGGCGCCGGGCAGCCGGCACCCGGTGTCCCGGACGATGGAGGAAATCGTCCGCACCTTCTCGAGGCTCGGCTTCGACGTGGCGAGCGGCCCGGAAATCGAGCTCGACTACTTCAACTTCGAGGCGCTGAACCTGCCGAAGGACCACCCCGCGCGGGACATGCAGGACACCTTCTACGTGGAGGAGGCCTCGCTGGGCCACGCGAAGAAGGCGGACAGCCCGGTGCTGCTGCGCACGCACACGTCGCCGGTGCAGGTGCGGTACATGCTCAACCGCAAGCCGCCCATCCGCGCGGTGATGCCGGGGCGGGTGTACCGGCGCGACTCGGACATCACCCACACGCCCATGTTCCACCAGGTGGAGGGCCTGCTGGTGGACAAGGACGTGACGTTCGCCGAGCTGAAGGGCTCGCTGGATGCGTTCGTGAAGGCGTTCTTCGGCTCGGACACGCGCACGCGCTTCCGCCCGTCCTTCTTCCCCTTCACGGAGCCGTCGGCGGAGGTGGACATCTCCTGCACCTCGTGCGGCGGGAAGGGGTGCCGGGTGTGCAAGCAGACGGGGTGGTTGGAGGTGCTGGGCAGCGGCATGGTGCACCCCAACGTCTTCACCTCCGCGGGGTACGACCCGGGCGAGGTGACGGGCTACGCGTTTGGCATGGGCGTGGAGCGCATCGCCATGCTGCGCTACCGCATCGACGACCTGCGGATGATGTTCGAGAACGACGCGCGCTTCCTCGAGCAGTTCTGAGTCCCGTGGGGGCGGCTGTGTCTCGCGCCCCCGTGTTCCAGCCGTTGGGCAAGAGGGTGGACCTGTGAAGATTTCGGTGAAGTGGCTGGGCGATTACGTGGCGCTGCCGCCGTCGGTGGACGAGCTGGCGCGCAAGCTGACCGCCGCGGGCCTGGAGATTGAAGGACTGGAGCGTCCGGGCGAGGGTCTGCGCGGTGTCGTGGTGGCGCAGATCAAGGAGTCCGTGCAGCACCCCAACGCGGACAAGCTGTCCGTCACGCAGGTGGACATCGGCGGGACGGCGCTGCTGCAGGTGGTGTGCGGCGCGAAGAACTACAAGGTCGGCGACAAGGTGCCGCTGGCCACGGTGGGCACGAAGCTGCCCAACGGCGTGGAAATCAAGCAGGCGGCGCTGCGCGGCGTGGACAGCTTCGGCATGCTCTGCTCTTCGAAGGAGCTGGGGCTGAGCGAGGAGTCCAGCGGGCTGCTCATCCTGTCCCCCGACGCGAAGGCGGGCGCCCCCATTGCCGAGGCGCTGGGGCTGGATGACGTGGTGCTGGAAGTGAATGTCACGCCGAACCGGCCGGACGCGCTCAGCCACCTGGGCGTGGCGCGCGAGGTGGGCGTGGTGACGGGTGCCGTGTTGAAGGTGCCCCAGCCGAAGCCGGCGGAGTCCGGGACTCCGGCGTCCGAGCAGGTGAAGGTCCGCGTGGACGCTCCGGAGCGCTGCCCGCGGTACGTGGCGCGCGTGGTGGAGAACGTCACCATCAAGCCGTCGCCGCAGTGGATGCAGGACCGGCTGAAGGCGTGCGGCGTACGCGCCATCAACAACGTGGTGGACGTCACCAACTACGTGAACCTGGAGTACGGGCAGCCGCTGCACGCGTTCGACCTGGACAAGCTTGGTGGGCAGGAAATCGTCGTCCGCACGGCGGGCAAGGGCGAGAAGCTCACCACGCTGGACGGCAAGGAGCGCACGCTCGACGTGGATGACCTGGTCATCGCGGACGGGAAGCAGGCGCAGGCGCTCGCGGGCGTCATGGGCGGCGGCGACAGCGAGGTGACGCCGGGGACGAAGCGCCTGGTGCTGGAGTCGGCGAACTTCCAGGGCTCGGGTGTGCGGCGGACGGCGAAGCGGCACGTGCTGCACACCGAGGCGTCGCACCGCTTCGAGCGCGGCGCGGACCTGGACGCGGTGGTGCCGGCGATTGACCGCGCGGCGCAGCTGATTGCCGAGCTTTCCGGTGGCACGGTGGCCCCGGGGCGCGTGGACGTGTACCCGGCGCCGAAGCCGCCGCGGCGGGTGACGCTGCGCTTCGCGCGGGTGGAGAAGGTGCTGGGCGTGGCGGTGGCGGAGCCGGAGGTGCGGCGCATCCTCGCGGCGCTGGGCTTCAAGGCGGTGGGGGAGGGGACGGGGCAGGTGACGTACGAGGTGCCCCTGGCGCGCGTGGACGTGGAGCGCGAGGAGGATCTGCTGGAGGAGGTCGCCCGCGTCTTCGGCTACGACAACATCCCCGCGAAGCTGCCGCGCGGCCTGGCGGAGCTGGCGCCGGAGCCCGCGCACGCGGAGGCCGAGCGGCGCATGCGCCACGCGCTGGCGGGGGCGGGGCTGGACGAGGTGGTGAACTACTCGTTCGTCGCGCCGAAGAGCCTGGAGGTGCTGGGCGTGAAGGAGCAGCCGGTGGCGCTGCTCAACCCGCTGAGCGCGGAGCAGTCGGTGATGCGCACCAGCCTGCTGCCGGGCCTGCTGGAGAACCTGTCGCGCAGCGTGCGGCACCAGGTGGAGTCGGTGACCATCTACGAGACGGGCCGGGCGTACTTCCGGGACCCGCAAGGTGGACAGGGCCAGCATCCGGCGACGCGCGAGGTGCACCGCGTGGGCGGCCTCGTGTGGGGCCTGCGGGGCGGCGGCCGGAGCTGGACACAGAAGGACGCGAGGGCGGACTTCTACGACGCGAAGGGCGCGGTGGAGGGAGTGCTGGAAGCGCTGCGGGTGGAGGGCGCCACCTTCTCGCCCGGAGAGCACCCGGCGTACCACCCGCGTGCCTGCGCGCAGGTGAAGACGGCGGACGGCACGGTGCTGGGCCACATCGGTGAGCTGCACCCGCGCGTGGTGAAGGCGCTGGGACTGCCCGAGGGCGTGTTCGCCTTCGAGCTGGACACGGAGCCGCTGTACGCGGCCGCGAAGCTGGTGCCCGCGTACCAGCCGCTGCCGCGCTTCCCGGCGGTGCTGCGAGACCTGGCCGTGGTGGTGCCGGTGGAGCTGGCGAACGACGAGGTACGACGGGTCATCCTGGAGGTGGGCAGGCCGCTCGTCGAGGAGGCGCAGGTGTTCGACGTGTACACGGGCAAGCCCATCCCCGAGGGGCAGAAGAACCTGGCGTACGCGCTGCGCTACCGCTCCGCCGAGCGGACGCTGACCGACGTGGAGGTCAGCGAGGCGCACCAGCGCATCGTCGAGCAGGTGAAGCAGCGGCTGGGTGCCGCGTTGCGAGCCTGAATTCCTGAGTGAAGTCAGAGGGTTGACACGTCTCCGGCAAGGCTGCAACAGTGCCTGCGCGTTCATCGCACCGAGGGCATCCCGAGGAATCGCATGACGAAGGCGGACATCATCGAGGGCGTCTACGAGAAGGTCGGCTTCTCGAAGAAGGAGTCGGCCGAGATCGTGGAACTCGTGTTCGACACCCTGAAGGAGACGCTGGAGCGCGGGGACAAGATCAAGATCTCCGGGTTCGGCAACTTCCAGGTGCGCCAGAAGAAGGCGCGCGTGGGGCGCAATCCGCAGACCGGGAAGGAGATCGAGATCTCGGCGCGCCGGGTGCTCACCTTCCGGCCGAGCCAGGTGCTGAAGAGCGCTCTCAACGGCGAGGCGGTGCCGGAGAACCACGCCGAAATCGACGCGCGCGAAGAGGCGGCGGCGGACGCGGCGGAGGCCCGGGGCGAGGACTTCGACGAAGAGGGAATGGAAGACGCGGAAGGGTGAGTTTTCCCACGGTGGCCTGCTGCTCTTGCTTGACCTGAGCGTCGAGCGGGGGCATAAGGGCGCACCGTTTCACGGCGGTTGCAGCAGCAGTGCCGGGGCGTAGCGCAGCCTGGTAGCGCACTTGCTTGGGGTGCAAGTGGTCGCAGGTTCAAATCCTGTCGCCCCGACCAACTGAAGGCCCTGGAGTTTCCGGTGAAAGCCGGTGACTCCAGGGCCTTCGACTTTTTGGGCTCCTGACTTCAGCGGCGGCAACACCGTCGTTCGGGACCGCTACAACCGGTGTTTCTGGTTCGTCGGCACAAACTTGTTTTACGGTAGTCCCTGGGAATTCAGGTAGGCTCGCGCCCTGATTCCTTGAGGACTTCCCTCCGTGATTGACACCTTGATGGCCGGTTCCGCCGCGCCATCGCGCGCTCGAGGCGCGATGGTCCGTGCCACGACAGCGCTGCTCGTCATGCTGTTCGTGGCGATCATCGTGGACCAGCTCGCGCACACCCGGCGGTTCTGGCTGCTCGCGGTGTTCCTGGGGCTGTTCCTCCTGTCCCGTAGCGGGATGAAGCGGCCCTTCTTCGCGCTGGCGTTCGCGATGCCCTTCCTTTCGCTCGGGACGAGCCCCGTGCTGTACATGATTGCCCCGACGCTCGAGATGACGGTCCAGGCCTTTCTCGTCCTGTGGCTGATCAGGGCCGCACAGGGCAGGGCGTCACTGCCGGAGGCGGGGCCCGTCGATGGCGCGCTGCTGCTGTTCCTGCTGCTGGCGACCGGGTCGGCCACTGCCGCAGCAACGGCCCGGGTGCTGGCCAGCGGAGATTCACTCTCCGGGCTGGGTCCGGCCGTCATCGCGTTCCGGACCTCTCCGTATGCTCCCCTGTTTCCCCTCCGCGAGCTCTTCATCTTCCTGGAGGGGATCCTCCTGTTCAGCTTCGTGCGGGCGAACCTCTCCCGTGAGGACCTGGAGCCCCTGGCCATCCTCCTGCTGGGGTCGGCGCTCGGGGTGTTGCTGGTCGGCGTCTTCATCCTCTGGAAGATCGACCAGACCGACTACTTCCACGGCGTGAACCGGGCGACCGGTGTCTTCTCGGGGCCGAACCAGTTTGGAACGTACCTGCTCATGACCCTTCCCGTGGCGGTGGTGCTTGCCCGCACCGCTCGGTGGCCGATGGCGCGTTGGCTGGCCCTCCTCGTCGCGGGGGGCGGGGTGGTGATGCTCTTTCTCTCGCGCTCGCAGGGCGCATGGTTGGCGGCCCTCGCGGCGCCGGTTCTCTCGCTGCTCTTCTTCCACCCCACCGTGACGCGCCCCATCCGCGGTGGGCGCCTGCTCGCAGCCGGCCTGCTCGTGAGCGCCGTGGCCCTGGGTGGCTTCCTGCTGGCGACGCGGACTCCCGAGCAGCTCAACGCGCTCTCCGACGGACGGTACTTCCTGTTCAGGGCAGGGCTCGGGATGGTCATCGAGAGCCCGCTCGTCGGCGTGGGGTTGGGCAACTTCTTCCAGTTCGTGGGGGACTTCTACCCGGCAGGCATCTCGGGGCGTGCGGCGAACGAGCATGCCCACAACATGTACCTCCAGCTCCTCGCGGAGCTGGGGCCGCTGGGGCTGGCGGCGTTCGTGCTGCCCATCGCGATGCTCCTGGCCCGCGCGACACGGCCCCCGGGCCAGAGCCCGCTGGGCCGGGCCCTGCTCGTGGGCGTCCTGGCCGTGCTCCTGCACTCACTCTTCGACTACACGCTGTGGATCGCTTCCATCTCGCTGATCTTCTGGATGTACCTGGGGGTGTTGGCCTCGGTGCTGGACGGCTCGGGTGAGCACGCTCCGGCGAGACGCCCGCGCTTCCTGGCGATACCGGTCAGGCGGACATGAAACTCCTCGCGCTTCTGCTTCGCACGTCACGGGGCAGCATCCTCCTGGCGACCTTCTTCGGGCTGCTCTCCGGGGCCTGCAGCGCGGGGCTCATCGGCCTCATCAACCATGTGCTCGCGTCCCAGTTCAGGGCCACCGCCGCCACGGCCCAGGGCTTCGTCGTGCTCGGCGGGCTGACGCTGGTGCTGCGCTTCGGCACCCAGGCCCTCGTCAACCGGATCAACAGCGATGCGCTCTTCGCGATGCGCGTGCGGCTGTGCCGCCAGATTGTCGCCACGCCGCTGCGCCAGATGGAGGAGCATGGCATCCCTCGTCTGCTGGCCGTCCTCACGGAGGACATCTTCGTCATCAGCACCGCGCTGGGCCTGCTGCCCCGGTTCCTCATCAACGCCGCCATCGCGCTGGGCTGCCTCGTGTACCTGGCCTGGCTGTCCTGGCCCCTGCTGCTCGGTCTGCTGGGCTTCATCGCGCTGAGCGCGGCCGTCTTCCGGCTGCTCAGCCTCGGCGCCTTCTCGGACCTGCAGCGCACGCGTGAGCTGCAGGACTCGCTGTTCAAGCAGCTCCGAAGCCTCACGGAGGGCATCAAGGAGCTCAAGCTGCACTACGACCGGCGCCAGGCCTTCCTCCACGAGGAGGTCGAGGAGACCGCCCGCACGGTGCGGACCCTCCAGATCCGCATCGGCAACACCTTCGCCGCGACCGGGAGCCTGGGAATGCTCCTGTCCTTCGTCTTCCTTGGAGCGCTCATCTTCGTGCTCCCCGGCCTGGGCTGGGTGGAGGCGCCGGTGCTGGTGGGCTACTGCCTCGCGGCCCTCTACCTGCAACAGCCCTTGCAGGCTGTCATGGAGACCCTGCCCATGCTGGGCCGTGGCGACATCTCGTTGATGAAGGTCCAGCAGATGGGCCTGTCACTGGAGGACTCCGCCGCGGGCTCGCGCGTGGACACCGACTCCCGGCCCGTGACGCGGAGCTCCTTCCGGAAGGTCGAGCTCGTGGGCGTTACCCATACCTATCGCCGGGAGGAGGCGGACGGGAACTTCTCGGTGGGGCCCATCCACCTGAGCCTCCAGCCCGGGGAGTTGCTCTTCCTGGTGGGAGGCAATGGCAGCGGGAAGACCACGCTGGCCAAGGTGCTCACCGGGCTGTACCAACCGGAGTCCGGACAGATTCTCGTGGACGGGCAGCCCGTCACGCCCACGACCCAGGAGTCGTATCGGCAGCTCTTCGCCGCGGTGTTCTCGGACTTCCACCTCTTCGAGCGGCTGCTGGGGCTCGTCTCCGAGGAGCACCTCCCCAAGGTGCAGGGCTACCTCGCGCGGCTCCAGCTGACGCGGAAGGTGCGCGTCGAGGAGGGCGTCCTGTCCACCACGGAGCTCTCCCAGGGGCAGCGCAAGCGGTTGGCGCTGCTCACCGCGTACCTCGAGGACCGCCCCATCTACCTCTTCGACGAGTGGGCGGCGGACCAGGACCCCACCTTCAAGGAGGTGTTCTACACGGAGCTCCTCCCGGAGCTGAAACGCAAGGGCAAGGCGGTGGTGGTCATCTCGCACGATGACCGGTACTTCCACGTCGCCGACCGTGTCCTCCGGCTCGACTTCGGCAAGCTGGAGTCCTCCGTCGAGCTCCCCCCCGCGCGCGAGCGCGTCTCCTGACGTGGAGCGCCCGCGGCCATTCACGGGTGGGGAGCGAGCCTCAGCCCACGCTCGCGCTCACGCCTCGGGGACGGGGCAGGAAGCTCTCGAGCGTGGCCGCATCCGCTTCAGCGGACTCCGCCTCGCGAAAGCGCAGGCTCATCTGCGCGAGCGCCCGGGCGTGGGCCGGACTGCCCATCACGGAGCCCAGCAGCGAGAGCAGGGTGTCGGCTGTCAGTGCGTCCACGGTGCCCTGGACTCCGAGCCCGTGGTGCACGACGAGCCGGCTCACGTCGGGCTGGTCGTCCTTCATGGGCAGCGCCACCATGGGCACGCCGAAGTAGATGCACTCCTTCACGCTGTTGAAGCCACCGTGGGTGACCATCGCCGCGGCCCTGCGCAGGAGCTGGAGCTGGGGCGCATGCCGCACGGCCACCACGCGGGCCGGACCTCCGTCGAACTCCGTCGGGTCGATCGCGGCCCCCACCGCGAGGACGAACTGCCATTCCGGCCGCCGTGCCGCTGCCTCACGCGCCACGTTCAGCACCTGGTGTGCCAGACCGGAGGAGGCCAGGGTGCCCAGCGAGAAGAAGATGAGCGGCCGGTCCCCCTGGAGTCGCTCCCAGGGAAAGTCTGGCTCCTGGCGCTCCAGGTCGATGGAAGGCCCCAAATGGTAGACGCGCTCCCGCCCCTCGGGAGTGCTCGGGGTGGCGAACGCCTCGGGGAAGAGCACCAGGTCTCGCAGGAGCGGGAGCTGGAAGGGTGGGAAGCCGACGGGCTCCATCGGGCAGCCATGCTTGAGCGCGAGCCGCCGGTGATACTCCTGGAAGCGCGGCACCAAGCCCAGCCGGGCGAGCAGGACCTCGCCCCAGCGCAGCACGCTCATTCGCGCGCTACTCCTCGGCCTTCCCGCGCCTGTCGGGAGCAGGTGCATCAGATGCGGCGGGAGGGTGGTGTTCAGGCGAGCCACCGGAACCCGGTGGCCGTGACACACGATGGGCAGGTCGATGACCCGGTCATCGCAGAGGACGAGGTCCGGGCGGAGGGCCTCGAGCAGCCGGTCGTATTCGCCGTCCAGCGCCGCCTGGAGCAGGGCATTGCGGCGCCGGACATGATCTCTCACGAGGCGGCGCAGTTCCCGGCCCCGGAGCTGGGAGGCATTGCTCGTGAGCTCCGCCAGCAGGCCCTTCGGGAAGATGTCACCGAAGACGGGCAGGAACTCGAAGCCCTCTGCCTGGAGCGCGGCTTCGACATCCGGCAGGGAGCAGTAGACCACCCGGTGTCCGCGCGCCCGGAGCGTCTTCGCGAGCCTCAGGGTGGGATTGACATGCCCGGCCAGCGGCAGCGGAGCGAAGAGGATTGTGGCCACGCGGCCTCCGAAGTGCCCCAACCAGCGTCCCGCCTGGGCTCGCGGGGACCGGCCGTTCTATACCCTGAACCGTGGAGCTCCGACACATGAAGGTGCCTCAGCCGTTCTTCCAGCTGGCGAACTCGCTCCTTCACCCCACGCAGTACGACACCCCTCTCCTGTACCCCTGGCGCACGCACTTCCTGCTGCGCTACCTGCGGTGGCAGCACAATGCCCGCTTCGGCGCGCGCGTCTCGCTGGAGGGCCCGCAGAAGCTCTGCGTCATCCTCCTGGCGTGGAAGCGGTTGCACAACATGCAGCCCATCGTCCGCAGCCTGCTCCGCGCGGACTTCGTCGACCGCATCATCGTCTCCAACAACAACCCCGAGTACAGGATCGCCGACTGGGTGACCCTGCGCGACGAGCGCCTCCGCCTCGTGGATCAGCCGAGGCGGCGAGCCCCGGGACTTCGCTTCGAGCTCGCCCGGGACGAGGGCGCCAGCTACTTCATGAGCATCGACGATGACGTCTTCCTGTATCCGGAGCAGGTGAAACGCCTCTTCGCCGAGCTGCTGGCGCGGCCACAGGCGCCGCATGGCATCCAGGGGGAGCGCTTCGTCGGGGATGTGACGGTCAGCCGGACGGTGCCCATGGCGCTCCGTCAGGGCTGGCAGGTGGCCATCCGCGACCGGGAAGAGCAGGTCGACGTCATCAACACCGTCTACACGTTCACCGCCGCGCACGTCGAAGCGCTGTACCAGCGGGCGCACAGGCTCGGTATCGACGTCGCGGAGATGAGCAACGGCGAGGACCTCCTGCTCAGCGCGAGTGGCACCGAGCGCCCGTACATCCACGATGTCGGCCAGGTGGCCGAGTGTCTCTCCTCCACCCAGATGGGGGTGTCCACCTGGCGGACGCGCGAGAACTTCTTCCGTGAGCGCACGGAGCTGTTCAAGGCGCTGCAGGAGCCGCGAAGCCGTGAGAGTGCGTGAGAGGCGCGCGCATTCCGGGGGAGGGGAAGGGGAGCCGCAAGCAGGGCCTCGCGAGTCGAGGCCCGGCCGGGAACCGGGGTGCTCAGGTCCGCACCCGTCACTGAAGCTCTGGGAGCGCAGCGATGCTGAATGAAGCCAGTCGGGAAGAGCGGATGGCGCTGTGGATGTGGGCGTCCTTCGGTGCCTTGCTGAGCCTGCAGGTGGCCGTCTGGTTGCTCCTCAACGGCTATCGGTTCGGCATCTTCGACCAATCCATCCACCTGCCGTACCTGCTGCGGGAGATGGACCCGTCCTTCCTGCGGGGGGACGTCCTGGTGGATGCCTATACGTACCACCCGTCGCTCTTCTGGCGGCTGCAGGCCCTGTTCACCTCGCTCGTTCCGGTGGAGACGCTCTATCTGGCCCTCCACGTCGTCTCGGTGGCGGCGATGCTGGCGGGGACGGCGGCCCTCGCGCGGGCCCTGCTTGCCCGGGAGCACGGGCCGTGGGCCGCGCTGCTCGCACCGTGCCTGGTGCTGCTCTCCAAGCCCACCATCGCCGCGATTCCGATGCTGGATCCGCTGGTGCTCAACCGGACCTTCGTCCTGGGGCCGCACCTGTTCGCGCTCGCGCTGGGCATCCAGCGCCGCTACCACGCGGCCCTCTTCATCGTGGGGCTGACCTTCCTCATCCACCCCACCACGTCGATGCACGTGGCCTTCCTCGTGTGGCTCGCGGCCCTGGCCGACCCCGAGCGCCGGCGGGCCGCGCTCACGGGGACGCTGGTGTGCCTCGCGGCGGCCTCGCCCCTGCTGGCCCTGATGCTGCTGAACCGCTCCTTCTCCGGCGTGCCCTTCCCGCCGCCACCCGATTGGATCCTGCTCACCCGGATGCTGCTCGGCCTGCACCACTACCCCAGCGAGTGGGGGTGGTACTCCTGGATGCTGGGGCTGGCGCCGCTCCTCGTTCTCGCCGGCGCCCTCCGGGCCCGCCGCTCGCGGCCGGTCGAAATCTACCTGGTGGGCATCGCCATCCTCTTCGTCGTGGGGACGCTCGGCGCGGAGGTGCTGACCATTCCCTCCGTGTTGCACCTGCACGTGCTGCAGAGCACCCGGCTGCTGAGCTTCCTCGCCGCCGCCTGCGGGAGCCGGTGGATTCTCGACACCTGGCCGGCCGGGGGCCACGGCAACGCCCGGGGCTGGGCGGTGGCCGTCCTGGTGACGCTGACCCAGTTCCCCATCCCGGGGTTGCAGCCGGTCATCCTGCTGGTGCTGCTCGGGGTGGTCCTCCTCAATCCGCCGAAGCGGGAGCTCGCCACGCGCGTGTCGCCCGGCGCCATCCTGCTCCTCACGCTCGTGCTGGGCGGCATCGTCTCGGGCGTGAGGCGCTACGTGCTGCATGCCCCGCCGGAGTTCCAGCCGCGGTTCGAGACGCTCCAGGGCGCCCGGTTGATGCACTGGGCCCGTGAGCACCTGCCCCGCGACGCCGTGGTCGCCATCCCTCCCTACCTCACGGAGCCGCTGACAGGGTTCCGCTATGGCACCGGCCGCTCCATCGTCGGCACCCTCAAGGATGGAGGCGAGGTCTCCTTCAGCATCGCCTTCATGAAGGACTGGAAGGAGCGCATCGAGGCGCTCTGCGACTGCAAGCCCTTCGTGGCGCCTGGCGGAGGGGGCCTCGCGCTGTACGGCGTGTTCACGCTCCCTCAGGTGGTGCTCGACGGCTACCGGAAGGCGGATGCCGAGCGCTTCCGCTCGTTCGCCACGCGGTTCGGCGCGACGCACGCCGTCGTCGAGGCGAAGGGCGCGACGCAGCCCGACCTGCCGCTCGAATACGAAGACGACGAGTTCAAGCTGTACCGCATCCGTCCCTGAGGGGCCCTACGGGGACGGCGGGGCGCTCAGGAGGGCGTCTCCGGACGGGGCCGCCTCCTCCGGGGCCTGAGCCCGCGCCAGGCGCAGCACCCGGGCGCTCGTGACGGCCCACACGACGATGGCCGCCAGGGAGCGCAGGGTGGCCACCGCCAGTGAGACGGGAGGCGATAGCGGACCGAAGACGAAGGGGTTCAGCGGCAGCAGGACAATCAGGAACGCCAGCACGGCCCGGGCCGTGGGGCTCGCTCCTGGCTCCAGCACGGCATGCCGCAGCAGCAGGAGCAGCGCCGGCAGCAGGAACACGAGGTGGTGCCCCCAGGAGAGGGGGGAGAGCTCGAAGGCCGCGCCCAACGCGAGGCAGAGCTCCGCGCTGGCGAGCTCGGAGGTCTGGGGCACGCGGCTGGAGCGCCACAGCACCACGGCCGTCCACCCCAGGACGAGGGCGCACAGGAGGCTCGGCACCGCGGAGGCGAGCCAGGGCGGGCCGGCCAGCGTGGGGAAGAGGGGGTTCTGGACGAGGAAGCGCGCCGTCATGCCCGGGATGCTCAGGTTCATGGGCCCGGCGATGGTTGGCAGTCCCCGCGGAACCTGGACGACGGAGCTGGCCCGGACGATGTGCTCGAGCCAGCCACCCCAGGCGTCGAAGGAGAACACCGCCGCGGACAGGCCCACGCCCAGGATGAGCGAGACGGTGGACGCCACGAGCAGTGACACCCGCCGGCGCAGGAGCACCGGCAGCAGCAACAGGCCGAGGTGCAGCTTGATGAAGACCACGAGCGCCGCGGCCAGGCCGCCCGCCGCCGGGGCCCGCCCGCTCCGGTAGACGTGCCACACGCCGACGACCAGCAGCATCAACAGGAGGTTGATCTGCCCGGCGCTGATGGTCTCGTACAGGGGCGCGAAGAGGAGGATGTATCCGGCGCTCGTCCACGCGAAGCGGCGCGAGCCGCCCTGACCCACCGTGCGCACCAGGAAGGCCATCATCGCCACCAGGGCCAGCAGGTTCAGCGCGAACAGCGCCCGCGCGGCGGGGAGCGGCTCCAGCCACTGCAGCGGTCCGAAGGCCAGCAGCGCCACCGGGGTGTAGAGGAACGGCGGCACCTCCATGCGGTCCGGCATCGAGCGCTCCCGCGCGGCCTGGAGCGCCCCGGCGCCATAGGGCGAGGCCTTCTCCACGAACGCCGTCCGGGCCGCCGCCCAGTACGACGAGAAGTCGATGTCCCGGTAGGGCTCCGGAATCACGAACGCCTTCACGGCGAGCAGGATGGCGACAAAGGCGATGAACGACAGCACCAGCGCCCACGCAGGCAGGAAGGGCCGCACCGCGCGCGAGGCAGTCACAGGCTTCTGGGTCAAAGGCATATGTCGTTTGTGTTGCGCAGGCCGGGGTCGAGCTGGGTTCGAAACGTCTGGGCTCAGGCGGAGACGGCGGCCCGGGGCGTCTGGCCAGGCTGGAAGCTCCGGAGGATGCCGTCGATGACCGCCGCGGTGCGCCCGGGCGCATCGGTCTCCTGGAACCGCGCCTGCATCCGGGTGACGGCGTTCCGGTAGGACGGATTGCCGAGCACCTCGTCCAGATGGGCCAGCACGCTCTTCGCCGTGAACTCCTCGGGCGGCAGGCAGGTCCCCACGCCGTGGTGCGCCGCGAGCCGCGCGATGGCCGGCTGGTCATGCTGCAGCGGCACCGCCACCATGGGGACGCCGAAGTAGATGCACTCCTTCACGCTGTTGGTGCCGCCATGGTTCACCATGACGTCCACCTTCTGCAGGAGCCGCAACTGCGGTGCGTGGCCCACGACGAGCGCATTCGCCGGGGCCGCGCCGAGCGTCTCGGGCGGCAGGGCTCCGCCCACCGCGAGCACGAAGCTCCAGTCCGGCCGCTGGGTGGCGGCCTCGAGCATGGCGTGCACCAGCCGTGGCGCCCTGGGCGTGGAGAAGGCCAGGGTCCCCAGCGAGAAGAAGACCAGCGGCCTGCCCTGGGGAATCCGCTCCCAGGGGAGGTCCGGCTCCTGGCGCTCCACGTCGACGAGCGGCCCCACGTGGTAGCGCTCTCCGGGGGCGTTCCTCCCCGAGCCGATGAACTCCTCGGGGAAGAAGAGGAGGTCCGCCATGGGGCGCCCATTCCGCTGGAGCGCGGCCATGTGCAGCCGTCCCGGGTAGCCGTACTTGCGGGCGAGCTGGTCGAAGTACCAGCTCATGCGGGGCGCCAGACTCAGCGCGGACAGGACGCGCTCCACGGAGCGGGGCGGCGGCTTGTGGACACGCCCTGGCGCTTCCGGAGGAAGCAGCTGGGGTGGCACCGTCACACTGAAGCGGACGGTGGGCACGCCCAGGCCGTAGGTGGCGGGAGGCATGTGACGCAGCTTCTCGTCGTAGAGAATCAGGTCCGGCCGCAGCGGCCCCAGCCGCCGCTCCAACTCCCCATCCAGCAGCGCCCGGAGCATTCCGTCCTGGCGCCGGACCTCCTGGCGCATCAGCTTCAGCAGCGCCAGCAGGTTGCCGGAGCGTGACGGTCTCGTGTCCAGCGAGCCGGTAGGATACGCGGCCTCGAAGAGCGGCTCGAAGGCGAACCCCTCCGCGCGCAGCCTCGGTCCCATGTCCGCCATGGACGCGTAGACGACCGAATGCCCCGCATCCCGCAGCGATTTCGCGAGCTTGAGTGTGGGATTGACGTGGCCCGGAACCGGGAGCGGGATGATGACGATGCTGGCCATGTAATCAACTCTCGCTGGAATAGCCGTATTTTTAATTTTCTATTAAAAAGACGGGTTTCCAGTTATTTCACGCTGTGAATGACTTCCGCCAGCCTTTTTCGCGAGTCACGGTTGTCTGAATCATCCGAGTCCACCTTCGCGACGCTGGTGGATCTGCTGAGGGATCGAAGCTCCGAGAAACCTCGGGAGCGGCTGTACACGTTCCTGGAGGAGTCAGAGGGCGAGGAGTTGTCTTGCACCTACGGTGAGCTGGATGCGCGCGCGCGGAGGATTGCCGTGGCGCTCAGCGGCCTGGAGCCTGGGACGCGGGTCGTCCTGCTGTATCCGCCCGGGCTTGAATACATCGCCGGCTTCTTTGGCTGTCTCTACGCGGGGCTGGTGGCCGTGCCCGCGTATCCGCCGGACCCGTCGCGGCTGGAGCGCACGCTGCCGCGCCTGCAGGCCATCATCCAGGACGCGCAGGCCACGGTGGTGCTCACCACGTCGTTTATCTTGTCGATGGGGGAGTTCCTCTTCGAGCAGGCGCCGGACCTGAAGGGCCTGCACTGGGTGGCCACGGACGCGCTGCCGGAGGGCGGCGAGGCTGGATGGCGCGTGGCGCGGATGGGGCCGCAATCACTGGCCTTCCTCCAATACACCTCCGGCTCCACGGGCACGCCCAAGGGCGTGATGTTGAGCCACGCCAACCTGTTGCACAATCTGGGAGCGATTCACCGCAGCTTCCGCGCGGGCCCGGAGAGCACCGGTGTCATCTGGCTGCCGCCGTATCATGACATGGGGCTCATTGGCGGCATCCTCGAGCCCCTGTACGGCGCCTTCCACACGGTGCTGATGTCGCCGCTGACGTTCCTGAAGCGGCCCCTGCGCTGGCTGGAGGCCATCTCCCGCCACCGGGGCACCATCAGCGGCGGCCCGAACTTCGCGTTCGACCTGTGCGTGCGGCGCATCCCGGAAGAGGCGAGGGAGTCCCTGGACCTGTCGTCGTGGGAGGTTGCCTTCTGCGGCGCCGAGCCCATCCGGACGGACACGCTGGAGCGCTTCAAGCGGGCCTTCGGGCCGCGCGGCTTCCCTCCGCGGGCCCTCTATCCCTGCTACGGGCTGGCGGAGGGCACGCTCATCGTCACCGGCGTCGAGCAGGGGACGGGCGCGGTGGCGCGCACCCTGGATGCGTCGGCGCTGGAGCACTCGCGCGCGGTGGAGCTCGCGGCGGGCACGGAGGGCGCGCGGGAGCTGGTGGCCTGCGGCCCGTCGCTGCCGGACCAGGAATTGCTCATCGTCCACCCGGAGGCGCTCACCCGCTGCGCGGAAGGGGAGGTAGGGGAGATCTGGGTGCGGGGCCCGAGCGTCGCCCAGGGGTACTGGCGGCGTCCCGAGGCGAGCGAGGCGACCTTCCAGGCGCGGCTCGCCAGCGGTGATGAGGCGCGCTACCTGCGCACGGGCGACCTGGGCTTCCTGCTCCGCGGGGAGCTGTTCGTCGCCGGACGGCTCAAGGACCTCGTCATCCTGCGCGGCCGCAACCACTACCCCCAGGACCTGGAGCTGACGGCGGAGCAGGCCCATCCCGCCCTCCGGCCCGGCTGCGGCGCGGCCTTCGCCGTGGAAGTCGGAGCCGAGGAGCGGCTGGTGCTGGTGCAGGAGGTGGACTCGCGCCACCCGGCGGACCCCACCGAGGTGCTGGCCGCGGTCCGCCAGGCGCTCAGCGAGCAGCATGAGGTGCAGGCCCACGCGGTGCTGCTGCTGGAGCCCGGGAGCATCCCGAAGACGTCCAGCGGGAAGACCCAGCGCCACGCCTGCCGCGCCGGCTTCCTCGCCGGAGCGCTGCGCACCGTGGCCGTCTGGAAGGAGGGGCAGGCCCCGGCGGAGCCGGCTTCGTCGGAAGGCGCGCTGGCGCCCGTGGAGCCGGACCTGTGGCTGCGGAGCCGGGTGGCCGCGCGGCTGAGGGTGTCTCCCGAGGAGGTCTCCCTCGAGGTGCCCATCACCCAGCTCGGCCTGGACTCGCTGGCGGCCGTGGAGCTGAGCCACGAAATCGAGGAGGGGCTCGGCGTCGTCCTGCCCATGGCCGCGCTGCTCCAGGGGCTCAGCGTGGCCGAGCTGGCGGAGCAGGTCATCACCCAGCGCGAGCGCGCCGGGGGCAGGGCGTTGCCTCCCCTCGCGCGCGGAGCGCGGCACGCTGAGCCGCTGCTGTCCTTCTCGCAGCTGCGGTTGTGGTTCCTGGACGAGCTCGAGCGCGGCAGCCCCGCGTACAACATCTCCGCCGCGGTCCGGCTGGAGGGGCCGCTGGACGCGGCGGTGCTGGAGCGCTGCTTCTCCGAAGTGGTGCGGCGCCACGAGACGCTGCGCACCGCGTTCATCAGCCGCGAGGGCGTGCCCGTCCAGCGCATCGCCAGCACGCTGCCGCTCGTCCTCCCGTTCGTGGACCTGAGCCAGTTGCCGGCGGCGGAGCGGGACGCGGCGGTGGCGGGGCTCGCGCGCGAGGAGGCGCGGCGCCCGTTCGACTTGTCCACCGGCCCCCTGCTGCGCGTCACGCTGGTGGGGACGGGCGCGCACGAGCACGTGCTGGTGCTGGTGCTGCACCACATCGTGTCGGACGGCTGGTCCATGGGCGTGCTGGTGAAGGAGCTGGGCGCGCTCTACCCGGCGTACCTGCGAGGCGCGGCGTCTCCGCTGCCGGAGCTGCCCCTCCAGTACTCGGACTGGGCGCGCTGGCAGCGCGAGTGGCTGGAGGGTGGGGCGCTCGAAGCACAGCTCACCTGGTGGCGGGAGCGGCTGACGGGGGCTCCGTCCGCGCTGGAGCTGCCCACGGACAGGCCCCGGCCTTCCGCTCCGTCCTTCCGGGGCCACACGGTGCCGGCGCGGCTGTCGCGGACGCTGTCGGAGGACGTGAAGGCGCTGGCGAAGCGGGAGGGGCTGACGCCCTTCATGGTGCTGCTCGCGGGCTGGCAGGTGCTGCTGGGCCGGTACGCGGGGCAACAGGACGTCTGCGTGGGCACGCCCGTGGCGGGCCGTACCCGGGCGGAGACGGAGGGGCTGATCGGCTTCTTCGTGAACACCCTCGTCCTGCGCACGGAGCTGAAGGGCAACCCGGGCTTCCGCGAGCTGCTGGGCCGCGTGCGGGAGACGACGCTGGGCGCCTACGCGCACCAGGACGTGCCGTTCGAGAAGCTGGTGGAAGCGCTGCGGCCCGGGCGCGACCTGGGGCGGACTCCGCTCTTCCAGGCGATGCTCGCGTTCCAGCAGGACCCGCTGCCGGAGCTGCACCTGCCCGGGCTGGCGCTGCGCCCGGTGGAGCTCGACACGGGGATGGCGAAGTTCGAGGTCTCCCTCAACCTCTCCGACACCCGCGAGGGCTTCGCCGGTGTGCTCCAGTGCAACGCGGACCTCTTCGAGGCCACGACGGGTGAGCGCATGGTGCGGCACCTCACCACGCTGCTCGAAGCGGCGGTGGCCCGGCCGGAGCTGCGGGTGTCCGAGCTTCCGCTGCTCGACGCGGCGGAGCGACACCAGACGCTGGTGGCGTGGAACGACAGCCGCCTGGGACTGCCGGACGACACGTGCCTGCATCAGCTCTTCGAGGCCCAGGCGGCCCGCGTGCCCGGGCAGGTCGCCGTCGTGGCGGGCGGCGAGTCCCTGACGTACCGCGAGCTCGACGCCCGCGCCAACCAGCTCGCGGGCCACCTGCGCATGCTCGGGGTGGGGCCCGACGTCCCGGTGGGGCTGTGCCTGGAGCGGCGGGTCGAGGCGCTCGTGGGGCTGCTGGGCATCCTCAAGGCGGGCGGCGCCTATGTGCCGCTGGACCCGGCGAATCCCGCCGAGCGCCTGCTGCGCGTGCTGGAGGATGCGGGCGCTCGCGTGGTGGTGACGGCGGGGGCCTCGCATGAGCGATTGCAGGGGCATGCCGGCACTGTCGTGCGGCTCGACGCGGACGCCGGTGCGCTCGCGCGCTTCGGCGGGGAAGCGGGGCCCGGCGCCGTCTCCCCGGGCAACCTGGCCTACGTCATCTTCACGTCCGGCTCCACGGGGCGACCCAAGGGCGTGGCCATCGAGCACCGTCAGATTGTCCGCTACGTGCGCGGCATCATCGGGCGGCTGTCGATGCCGGAAGGCGCCAGCTACGCGTCCGTGTCCACGCTCGCGGCCGACCTGGGCCACACCGTCCTCTTCCCGGCGCTGGCCCTGGGCGGCACCCTGCACCTCGTGTCCACCGACGTGGCCTCCGACGCCGCCGCGCTGGGGCGCTACTTCGAGCGCCATCCGGTGGACTGCCTGAAGATCGTCCCCTCGCACCTGCGCGCGCTGCTGGCCTCGGAGGCCCCCGGCCGGGTGCTGCCGCGCCAGCGGCTGGTGCTGGGCGGCGAGGCGGCGGACTGGGCCCTCATCGACGAGGTGCGGACGCACCAGCCCGGTTGCCAGGTGTTCAACCACTACGGCCCCACGGAGACCACGGTGGGCGTGCTGACGCTGGCCGCCTCCGCGATACCGGTGGAGGCACGGCCGGCGTCCGTTCCGCTCGGCCGCCCCGTGCCTGATGTGCAGGCGTACGTGCTGGATGCGTTCCTCCAGCCCGTTCCGGTGGGCGTCATCGGAGAGCTGTTCATCGGCGGTGGCTCGGTGGGGCGGGGCTACCTGGGCCAGCCGGACCTCACGGCGGAGCGCTTCGTGCCCTCGCCCTTCGGTGACGTGGCCGGGGCGCGCCTGTACCGGACGGGGGACCGGGCGCGGCTGCGAGCCGACGGCTGCATCGAGTTCCTCGGGCGCGACGACGACCAGCTCAAGGTGCGTGGCTTCCGCGTGGAGCCGGGCGAGGTGGAGGCGGTGCTGAAGCAACACCCCGCCGTGCGCGAGGCGGTGGTGGCCGTGCGCGAGGCGCGGCCCGGGGAGCGGCGACTGGTGGCCTATGCCGTCGCCGTCGCGGAAGGCAGGCTCGACGCGGGCACGCTGAAGGCGTTCCTCGAGGCGCGGCTGCCTGCCTGGCTCGTGCCCTCGGCGTTCGGCGTGCTGGAGGCCCTGCCTCTCACCGCCAATGGTAAGGTGGACCGCCGCGCGCTCCCGGCCCTCGAGCCAGGCGCGGCCGCGCCGGACGCCGTGGCGCCGCGGACGCCCTTCGAGGAGTTGCTCGCGGGCATCTGGTCCGGGCTGCTCGGCGTGGAGCGCGTGGGCGTCCATGACGACTTCTTCGCGCTGGGCGGGCACTCGCTGCTGGCGACCCGGGCGGTGTCTCGCATCCGCCAGGCCTTCCAGGTGGAGCTCCCCCTGCGCGTCCTCTTCGAGGCGCCCACGGTGGCCGCGCTCGCGCGGAGGCTGGAGACGCTGTCGCGCGCGGAGGCAGACGGCGCGCGGCCCGCGATGGCGCCGGTGCCGCGGCTCGGACCGCTGCCGCTGTCCTTCGCGCAGCAGCGGCTGTGGTTCCTGGACCGGCTGGAGCCGGGCAATCCCTTCTACAACGTCCCCGCGGTGCTGTGGCTGGAGGGCGCGCTGGACGCGGAGGCGCTGGAGACCGCGCTGCGCGAGATTGTCCGCCGCCACGAGGTGCTGCGCACCACCTTCCGCGACGAGCAGGACGGCCCGGTGCAGCTCGCCGGGCCCGTGCCCGAGCGGGTGCTGACCCGGGTGGACCTGACGCCGCTGCCCACCGAGGAGCGCGCGAGCCGGGCCCGGGCGCTGCTGCGCGAGGAGACGCTGCGTCCCTTCGACCTCGTCGCGGGGCCGCCCCTTCGCGCCACGCTGATTGCCGTGGACGCGCAGTCGCACGCGCTGGCGCTGGTGATGCACCACATCGTTGCGGACGGCTGGTCCCTGGGAGTGATGGTGAAGGAGCTGGGCGCGCTCTACTCCGCCGCCACGAAGGGGCAGCCGTCGCCCTTGGCGGAGCTGCCCCTCCAGTACGCCGACCATGCGTCGTGGCAGCGCGGATGGTTGCGGGAAGGGGCGCTGGAGGCCCAGCTCTCCTGGTGGCGTGAGCGACTGCGGGCAGCTCCGCAAATGCTGGAGCTGCCCATGGCCCGTCCCCGCCCGAGGGTGAGCACGTACCAGGGCGCCCACCGCACCGTGCCGCTGCCTCGCGAGGTGTCCGAGGGCGTGCGTCAGCTGGCCCTGCGGGAAGGGGCCACGCCGTTCATGGTCTTGATGGCCGCCTTCCAGGCGCTGCTGTACCGCTACACGGGGCAGACCGACCTGCTGGTGGGCACGGACATCGCCAACCGCCACCATGCCGAGACGGAGTCGATGGTGGGCTTCTTCGTCAACCAGCTCGTGATTCGCGGCAGGCCCTCTGCCGAGGTCTCCTTCCGGGAGCTGGTGGGACAGGTGCGCGAGGCGGCCCTGGGCGCGTACGCCCACCAGGACCTGCCCTTCGAGGAGCTGGTGCGCGACCTCCGGCCGGAGCGGAGCCTGGGCGCATCGCCCCTGTTCCAGGTGAAGCTCATCTTCCAGAATGCGCGCGACGTGTCGCTGGAGCTGCCCGGCCTGCGCCTGCGGGTGGAGCCCGTGGACCTGGGGGCGTCCCGGTTCGACCTCACGGTGGCCTTCTCCGACACGGCCGAAGGACTGACGGGGCTGTGGGAGTACAGCACCGACCTCTTCGACGAGGCCACGGTGGCGCGGATGCAGGAGCACCTGCGCACCCTGCTGGAGGGGGCCGTGGCGGAGCCGGGACGGCGGCTCTCGGAGCTGCCGCTTCTGCCCGGCCCGGAGCGCGACGCGCTGCTGGTGGAATGGAACGACACCGCGGCACCGCTGCCGGAGGAGCGCCGGGTTCACCGGCTCTTCGAGGCCGTGGTGGCACGCACTCCCGACGCGGTGGCCGTCACCTTCGAGGACCAGTCGCTCACCTACCGCGAGCTGGACACGCGGGCCAACCAGCTCGCGCATCATCTGCGCGCGCTCGGCGTGGGCCCCGAGACGCCCGTGGGCGTGTGCCTGGAGCGCTCTGTCGACCTGGTGATGGCCCTGCTGGGCATCCTCAAGGCCGGCAGCGCCTTCCTGCCGCTGGACCCGGCGAACCCGGGCGACCGGCTGGGTTTCATGCTCCAGGACGCCGAGGCGCCGGTGGTGGTGACGCAGTCGCACCTGGCGGACGAACTGCCCGCGCTGGGGCAGCAGCTCGTGTGCCTGGACGAGGTCGCGCGGCACCTCGAGAGCCGGCCGTCCCATCCTCCCGTGACGGAGGGCGGGCCGTCGCACCTGGCGTACATCATCTACACGTCGGGCTCGACGGGGCGTCCCAAGGGCACGCTGCTCACGCACCGGGGCTTGAGCAGCACCGCGCTCACGGTGGCGCGCGCGCATGGCGTGCGGCCGGACAGTCGGGTACTCCAGTTCGCCTCCATCGGCTTCGACGCGGCGGTGTGCGAGGTCTTCTCCACGCTCCTGGCCGGGGCCCGGCTGTGCCTGGCGCGGCGGGACGCGCTGCTTCCCGGCGAGGCACTGGCACAGACGCTGCGCTCGCAGGCCATCACCACGGTGACGCTGACGCCCTCCGTGCTGGCGCAGCAGGAGCCCGGGGACTTCCCCGCGCTGGAGACGCTCATCTCCGCGGGTGAGGCCTGCACCTCCGAGGTGGTGCGCCGCTGGGGGACGGGCCGCCGGCTCATCAACGCCTACGGGCCCACCGAGGTGACGGTGTGCGCCACGCTGACCCCGGGCCCGGTGTCCCCGGAGCGGGTGAGCATCGGGCGGCCCATCTCCAACGTGCGCGTGTACGTGCTGGACGAAGCGCTGCGGCCCGTCCCGGTGGGAGTCGCCGGTGAGCTCTTCGTGGGCGGGGAGGGCGTGGGGCGAGGCTACCTGCGCCGCCCGGAGCTGACAGCGGAGCGCTTCGTGCCGGATGCGTTCAGCACCTCTCCCGGAGCGCGGCTGTACGCCACGGGCGACCGGGTGCGCTGGCTGGACGGCGGCGAGCTGGAGTTCCTGGGCCGCCAGGACGGCCAGGTGAAGGTCCGCGGCTTCCGCATCGAGCTCGGCGAGGTGGAGGCGGTGCTGGGAGGCCAGCCCGGCGTTCGCGCCGCCGTCGTGGTGGTGCGCGAGGACGTGCCGGGAGTGCGGCGACTGGTGGCCTACGGGGTGGCGCAGGAGGGCTTCACGCCGGACGTGACGGCGCTGCGCTCGGCGCTCGGCCAGCGGCTTCCCGAGTACATGGTGCCCACGGCCTTCGTCTGGCTGGAGGCCCTGCCGCTGACCTCCAGTGGCAAGGTGGACCGGCGCGCGCTGCCCGCGCCGGAGCTGGCGGCTCCGCGCGCGCAGGGCTCCTTCGCGGAGCCGTCCACCCCTGCGGAGAAGCTGCTGGCCTCCATCTGGGCGCAGGTGCTCCGCATCGAGCGGGTGGGTGCGCACGACAGCTTCTTCGAGCTGGGGGGCGACTCCATCATCGCCCTCCAGGTCATCTCGCGAGCCCGCCAGGCGGGCCTGGCGCTCACCCCGAAGCAGCTCTTCGAGCACCAGCGACTGGCCGATTTGGCCGCGGTGGCCGTGGCGGAAGAGGCCCAGGCCCGGGACGTGGGGCCGGTGGTGGGCGAGGTGCCGCTCACGCCCATCCAGCACTGGCTCTTCGAGCGGGAGCTGCCGGAGCCCCACCACTACAACCAGGCCCTGCTGCTGTCGGTGCGCGAGCCGCTGGACGTGGACGTGCTGGAGGCGGCGCTGCGCGCGCTCTGGCACCACCACGATGCGCTGCGCATGCGGTTCACGCTCACCGCGGAGGGCTGGGTGCAGCGCATCTCGCCTCCGGACGACGCGCCCCCCCGGCTGGTGCGTGAGGACCTGTCGCTCCTTCCCGAGGACGCGCGACCGGCCGCGCTGGAGGCGGCGGCGGCGCGGGCCCAGGCGGCCCTGGACCTCGCCCAGGGGCCGCTGCTGCGCGCGGTGCTGTTCTCCATGGGCGCCGGGCAGCCGGACCGGTTGCTGCTCGTCATCCATCACCTCGTCGTGGACGGGGTGTCCTGGCGGACGCTGCTGGAGGACCTGGAGTCGGCCTTCCGGCACCTGCGGCGGGGACAGCCGCCGGAGCTTCCGCCGCGCACGACTTCCTTCAAGGCCTGGGCGGAGCGGCTGCACGCGTTCGCGGCGGAGGCGGAGCTGCGCGCGGAGGCGGACTTCTGGTGCGCGCAGGCGGCGCGGCCGGTGGAGCCGCTGCGGGTGGACGGGCCGGGCGGCGCCAACACGGTGGCGTCAGCCCGGGTGGTGTCCGTGGTGCTGGACGCGGAGACGACGCAGTTGCTGCGCGAGGCCGCCACGGCCTGGCGTGCGCGCCTGGACGAACTGCTGCTGGCCTCCCTGGCACTGGCCCTGAAGCAGGGCCTGGGGGCGGAGCGGGTGCGCGTGCTCCTGGAAGGGCACGGCCGCGAGGCGCTCTTCGAGGGTGTGGACCTGTCCCGTACGGTGGGGTGGTTCACCGCCGCGTACCCGGTGGTGCTGGACATGTCCGGGCGGGGCTCGGAGGGAGACCTGCTCCGGAGCGTCCGGGACGCGGTGCGTTCCGTGCCGGGGCGGGGGCTGTCCTTCGGGGTGTTGCGCTACCTGCGCGCGGATGAGACGCGCCAGTTGCTCGCGCGGATGCCCGCCGCCGCCGTCGCCTTCAACTACCTGGGCCAGTTCGACGGGCTCGCTTCGGAGTTGTCGCTCTTCGAGCCCGCGCTCGAGGGCTCGGGCCCGGCGCACGGCTCCGGGGGACTGCGCTCCCATGCGCTGGAGGTGGGCGGTCGCATCCTCGGCGGGTGCCTGCGGCTGGACTGGACGTACAGCGAGAACCTGCACCAGCGCGCCACCATCGAGTCGCTGGCCCGGCGCTGCCTGGACGCGCTGCGCGCCCTGGTGGCGCAGCGCGCGTCGCCCGACACCCTGCGGTACACGCCGGTGGACTTCCCGCTGGCGAAGGTCGGTCCGGAGCCGCTGGCGCGAGTGCTGCCCGCGGGAGTGGCGGTGGAGGACCTCTACCCGCTGTCGCCCCTGCAGGAGGGCCTGCTCTTCCACGGCATCCTGTCGGGCGGAGTGGGGGCGTACTTCGAGCAGGTGAGCTGCTCCTTCCACGCCCCGCTCAACACGGCGGCCTTCCGTCATGCCTGGCAGGTGGCCGTGGCGCGGATGCCGGTGTTGCGCACCGCCTTCCGATGGCAGGGACTGGAACGGCCCCTGCAAATGGTGCTCGCCGGGGTGGAGCTGCCCTGGCGCGAGGAGGACTGGCGGGGCGTGCCGCCGCGCGAGCAGCAGGCGCGGCTGGAAGCGCTGCTGGCGGAGGACCGCGCCCGGGGCCTGGACCTCACCGTGGCGCCGCTGATGCGCATGGTCCTCATCCGGCTGGATGAGCGCGTCCACCACCTGGTGTGGAGCTTCCATCACCTGCTGATGGACGGGTGGAGCGTGGGCCTGCTGCTCCAGCAGGTGTTCTCCTTCTACGAGTCCTTCGGCCGGGGAGAGACGCCCCGGGTGGCACGGGCGCCGGCCTTCCGCGAGTACATCGCATGGCTGGGCCGGCAGGACCTGGAGGAGGCCGGGCAGTACTGGCGCCGGGAGCTGGCCGGCTTCGAGCGGACGACGCCGCTTCCGGAGGACCGGGCGCCAGGGAACACGGGCGCGACGCGGCATCTCTCCCGCCTGTCGCTGTCCGCGGCGAGCACCGCCTCCCTGCAGGACTTCGCGCGGCAGCACCAACTCACCCTCAACACGCTGGTGCAGGCCGCCTGGGCGCTGCTGCTCGGGCGGAGCGCCGGCGTGGAGGACGTTGTGTTCGGCGCCACCGTGTCCGGGCGTCCCGCGGACCTGGAGGGCGTGGAGTCCATGGTGGGGCTGCTCATCAACTCGCTGCCCGTGCGGATGCGGCTGCCCGCGGGCGAGCGGCTGGGGACGTGGCTGCAGGAGCTGCAGCGCCGCCAGGCCGAGCAGCGCCAGTACGAGTTCAGTCCGCTGGTGCAGGTGCAGGGCTGGAGCGGGCTGCCGCGCGGCACCTCCCTCTTCGAGTCCCTGCTGGTCTTCGAGAACTACCCGCTGGACTCGGCGGTGTGGAGCTGGGCCAGGGACCTGGACGTTCGCGACTTCGTGGTGAGCGAGTGGACCAACTACCCACTCACGCTGGTGGTCGCACCCGGCCGGGAACTGCAGCTCAAGCTGCTCCATGACGCGGAGCGCTTCGATGCGGATGCGGCCGCAGGCATGCTCGCGCACCTGCGCGCCCTGCTGGAGTCCTTCGTCACGCACGCGGACGCGCGGCTGGACGAGGTCCCCATGCTCCCCGCGGAGGAGCGCCAGCGGCTGCTCACCACGTGGAACCGCTCGCGGGCTTTCGACAGGGCGCCCGCCGTCCACCACCTCTTCGAGGCGCAGGCGGCGAGGACGCCGGACGCGGTGGCGGTGACGTACGCGGAGCAATCGCTCACCTACGGGGAGCTGGAACGGTGGGCCAACCAGCTTGCCCACCACCTGCGTGCGCGGGGCGTGGGGCCCGATGTCCTGGTGGGCCTGTGCGTGGAGCGCTCGCTGGAGATGGTGGTGGGCCTGCTGGGCATCCTGAAGGCGGGCGGCGCCTACCTTCCGCTGGACCCGACGTACCCGAAGGACCGCCTCTCCTTCATGCTGGAGGACGCGAGCGTGGCGCTGCTGCTCACCCAGGAGCGGCTCGTCGAGTCGCTGCCTCGGGAGCGGCCCATCCTCTGCCTGGACTCGGACGGGGACCGCATCCTCCGCGAGCCCACGCATGCCCCGGTCCCCGTGGGGACGCCGGAGGACCTGAGCTACGTCATCTACACCTCGGGCTCGACGGGGCGGCCCAAGGGCATGCAGATCTGCCACGCGCAGGTGGCGCGCCTCTTCGCCGGCACGCAGCCCTGGTTCGCCTTCGGCCCGGACGACGTCTGGACGTTGTTCCACTCCTACGCCTTCGACTTCTCCGTCTGGGAAATCTGGGGCGCCCTCATCCACGGGGGCCGGCTGGTCATCGTCCCGTACCTGGTGAGCCGCTCACCCCAGTCCTTCCACGAGCTGCTGTGCCGGGAGAAGGTGACGGTGCTCAACCAGACGCCCTCGGCCTTCCGCCAGCTCATCCACGCGGATGCGGCCGCGGGTGATGCCCAGGCGCTGAGCCTGCGGTGGGTCATCTTCGGAGGCGAGGCGCTCGAGTTCGCGAGCCTGGCGCCGTGGTTCGCCCGGCATGGCGAGGAGCGGCCCCGGCTGGTCAACATGTACGGCATCACGGAGACCACGGTCCACGTCACGTACCGGCCGGTCCGCATCGCCGACACGGAGCGCGCAGCCACGCACGGCGTCGGTGTGCCCATCCCGGACCTGCAGGTCCACGTGCTGGACGCGAAGGGCGACCTGGCACCCGTCGGCGTCATCGGCGAACTGTACGTGGGCGGAGAAGGCCTGGGCCGTGGCTACCTGGGCCGTCCCGAGCTGACGGCGCAGCGCTTCGTCCCGGACCCCTTCAGCGGCAGGCCCGGCGCGCGGCTGTACCGCACGGGCGACCTGGGACGGTGGCGCTCCTCGGGAGAGCTGGACCACCTGGGCCGCATCGATACCCAGGTGAAGATTCGCGGCTTCCGCATCGAGCTGGGCGAGGTGGAGGCGGCGCTCCTCCGGCACCCCGGCGTGCGCGACGCGGTAGCCCTGGTGCGCGAGGTGTCCGGCGACAGGAAGCTGGTGGCCTACGTGGTGCCCCGCGAGGGGATGTCGCTGGACGGGCAGGAATTGCGTCGCGCCCTGCGGGACGCGCTGCCCGACTACATGGTGCCGGCGGCCGTGCTCCCCCTGGAGTCGCTGCCGCTGACGGCCAACGGGAAGCTGGCACGCGAGTCGTTGCCCGCTCCCGAGTCGATGTCCTCGGAGGAGCCCACGCGCTTCGTGGCACCGCGCACGCCCACCGAGGAGCTCGTGGCGGGTCTCTGGGCGGGCCTGCTGGGCGTCGCGCGCGTGGGCGCCACGGACAGCTTCTTCGACCTGGGCGGGCACTCGCTGCTGGCCACGCAGGCCGCGTCGCGGCTGCGCGAGGTGTTCCCCGTGGACGTGCCGCTGCGCGAGCTGTTCGAGCGGCCCACGGTGGCCGAGCTGGCGCGGTGGATTGATACCGCCGCCGGCTCCAGCACGCGGAGCCTGGCGGAGGTGCCCCTCGTGGCGCGTCCGAGGAGCGGGCCGCTGCCCTTGTCCTTCGCGCAGCAGCGGCTGTGGTTCCTGGACCGGCTCTCGCCGGACGGCTTCGCGTACAACATCCAGACGGCGCTCCGGCTGGAGGGGACGCTGGACGTGGGGGCGCTGGAGCGCGCTCTCGCCGAGGTGGTCCGCCGTCACGAGTCGCTGCGCACCACGTTCGGCTCGGAGGACGGGCGGCCCTTCCAGGTGATTGCGTCCGAGGGGGCCTTGCCGCTGGCCCGCGTGGACCTCCAGCACCTGCCGGAGGAAGCGCGGCTGGCGGAGGCGCTTCGGCTGGCGAACGAGGCGTCGCGCGGTCCGTTCGACCTGGGCACGGGGCCGTTGCTGAGGCCGACGCTGGTGCGACTGGCGGAGCGTGAGCACGTGCTGGTGCTGGTGATGCACCACATCGTGTCGGACGGCTGGTCCATGGGCGTGCTGGTGAAGGAGGTCGGCGCGTTCTACCGGGCGTATGCGGAGGGGCGCGAGGCGAGGCCAGGCGCGCTGGAGATGCAGTACGCGGACTGGGCGCTGTGGCAGCGCGAGTGGCTGGAAGGTGGAGAGCTGGAGGCGCAGCTCGGGTGGTGGCGGGAGCGGCTGCGCGGCGCCCCGGCGGCGCTGGAGCTGCCCACGGACCGGCCCCGGCCCTTCGTTCAGTCCTCCGCGGGCGCCAGCCACCCGCTCCGGCTCTCGCGGGAGGTGTCGGAAGGCGTGAGGGGACTGGCGCGCCGGGAGGGCGTCACGCCCTTCATGGTGCTGCTCGCGGGCTGGCAGGTGCTGCTGTCGCGCCACGCGGGCCAGGAGGAGGTCTGCGTCGGCACGCCCATCGCGGGGCGGACGCGGGTGGAGACGGAGGGGCTCATCGGCTTCTTCGTCAACACGCTGGTGCTGATGACGCGAGTCGAGGCGGGGCGGAGCTTCCGCGAGCTGCTGGGGCAGGTGCGGGAGACGACGCTGGGAGCCTATGCCCACCAGGACCTGCCCTTCGAGAAGCTGGTGGAGGCGCTCCAGCCCGCGCGGGACTTGAGCCGGCATCCGCTCTTCCAGGTGCTGTTCACCCTGCAGAACGCGCCGGTGGCGCCGCTGGAGTTGCCCTCGCTGGTGGCGACCCCCGTCGAGCTGGAGCGCCGCGTGTCGAAGTTCGACCTGGCGCTCTCCCTGTCCGAGCAGGACGGCGGCTTCGCGGGCACTCTGGAGTACTGCGCGGACCTGTTCGAGCCCGGGACGATGGCGCGGATGGTGTCGGGCTACCTCCGTGTGCTGGAGGCGCTGGTGGCGCGCCCCGAAGCCCGGGTGGGCGAGGTGGAGTTGCTGGAGGACGGGGAACGGGAGCGGGTGCTGGTGGAATGGAACCGGACGGCGCGGGAGTTCGTGCCTCGGGGCCAGTGCGCGCACGAGGTGTTCGAGGCGAGGGCGGACGCGACGCCCGATGCGGAGGCCGTGCGGAGCCTGGAGGGCGCGAGGCTGAGCTACGGCGAGCTGGAAGCGAGGGCAAACCGGCTGGCCGGCCTGCTGCGGGAGCAGGGCGTGGGGCCCGAGGTGCGGGTGGCGCTGTATCTCGACCGCTCGGTGGAGTTGGTGGTGGGCATGCTCGCGGTGCTGAAGGCTGGCGGCGCGTACGTGCCGGTGGACCCGAGCCTGCCGGCGCAGCGAGCCGCCTGGATGCTGGAGGAGGCGGCGGTGGCCGTGGTGCTCACCCGGGAGCGCTTCGCGCCGGCGCTCTCCGAGCGGAACCTGAAGCCCGTCTGCGTGGACGCGCCCCTGGCGGACCCGGGGCCGGCGCGGCGGGTGGACAGCGGGGTGGGGCCGGACCACCTGGCGTACGTCATCTTCACCTCGGGGAGCACGGGTCTGCCCAAGGGCGTGTTGGTGCGGCACGGCGGCCTGGCGAACACGGCCCGGGCGGTGGCGGAGGCGCACGGCGTGAATGCGGACGACCGCGTGCTGCAGTACGCGTCGCCGAGCTTCGACGCGTCAGTGGCCGAGGTGTTCTCGACGCTGGCGGCCGGAGCGTGTGTGTGCGTCGCGGACCGGGAGGCGCTGCTGCCCGGGGACGCGCTGGCGGACACGGTGCGGCGGCTGGGCGTGACGGTGGTGACGCTCACGCCCTCCGTGTTGAGGCTCCAGCCGCCGGAGAGCCTGGAGGGCGTGCGCACGCTCATCTCCGCGGGCGAGGCGTGCCCGGCGGACGTGGTGCGGCGCTGGACGCCGGGCCGGCGGATGCTCAATGGGTACGGGCCCACGGAGGTGACGGTCTGCGCGACGGTGAGCCGCGCCTCGGTGTCCGCGGAGCGCGTCACGCTGGGCGGACCGCTGGCCAATGCGCGGGTGTACGTGCTGGACGACGGCCTGCGGCCCGTCCCGCCGGGCGTGGCGGGCGAGCTGTACGTGGGCGGCGAGGGCGTGGCGCGAGGCTACCTGGGCCGCCCCGGGTTGACGGCGGAGCGCTTCGTGCCGGACGCCTTCAGCGCGGTGCCGGGCGCGAGGCTGTACCGCACGGGCGACGTGGTGCGCTGGGTGGAGGGCGGGGAGCTGGAGTACGTGGGGCGGCGGGACGGCCAGGTGAAGGTGCGGGGCATGCGCCTGGAGCTGGGCGAGGTGGAAGCGGTGCTGGCCCGGTGCCCGGACGTGAAGGACGCGGCCGTCGTGTGCGAGCCGGGCGCGAACGGCAGGCTGGTGGCGTACGTGGCCGGAGCGGTGGAAGCGGGCCGGTTGCGCGAGTGGCTGCGCGAGCGACTGCCGGAGTACATGGTGCCGGCCGTGTACGTCGTGCTGGACGTGCTGCCGCTGACCTCCAGCGGCAAGGTGGACCGGCGCGCGCTGCCCGCCCCGCGGATGGATCTCTCGGGCAGTGATGAGACGTTCGTGCCCCCCACGACGGAGCTGGAGCGCAGCCTCGCCGCGCTGTGGCGGGACGTGCTCCAGGTGGAACGCGTGGGGTTGAAGGAGCGGTTCTTCGACCTGGGAGGCAACTCGCTGACCCTGGTCCAGGTGCACAGCCGGATGCGCAGCCAGCTGGGCATCGACGTGCCGCTCACGGAGCTGTTCCAGCACGCGAGCATCGGGGCCCTCGTGGCGCGGCTGCGAGATCGCGCCCCCACCGGGGCCGAGGACGAAGCGGCGGCGGAGGATCGGTTCTCGCTCCGTCAGGCCCGTACCGGACAGCGGCGGCAGGCCCGCCGCCGCGTGGACGAGTCGCAGCAGGAGGACGCAGATGAGTGAGCAGTGGGGGGGGCCCGAGGAGGCGGTGGCCATCATTGGCATGAGTGGCCGCTTTCCAGGGGCGGAGAGCGCGGAGGCGCTCTGGCGCAATGTGAGCGCGGGCGTGGAGTCGCTCTCCCTCCTGGGGAGCGATGACCTGGCGGCCGCCGGGGTGGACCCGGCCGTGGCCGCGCAGCCCGGCTATGTCCGGGCCGCCTTCGTGCTGGACGGTGTGGACCGCTTCGACGCGGGCTTCTTCGGTCTGACGCCGCGCGAGGCCGAGGTGCTGGACCCTCAGCACCGCCTCTTCCTGGAGTGTGCGTGGTCGGCGCTGGAGTCCGCCGGTTACGACGCGGAGTCCTGGCCGCGCCCCATCGCGCTCTACGCGGGCGCGGGGGCCTCCTCCTACCTGTACTCGAACCTGATGCAGCGGATGGACGTGCTCCGCGCGGTGGGCACGTACCAGGTCGGCATCAGCAACGAGAAGGACTTCCTGCCCACGCGGGTGGCGCACAAGCTGGGGCTGCGCGGTCCGTGCGTCGCGGTGCAGACCGCCTGCTCCACGTCGCTGGTGGCCGTCCACCTGGCCTGCCAGGCGCTGTTGTCGGGCGAGTCCGACCTGGCGCTCGCTGGCGGTGTGTCCATCTCGCTGCCCCAGCGCGCCGGCTACCTCGCGCGCGAAGGGGACATCCTCTCTCCGGATGGGCACTGCCGCGCCTTCGACGCGCGCTCGCAGGGCACCGTGCGGGGTTCCGGGGTCGGCGTGGTGGTGCTCAAGCGGCTGTCGGATGCGATCGAACACGGGGACACCGTTCACGCGGTCATCCTGGGCTCCGCGGTGAACAACGACGGCTCGGAGCGGGTGGGTTACACCGCGCCGGCCGTGGACGGCCAGGCGGCCGTCGTCACCGAGGCGCTGGGCGTGGCCCGCGTGAAGGCGGGGAGCCTCCAGTACGTCGAGGCCCATGGCACGGCGACGCCGCTGGGAGACCCCATCGAGGTCTCCGCGCTCAACCACGCGTTCCGCTCGCGGGCGGGCGCGCCGGGCACCATCGCGCTTGGCTCGCTGAAGACCAACATCGGCCACCTGGACACGGCGGCGGGCATCGCCGGGCTCATCAAGGTGGTGCTCGCCCTGAAGAACCAGCAGCTTCCTCCCAGCCTGCACTTCGAGCAGCCGAACCCCCGCATCGACTTCGCGGGGGGCCCCTTCTTCGTGAACACCCGCCTTCGTCCCTGGGAGACGGAAGGCGGGCCCCGGCGCGCGGGCGTCAGCTCCTTCGGCATCGGTGGCACCAACGCGCACGTGGTCCTCGAGGAGGCGCCTCGCGCCCGGGGCACGCGCAGCAAGCGCTCCGCCCACCTGCTGGTGCTGTCCGCCCGCGACGAGCGCACCCTGGAGGCGGCCACCGACAACCTGGCCGACCACCTGTCCGGGCACCCGGAGCTGGACCTCGGGGACGTGGCCCACACGCTGCTCGCCGGGCGCCGACGCTTCGACTACCGCCGGGTGCTCGTCTGCCGCGACCTGGAGGACGCGCGCACGGCGCTGGCCTCGCGCGACGCGGCCCGGCTGCTCACCCACGTCCAGGAGGCCACGCAGCGGCAGGTGGTCTTCATGTTCCCCGGCCAGGGCTCCCAGTACGGGGGCATGGGCCGCGGCCTGTACGAGGAGGTGCCCGTCTTCCGCAAGCACGTGGACGCGTGCTGCGAACACCTGCTCCCGCACCTCGGGCTGGACCTGCGCAGGTTCCTCCTGGCGCGAGACGCCGGCACCGGGGAGGCGGATGACCAGCTCCGGCGCACGGCGCTGGCCCAGCCCGCGCTCTTCACCCTGTCGTATGCGCTGGCGAAGCTGTGGATGTCGTGGGGCGTGAAGCCGCAGGCGATGCTGGGCCACAGCGTGGGGGAGTACGTCGCCGCGTGCCTCGCGGGCGTCCTGAAGCTGGAGGATGCGCTGGGGCTGGTGGCCGCGCGGGGCAGGCTGATGGAGCAACTGCCAGCGGGCGCGATGCTCTCCGTGCCGCTGCCGGAGAAGGACGTGCTGCCGCTGCTGGGGACGGACCTGTCGCTCGCGGCCGTCAACGCGCCCTCGCTGTGCGTGGTGGCGGGCCCGCTGGAGCAGGTGGCCGCGCTCGAGGCACGGCTCTCCAACGGTGGCGTGGCCGCGCGCCGGCTGCACACGTCCCATGCCTTCCACTCGTCGATGATGACCCCCATCCTGGGGGCGTTCGCGGAGCGCCTGCGCGCGGTGTCCTGGGCGCCTCCGCTGCTGCCGTGGATCTCGAATGTCACGGGCACCTGGATCACCCCCGCGCAGGCGACGAGCCCGGAGTACTGGGTCGAGCACCTGCGGCGCACGGTGCGCTTCGGAGACGGGGTGCGGGAGCTGCTCTCCGAGCCCTCTCGCGTCTTCCTGGAGGTCGGCCCCGGCGGGGTGCTGGGAGCCATCGTCCGGCAGGCGGGACCGGAGCAGCCGGTGGTGGTTGCGTCGATGCGCCACCCGTACGAGGCACGGCCGGACCTGGAGCTGCTGCTGGGCGCGGCCGGGCGGCTCTGGCTCGCGGGCGCGCGTCTGGACGCGGCGAAGCTCTACGCTTCCGAGCCACGCCAGCGCATCCCGCTCCCCACGTATCCCTTCCAGCGTGAGCGCTACTGGGTGGACGCCCGGCCCGCCGAGGCGGCCACGCCGGCTCAGCCAGGACGCGTGTCCAAGCGCACGGAAGCCGAGGGCTGGTTCCATGCGCCGGCCTGGCGCCAGGCCCGGCGGGACGGCCGCCCGAGGCAGGGGGGCCGGTGGCTGGTGTTCGCGCGCGAGCCGAGCGGGCCCGTCGTGGAGCGGCTGCGCCAGCACGGCGCTGACGTGGTGGAGGTGGTGCCCGGCGAGGACTTCCTCCGGCACGGGCCCCGGTGCTACGCGCTGGACGGCTCCAGGCCCGAGCACTTCACCCGGCTCGTGGAGGAGTTGCTCGACGGTGGAGTACCTCCGGAGCGGATCGCCTTCCTGGTGGGCCTGTCTCCCGGGGAGGAGCTGGATGGCGACCCGGTGGACCTGGCGCTGGCGTGGGGTTTCTACGCGCCGCTGTATCTGTCGCGTGCGCTCGCGGCGCGGGTGCCCGGGGTGGAGGTGGAGCTGACCTTCGTCACCGCTGGCGCCCAGGACGTGACGGGAGAGGAGCCGCTGTTCCCGGCGCGCGCGCTGGCGCTCGGGCCGTGCCGCGTGCTGCCACAGGAGCTGGGCCCCGCGTGGCGCTGCCGTGCGGTGGACGTCGTCCTCCCCGGGGAAGGGGTGCGGGCCGAGGATGCGCGGTGGGTGGAAGGGCTGGTAGCGGAGCTGGAGTCGGAGCCGTGCGACGCGGTAGTCGCCCTGCGCGCGGGCCGCCGCTGGGTGGAGGACTACGCCCCCACTTCGCTGCCCGAGCCGTCCAGCCCGCTGCCGCTCCGCCAGGGTGGCGTCTACCTCATCACCGGCGGACTGGGGCGCATCGGCCTGGGCATCGCCGGTCTGCTGGCGGCCGAGGTGAAGGCGAAGCTGGTGCTGCTGAGCCGCACCGCGCTGCCGGAGCGCGAGGCCTGGGAGGCGCGGCTCGCGTCGCATGGCGCGGAGGACGCCACGTCCCGGCTCCTCCTGCGGCTGCTGGAGCTGGAGCGCCAGGGCTCGGAGGTGCTCGTGCTGCGCGCGGACGTGTCGCGCGAGGATGACGTGCGGGCCGCGCTGGCGCGAGCGCGGGCCCGTTTCGGCCGCATCCACGGCGTGGTGCACTCGGCGGGGGTGGTGGGGCCGGACGCCCACGTCCTGGTGCAGGAGACGGACGCGGCCCGGTGTGGCGTGCAGTTCGACGCCAAGGTCCGCGGCCTGCGCGTGCTGGCTCGGGAGCTGGAGGCGGAGCCGCCGGAGGTGGTGGTGCTGCAGTCGTCCCTGGCGGCGGTGCTGGGGGGCCTTGGCTTTTCGGCCTATGCCGCGGCCAACCTCTACATGGATGCCTTCGCCGCGCGGGAAGGACGGCGCGGCGGGACGCGGTGGCTCACCGTGGACTGGGACGGCTGGAGCGAGAGTCCTGGCCTGCTGGCGCTGACGATGGACGAGGGCCTGCGCGCGTTCCGGCGCATCCTCGCGGCGGGTGAGGGCGGCAGGTTCGTCGTCTCCACCGGAGACCTGGCGGCGCGGCGTGCTCGCGAGGCGCGGCCGGCGAAGGGGGCGACGGCGTCGAATGTCCCCGCCTCCACGCACGCCCGGCCGGCGCTGGCCACGCCGTACGTGGCGCCGCGCGACGCCATCGAGCAGCGGATCTGCGAGCTGTGGCAGGCGCTCTTCGGACTGGACCGCGTGGGCATTCACGACAGCTTCTTCGAGCTGGGCGGGCACTCGCTGCTGGGCATGCAGATGGTCTCCCGGGTCAGAGAGGCCTTCGGCGTGGAGGTGTCGATCCGGGGTCTCTTCGAGACACCCAGCGTGGCGGGGGTTGCGATGGCGGTGCTTCAGGGCCGGGCGGCGCAGGCGGATGCCGGGCGGCTCGAGGAGCTGCTGGCGGAGCTGGAGGAGTCGCCATGAGCGACCTGAGCCGGCGCCTGGAGAGCCTCTCTCCCGAGAAGCGCGAGCGGCTGCTGCGCAAGCTGCAGGAGGATGCAAAAGCCGCGGAGTCCCGGAATGGCATTCCGGCACGAGACCGCTCCCAGGCCGCGCCCCTGTCCTTCGCCCAGCAGCGGCTGTGGTTCATCGACAGGCTGCAGCCGGGGTTGGCGCTCTACAACCTGCCCATCGTGCTGAAGGTGGAGGGGGTGCTGGACGTCATCGCGCTCGACAAGAGCCTCCAGGCCCTGATTGCGCGCCACGAAGTCTTGCGGACCACCTTCGCGGAGGAGCCGGAAGGGCCGGTCCAGCGCCTCGCGCCCTCGCTGACGCTCCCGGTGCGGAGCGTGGACCTCCGCGGGCTGCCCGCGGCGGAGCGGGAGCCGGAGGCGCTGCGCCTGGCGCATGAGGAGCTGCGGCGTCCCTTCGATCTGCTCCAGGGGCCGCTGCTGCGCGCCACGCTGCTGCGGCTGGCCGAGCAGGAGCATGTGCTGGTGCTGGTGCTACACCACATCGTCTTCGACATCTGGTCGATGGGGGTGCTGGTCCGCGAGGTGCTGGAGCTCTATGGCGCGCTCTCCCGGGGCGGTCAGCCCGCGCTCGCGCCGCTGCGGACGCAGTACGCGGACTGGGCGGCGTGGCAGCGGAGCGAGTCGCAGCGCGAAGCGCTGGAGTCGCAGCGCTCCTGGTGGAAGGAGCGGCTCGCGGGGCTGGAGCTGTTGGACCTGCCCGCGGATTGGCAGCGGCGTCCCGGGGTGGCCGCCCGGAGTGGCTCGCTCACCTTCCGGCTGACGCGAGAGCGCTGGGAGGCGGTGAAGACGCTGGCGCAGCGCGAGGGCGCCACGCCCTTCATGGTGTTGCTGGCCATCCTGGACGTCATGCTCTTCCGCTACTCGGGCCAGCCGGACGTGGCGGTGGGCACGCCCGTCGCGGGCCGCAACCGGCGCGAGGTGGAGGGGCTCATCGGCTTCTTCATCAACACGCTCGTCATGCGGACGGACCTGTCGGGTGACCCGAGCTTCCGGGAGGTGCTCCAGCGCGTGAAGGAGACGTGTGTCGGCGGGTATGAGCACCAGGACGTGCCGCTGGAGCACATCGTGGCGGCGCTCCAGCCCGGGCGAGATGCCGGGCAGACGCCCTTCTACCGGGTGTCCTTCAACTTCCAGAATGCGCCCATGTCGCAGGTGCGCGTGCCCGGACTCACGCTGCGCCATCTGCACCTGGACACCGGGCTGGCGAAGCTCGACCTGAGCCTGCACTTCACGGAAGGGCCGGAGGGGCTGTCGTGCTTGTGGGAGTACAGCGCGGACCTGTTCGAAGCGGGGACGGTGGAGCGGATGGCGATGGGCTACCGGCGGGTGCTGGAGGCGCTGGTGGCGCGTCCGGAGACGCGGGTGGGAGAGGTGGAGCTGCTGGAGGAGGGAGAGCGGCGGCGGGTGCTGGAGGAGTGGAGCCGGGCGAAGAGGGAAGTGCCAGCGGGCGAGCGCGGGCACGCGCACTTCGAGGCGCAGGCGGAGGCGCGGCCGGAAGCGGTGGCGGTGGAGGAGGCGTCAGGACGCCGCACCCGCTACGGGGAGCTGGAGGAGCGAGCCAACCAGCTGGCGCACCACTTGAAGGGGCTGGGAGTGGGCCCGGAGGTGAGGGTGGGGCTGTGCGTGGAGCGCTCGGCGGAGCTGGTGGTGGGGATGTTGGGGGTGCTCAAGGCCGAGGGGGCGTACGTGCCAATCGACCCGAGCCTGCCGGCGCAGCGGGTGGGGTGGATGCTGGAGGAGGCGGGCATCAGCGTGGTGCTGACGCAGCAGAAGCTGGCGGATGAGCTGGCCTGGCGTGGCGAGGTGTTGGTGTGCCTGGACACGGAGTGGGCGCAGGTGGCGGGGCAGCCCACGACGCGGCCGGGGTGGACGGGAGACGCGCGGAGCCTGGCGTACGTCGTCTTCACGTCGGGAAGCACGGGCCGGCCCAAGGGGGTGATGGTGAGGCACGGGGGCCTGGCGAACATGGCGAGCGCGGTGGCGCTGGGGCATGGGGTGGGGCCTGAAAGCCGGGTGCTGCAATTCGCGTCGCAGAGCTTCGACGCGTCGGTGGCGGAAGTCTTCTCGACGCTGGCTGCGGGGGCGTGCCTGTGCGTGGCGCCGAAGGAGGAGTTGCTGCCAGGAGGGCCGCTGGAAGAGACGGTGAAGCGGCTGGGAGTGACGGTGGTGACGCTGACGCCGTCGGTGCTGAGGCAGGTGAAGGCGGGAGGGCTGGAGGGGGTGAGGACGCTGATTTCCGCGGGAGAGGCGTGCCCGCCGGAAGTGGTGAGGAGGTGGGGAGAGGGGCGCAGACTCATCAACGCGTACGGGCCGACGGAAGTGACGGTGTGCGCGACGCTGACGCGGGGGGAAGTCAGCGCGGAGCGGGTGAGCATTGGAGAGCCGCTGCCGGGAGCGCGGGTGTACGTGCTGGACGAGAGCCTGAGGCCGGTACCCGTGGGAGTGGCGGGAGAGCTGTACGTGGGAGGCTCGGGCGTGGCGCGAGGCTACCTGGGCCGGCCGGAGTTGACGGCGGAGCGCTTCGTGCCGGACGCGTTTGGCACGGAGGAGGGAGCGCGGCTGTACCGCACGGGAGACGTGGTGAGGTGGGGGCCCCTGGGCGAGTTGGAGTACGTGGGCCGGCGTGACGGGCAGTGGAAGCTGCGGGGGATGCGGTTGGAGGTGGGCGAGGTGGAGGGGGTGCTGAGCGAGTGCCCCGGGGTGAGGGAAGCGGCGGTGGTGGTGAGGGAGGTGGAGGGGGACAAGCGGCTGGTGGCGTACGTGGCCGGGGAGGTGGAGGCGGGCCGGGTGCGCGAGTGGCTGCGAGGGCGACTGCCTGAGTACATGGTGCCGGCCACGTACGTGGTGCTGGAGGCGTTGCCCCTGTCCACCAGCGGCAAGGTGGACCGCAAGAAGTTGCCGGAGCCGGAGGCGGAGCGAGCCGGAAGCAGCAGCGCCTACGTCGCCCCGCGCACGCCCATGGAGCAGATAGTCGCGGACCTCTGGGCGGGCCTGCTGCAGGTGGAACGCGTCGGAGCCCACGACAACTTCTTCGACCTCGGCGGCCACTCCCTCATCGCCACGCAGGTGGCGTCGCGCATCCATGCGCTGGTGCAGGTGGACGTTCCGCTCCAGGAAATCTTCGATGCGCCGACGGTCGAGAAGCTGGCCCGGCGCGTGGAGGAGGCCCGGTCGAAGGTCGACGGCGCGCGCCCGATACCGCCGCTGCTGCCCGCGAGCCGTGACGGAGGGAAGCCGCCGTTGTCCTTCGCGCAGCAGCGCTTGTGGTTCCTGGACCGGCTCGAACCCGGCAGCCCGCTCTACAACATCCCCGCCGCGGTGAAGCTCGCGGGACGCCTCGACGTGCAGGTGCTGGAGCGGTGCTTCGAGGAGATCATCCGCCGGCACGAAGTCCTCCGGACCACGTTCTCCCTGCGTGAGCAGGAGCCTGTCCAGGAGCTCCACTCCGGGGGGCGTCTGTCGATGCAGGTGCGCGACCTCCAGGACCTGCCCGCGCCCGAGCGCGACGCGGAGGTGCTGCGGCTGGCGGCGGAAGAGGCTCGCGCTCCGTTCGACCTGGCGCGCGGTCCACTGCTGCGCGCCCGGCTCCTGCGGCTGGGTGAGCACGAGCACGTGCTGGTGCTGGTGCTGCACCACATCGTCTCGGACGCCTGGTCCACGGGCATCCTGCTCCGCGAGCTGGGAGCGCTCTACCCGGCGTTCTCCGCTGGCGCCCCGTCACCCCTGCCTGAGCTGTTCGTGCAGTACGCGGACTACGCGACCTGGCAGCGGAGCTGGCTGCGCGCGGAGACGCTGGAGTCGGAGCTGGCGTGGTGGAAGGGGCGGCTCGCGGGAGCGCCGGGGGTGATGGAGCTTCCCGTCGACAGGCCGCGCCCGGCCGTGCAGAGCCACCGGGGCGCGCACCAGGTGCAGCGACTGCCGCTGGCGTTGCAGGAGGAAGTCCGCCAGCTCGGTCGCCGCGAGGGAGTCACGCCCTTCATGGTGTTGCTGGCGGCCTTCGACGCACTGCTCTTCCGCTACGTGGGGCAGCAGGACATCGTCGTCGGTACGGATGTCGCGGGTCGCAACCGGCGCGAGGTCGAGGGGCTGATTGGCTTCTTCATCAACCAGCTCGTGCTGCGCACGCAAGTTGAAGCGGGGCTCAGCTTCCGTGAGCTGTTGAAGCGGGTGAGGGACACCACGCTCGAGGCCTATGCGCACCAGGACGTGCCCTTCGAGAAGCTGGTGGAGGCGGTCAATCCCGAGCGGAGCCTGGGACACTCGCCCATCTTCCAGGTGAAGCTGCTCCTGCAGAATGCGCCGGTACCCGAGCTGCGGCTGCCGGGGTTGACGCTCAGCGGGCTCGGCTTCGAGACGGGGACGGCGAAGCTGGACCTCATCGTCGCCCTCACGGAAGGGCCGGAGGGGTTGTCGTGCTTGTGGGAGTACAGCGCGGACCTCTTCGAAGCGACGACGGTGGAGCGGATGGCGGCGGGCTACCGGCGGGTGCTGGAGGCGCTGGTGGCGCGTCCGGAGACGCGGGTGGGAGAGGTGGAGTTGCTGGAGGAGGGAGAGCGGCGGCGGGTGCTGGAGGAGTGGAGCGGGGCGAGGAGGGAAGTGCCAGCGGGCGAGCGCGGGCACGCGCACTTCGAGGCGCGGGCGGAGGCGCGGCCGGAAGCGGTGGCGGTGGAGGAGGCGTCGGGACGTCGCATCCGCTACGGGGAGTTGGAGGAGCGAGCCAACCAGCTGGCGCACCACCTGAAGGGGCTGGGAGTGGGCCCGGAGGTGAGGGTGGGGCTGTGCGTGGAGCGCTCTGCGGAGCTGGTGGTGGGGATGTTGGGGGTGCTCAAGGCCGGGGGGGCGTACGTGCCCATCGACCCGAGCCTGCCGGCGCAGCGGGTGGGGTGGATGCTGGAGGAGGCGGGCATCAGCGTGGTGCTGACGCAGCAGAAGCTGGCGGATGAGCTGGCCTGGCGTGGCGAGGTGTTGGTGTGCCTGGACACGGAGTGGGCGCAGGTGGCGGGGCAGCCCACGACGCGGCCGGGGTGGAAGGGGGACGGGCAGAGCCTGGCGTACGTCGTCTTCACGTCGGGAAGCACGGGCCGGCCCAAGGGGGTGATGGTGAGGCACGGGGGCCTGGCGAACATGGCGAGCGCGGTGGCGCTGGGGCATGGGGTGGGGCCTGAAAGCCGGGTGCTGCAATTCGCGTCGCAGAGCTTCGACGCGTCGGTGGCGGAAGTCTTCTCGACGCTGGCTGCGGGGGCGTGCCTGTGCGTGGCGCCGAAGGAAGAGTTGCTGCCAGGAGGGCCGCTGGAAGAGACGGTGAAGAGGCTGGGAGTGACGGTGGTGACGCTGACGCCGTCGGTGCTGAGGCAGGTGAAGGCGGGAGGGCTGGAGGGGGTGAGGACGCTGATTTCCGCGGGAGAGGCGTGCCCGCCGGAAGTGGTGAGGAGGTGGGGAGAGGGGCGCAGACTCATCAACGCGTACGGGCCGACGGAAGTGACGGTGTGCGCGACGCTGACGCGGGGGGAAGTCAGCGCGGAGCGGGTGAGCATTGGAGAGCCGCTGCCGGGAGCGCGGGTGTACGTGCTGGACGAGAGCCTGAGGCCGGTACCCGTGGGAGTGGCGGGAGAGCTGTACGTGGGAGGCTCAGGCGTGGCGCGAGGCTACCTGGGCCGGCCGGAGTTGACGGCGGAGCGCTTCGTGCCGGACGCGTTTGGCACGGAGGAGGGAGCGCGGCTGTACCGCACGGGAGACGTGGTGAGGTGGGGGCCCCTGGGCGAGTTGGAGTACGTGGGCCGGCGTGACGGGCAGTGGAAGCTGCGAGGGATGAGGCTGGAGGTGGGCGAGGTGGAAGGGGTGCTGAGCGAGTGCCCCGGGGTGAGGGAAGCGGCGGTGGTGGTGAGGGAGGTGGAGGGGGACAAGCGGCTGGTGGCGTACGTGGCCGGGGAGGTGGAGGCGGGCCGGGTGCGCGAGTGGCTGCGAGGGCGACTGCCCGAGTACATGGTGCCGGCCACGTACGTGGTGCTGGAGGCGTTGCCCCTGTCCACCAGCGGGAAGGTGGACCGCAAGAAGTTGCCGGAGCCGGCGGAGTCGGAGCGAGCCGGAAGCGCCAGCGCCTACGTCGCCCCGCGCACGCCCATGGAGCAGATAGTCGCGGACCTCTGGGCGGGCCTGCTGCAGGTGGAGCGCGTCGGAGTCCACGACAACTTCTTCGACCTCGGCGGCCACTCCCTCATCGCCACGCAGTTCATGTCCCGGATTGGCGCGCTCCTGGGACGGGAGCTCGCGCTGGCGACGATCTTCGAATGCCCTACGGTCGCGGCGCTCGCGGAGAAGCTGTCCGCGTCCGAGCTCGTGCAGGCGCAGTCCCTTCCGCCTGTCGTCCGCACCCCTCCCGTCGAAGAGCTACCGCTGTCCTTCTGCCAGGAGGTCTACTGGTCTCCCGAGCAGGGTGGTGCGGACAATCCCGTGAACTCCTCGCCGGTGCTGCTGCGCCTGAGCGGTGCGCTCGACGTGGAGTCCTTGCGGCGTGGCATCGAGGAGATCGTCCGTCGCCACGAGAGCCTGCGCACCTGCTTCCCGGTCGTGAACGGTGGGCCGGTGCAGCGCATCCTGTCCCCCGCGCCCCTGGCGATGGAGGTGGTGGAGCTCGGCGGGTCGTCAGCGGAAGGCAACGAGGCAGAAGCCCTGCGGCGCGCGCGGGAGGAGATGGGCCGCCCCTTCGATCTGGCGCACGGGCTGCTGCTGCGATGCCAGCTCTACCGCCTGTCACCCGCGGTGCATGTGCTGCTGGTCAACATGCACCACGCCATCACGGACTTCGTCTCGTTCTCTGTCTTCGCCACCGAGCTGGCGGTGCTCTACGCGGCCTTCCGCGAGGGCCAGCCGTCACCGTTGCCGGAGCTGCCCCTGCAGTATCAGGACTTCACGCGCTGGCAGCACGCCTGGCTGAAGGACGGAGCACTGGAGCGGCTGCGCGAATACTGGGCCCGCACGCTGGCCGGGTCCACGGAGGACGTGCAGCTCCCCACGGACTTTCCGCGCCCCGCGCGGGAGAGCTTCCGCGGTGAGGGCCTGGACCTCGTCCTTCCTCCCGAGCTGACCCAGCGGCTTCGTGCGCTGTGCCGGCGCGAGGGCGTCACGCTGTTCATGCTCCTGCTCGCGGCCTTCCAGGTGCTGCTGGCGCGCCGCTCCGGCCAGAAGGACGTGCGCGTCGGTTTCGCGCACGCGCAGCGCCAGCGCCCGGAGCTGGATCGCCTCATCGGCATGTTCGCCGGCTATCTCGTCATCCGCACCGATCTTCAGGACAGCGGCACCTTCCGCGACGTGCTCGGCCAGGTGCGCGCCCGGTACCTGGAGGCCTTCGCCCACCAGGGGCTGCCCCACGCGGAGCTGGTCCGGCTGCTGCCGGAGCTGTGCCGCATCGGCTTCACCTTCTCCGACCAGGAGGGGCGTCCCACGGGAGTTGCCGGCCTGGACGTGCGGCCCCTCATGCAGACGCGGGGACGGACGCTCTACGACGTGAAGCTGGGTGTCTCGGATGGCCCCGCCGGGCTGGTCGCGACGCTGGAGTACAAGACCGAGCTCTTCCGCCCCGAGTCCGCCGCGACGCTGCTCGGCGACTGGGTGCGGCTGCTCGAGCACATCACCGCGGACGCCGAGCTGCCCCTGTAGGACGCCGCGAATTCCTCTGACCCCGGCGCACCGCCGGGACCGTGCCTTTCCCACCTGACGCCTGAGGAGCACTCGATGAAGTTGCAGCGGGTCAACATGTTCGTGGAGTCAGAGCCCTTCCGCACGGCCTCTGGCGTTATCAATGGGCTCATCCAGGAGGAGCTGAAGCAGCTCGGCGCGGAGGTCACCCCCTTCTACAAACACCGGCTGGGCCGCGCCGACATGCTCATGCCAGTCGCCACCGCGGCCCGCGCGGTTCAACTCCAGGGACGCCCTCCGGCGGACCTCGCTGTGTACTGCGACCAGGGACTGTGGATCCGCCCGCCGGGCCCCGCGGTCGCGAAACAGTCGATGGTGGTGTTTCACGGGCTCATCGGCGGACAGAACCTCTGGCTGGACAACCCCGCCGTGAATCAATACTGCGCCTACTCGCGCTACATGCGTGAGGCGCTGGTCTCACTGCTGACGATGCCCGACGTGCGCCAGCGCAAGTGCCTGGACCCCCAGGGCTTCTACAAGGTCAGCGACTTCGCGGCCGGGCTGCCCTGTGTCGCCGACATCAAGGGGGACGACCGAATGCTGGGCTCGGAACTGCCAGAGCAGATCGTCCGCTCCGCGGAGGCGGGGGATGTCCTCGGTCACGCGCTCCAGCCGCGCAAGCCGGACTGGTACGCCGTCCTCAACATCCTCGTCCACCTCAACCTGCAGTCGCGTGAGGCCGGCGGACCCAGATACCGCCTGGTCGTCGACGCGGAGGACTTCGCGCTCATCGACTACTCCTTCGGCCATGGCTTCCCGATGGACATGACCGGGCCGCGCTCCCTGCTGGACGCGCTGGGCATGACGGTGGGCGACCTGCTCATCCCCGTGCGCTTCCTCAGCCAGCCGGCGCTCTTCCAGTTCTTCAAGCTCGCGAAGTTCGGCCTCTCGTACAACGTCTACCCGGAGCCCTTCGGGTTCTATCCGCTGGAGTCCGTGTTCTACGGCTGCCCCGTCTACACGAACGGTATCGGCAACAACCGGTTCAACATGCCACCGGGGCACGGCGTCCGCGTCATCGAGAGCGTGGACATGGCCTTCGGTGACCCCTCCGCCTTCCAGGAGGTGGCCAGGGCCATCATCGAAGGCGTCCGCTCGCCCGAGGGCGTCACCCGCGACTGCGCGCGCGGCCGCGAGTACATCCTTCGCCACTGGAGCCGCGAGGACTTCTCCCGGACCTGGCGGGCCTGCCTGGCACGCCTGGAGGCGCCGCTACCGGTGGCGGAGCCCTTCGAGTCGCTGCGGGTCCTGCGCAGCCCCATCGTGCGGCAGGTCGAAGAGGAGACGGGCCGCGTCGTCAGCGACTTCGAGCGGCTGACCCTGGAGCCGCGCGAGGTGGGGATGATGCGCGAGGCGCTGGGCCAGCCCATGGGCGAGGTGCTGCGCGGCCTCGATGAGGCCAGCACGGACCTGCTCCAGGGGCTGTTCTCCCGGGGCGTGCTGACGCTCCGTCCCCAGGGCTACGACATGGGCCTGTGAGAGGCGGCGCCTCACACCTCCGTTTCACCCATGCCCAGCTTCTTCCGAATCCGCCCCATCCGTTCGCCCAGCGCGGTCTGGACCTCGGGTGTCAGCGCCGTGCGGCTGTCACCCACCACGCCCTTGCGGATGAAGCCCATCTTGGTGGCGGCGCCCGAATGGAAGAGGCGCGTCCGCGCGTCGAAGCGCTCATGGTGCTTCTTCATGTAGGCGAAGCTGCACTTCTCCAGGATGTCGCCCATGCGGTCCTCCTCGAGGGTGACGCCCAGGAAGCGCGCCACCTTCCGGATGTTGCCCTCCAGGTCCGCGCTCATGTCCTCGTAGCGGATGTGGAGGACGTTGGGATCCGCGCGGTGTGGCCACCAGGACTCCAGGTGCGTCAGCCAATGGTTCACCATGCTGGAGTGGCGGATGAAGCCGGCGTCGAGGGGTTTCCAGAAGCCATTCACCAGGCCGACGTGGTGGTGGAGCGACACCATCGCATCCGCCGCGTTGCGGGTGACGTAGATGACGCGACTGTCCGGGGGGGGAGCCACCATCCCGTAGTACAGGTGCGTCTTCATGATGCGGGGGGAGGGCATTGCGTCCATCACCTCCTTGGCGAACATCTTGAACGCGAGGCCATCCAGATCGGGGGCCACCTGGTAGATGTGCTCGAACTCGCCCCGGCCGCCCGTGAGGACCTGGTAGACGATCTGCTGCATCCACGTCGTGCCCGTCTTGGGCGCGGAGGCCACATAGATGTCCCCGGGCCGTGGCTTGATCAGGATGTGGCGCATCCGGAGCACCAACAGTGCCTGGTACGCCATGCCCACCCTGTTGCTGATGGGGATCAGGAACATGTTGAAGAAGCCCAGCACCCCGATAAGGGCGCGCTGCTTGAGTGTCAGGCCAGTCGTCATGCCGTGCTCTCCCTCTTGGCGAAGCCCCATGGATATACACGGGTTTCTTCCACGAACCCGGTCGGATCTGCCGGATGACAGAGCGGGGCGGACGGGCGCTGGGACTCTGCGGCATGGCCCTGGCTCACACGGGGTGGAGTGGCGCGGGGCCAAAACCACCCAGGTCCGTCCGTAGGTCGTTGATACACGCTGCCTGCCGCAGCGCGTTTCCGGAGCACGCCCGCTCTCGACTTCGGTGATTCGCGACCACCGCCTCGCGGTTGCTACAGTCGACGCTCGCGGGTTGACGCGTATCCCGGGGGCGACAGCAATCATGGAAATCGTCACGACGCGGAGCAGCGGCGAGCCACTGCCGGAGCGACTCCAGCGAGTCCTCGAACAGCTCTCAGGCTACGACCTGAGCGACGTGCGCGTGCACGCGGACTCACCCTGGCCGGCGCGCCTCGGTGCGCGGGCCTTCGTCCTTGGAAGCGACATCCACCTGTCATCCGGGGCCGAGGACGCGCTCGAGCACGAGGCGTGGCACGTGGTCCAGCAGAAGCAGGGGAGGGTGCGCGCGACCAGGACCACGGGCTTCGATGCACACCCGTTCGGAGCGCTGGCGCTGAATGACGAGGAGTCCCTCGAGCGCGAGGCCGACACGATGGGATGCGTGGCACGCAAACTGGTGCGGCGGGGCGAGCGCCTCTCCATGCGCGGAACGCCGCGTGTCGCGATGACGCGGTGGCCCGTCGTTCAACGCCAGGTGACCGTCAGCGGCATCGAGATCGGCAAACCGGCCAGGTTCGAGGAGGAGATCAAGAACCGGTTGTTCTTGGTGGGCTCCGATGTCGTCGACTTCACCAACATCGTCACCGACATGCTCAATGAGCACCTCGTCTTCAACACCTGGTCGGACGTGAAGAAGGAGATTCTCGTCCGTGAGGTCGGCTACCAGGCCGTGAACACGATGCGGGAACTGGCGACCGTGCACGCCGACCGATTCGCGAAGGCAGACAAGCGATACAAGAAGGAGATCGACAAGGCCAAGCGCGACAAGTCCAAGAAGGTCGACAAGGCGTTCTCGACCGAGCTCGAGGAAAGAATCTACGACGAGGAGCGCCTCATCCGCTGGGGGAACGCGTCGTATCTCAAGTACAAGGCCAGGAATCGCCAGTTGTTCCAGTGGCTCCAGGGGACGCGGAAAGAGGACCCCCTCGTGATGAACTGCTGGGAGGCCGTCATCTATGCGCTCGTGAAGACGGAGCTCGTCCACAAGAGCTACATCACCTGGTGCATCCGGCAGGACGAGGCCAGCAATGCCGACATGGTGGGACTGAGCAATCCCAACAACCTGGCCGCGAGCATGCTCAAGAACATGGACTACTTCTTCTGGGCTTCAGACGGAAGTTGCGGCATGGCTCGCAAAGACAAGCGGATTTCGCCGCCAGTGGATGAGAAGAGCAAGATCATCAGGATTGCGAAGGACAGGGTCATCCCCAAGGGGCGCATCCTGATGTTCGGGGTCAACGAGCATGTCGCGCTGTCCACAGGGACACTCCGTAACGGCAGGCACGGCATTCTCGAGCTCGATGGGTCCACCAATACCATCCAGGAGAGCACCATCGAGGGGCTCAAGGGCACCTACCTGACGTCCATGGTCGTCGCTCCGTTCCCTATTGCTCCCGCGGGCTCGGTCCGCGTCGTGGAAGAGGACGTCGACAAGACGCAGAAGCGGATGGACATCAAGAGTCAGACCCTCGCGGAGTACCAGTTGAAGAAGGACGACGTGGAGGCCTTGACCCAGAAGAAGATCGCAGAGCTCCAGAAGTACAAGGAGCATCCAGGGAATCTGCAATTCGAGCCGGAGATCAACGAGCTCATCGAAGACCAGCGGAAGGCGTGCCGCCGGGAGTGCGAGCGACTCGACAGCGAGGCCACCGCGAAGTTCGAGAGGGTTTTCAACGAGTGGCTCCAGGAGCGCACGCCTCCGAACCTCGACGTCATCACCCTCCAATACCAGGCGAGTGACCCCTACGAAGGAGCGGTCGTCCTTCTCTAGCCGGAGCCCCCGCGCTTCGACCCCGTCCGCCCCTTCCTCGTAGGAACGTCATGTCCTTCGCCTACCTCCTCCAGCAGTTTGACGCCATCGGTCCGATGGGGCCTCGCGCCCCCATCACCATCGACCAGGGCTTCACGGGCTCGGCCGAGCTGTCGGCCATGTTCCTGTCCGTGCTCGGTACGGAATCGCTCACGCTCAACGTCGTCACCGCGCAGACGTCCCGCTCCGAGGACCATCTCGAGCTCGTCGGCACGGCGTCCCTCCTTGGCATGACGGATGCCCAGGTGACGTTCCTGGCCCGCGAGCTCGGGGGAGAGCTCTTCGTCACGCTGGACGTCCTGCTCCCCGGCGGCTTCTCCTTCTCCAGCGTCCTCCCCTTGCTGCCGGACCAGGTGACTGCGCGAGTGGATGCGCTCAGCGGGGACAAGATCACAGAGCCCCATTTCCTGAACCGGCTCAGCCTGGGGACCGGCCATCTGCTCTTCTCGAGCCGCGCCTACGTTGACGAGAAGAGCTCCAACCCGCTCGTGCCGGGACTCAACTTCGCGGGAGAGCTCTACTTCATGGGCCTGCTCTTCCCCGCGAAGTTCCTCCTGAAGAAGGATGGGCCCGTCCAGCTCACGGGCCCTCTCAATGAGTTCCGACCGGAAGCCGACCCCATGGAGTTCCTCGGGGTCCGGCTCTCCGCGCCGCTGGCGCTCGGCTTCGACAGCCTGGGGCCTCTCTCCGTCAAGCAGGCTCGGCTCTTCCTGAAGTCTGGTTTCGACGCGCACCATCGTGACTATGTGGTCAGTGCCACGCAGGACCCGGGCGTCTACGTTCTCATCGACGCGGAGCTCGGGGGGCGCCCCGTCCAGCTCGTTGGCGCATACGATGTCCTCGACACCCCGACGACCGTCGACATCCAAGGACGGTTCACGGACTTCGGCATCTCGGGCTTCGCGAGCCTCTCCCAAACGGTCGGTGTCGACGGCTTCGAGCAGACGCTGCCCGAGGAGTTCCCCACGGACGCGGGGCTCTCCATCACCGAGCTCGGCGTGTCCTTCGACTACGTCACCTATGCCATTTCCAGGCTCGTCCTGGGAGTCGGCGCCCGGGTGGATTGGGAGATTCTTCCGGACGTCATGACGTTGAAGGAGGTGGGGCTCACCTTCACCATCTCCGAGCCCTTCAGCCGCGCCCGGACCATCATTCCCACGCTCACGGGCCTGCTGGCCTTCAAGAAGTTCAGCTTGGCGGCCTTCGCGGAGTACCCCACCTGGCGCTTCGGCGCGGGCCTGCCCGTCGGGGAGACGCTCCCGCTCGGCGACGTCATCGAGTCCTTCCTGCCGGGCGAGACGGAGCTGCCGCCTCTCACCATCCAGCAGCTCCTGCTCCAGGCCTCGCCCAGGGAGAAGAAGGTGTACCTGAGCGCGACGCTCCAGGACCTTCTCTCCATTCCCGTCGGTGCCACGGCCTTCGAGGTGGCCGGCTTCAACCTCGTCGTCGACCATGACAAGGCCCGGGGCGGCGCCAATGCCGTGGTCTCGGCGCGACTGCGGATGGCGGAGACCACCGTCATCCTGAGCGGAGAGGTCCGCCAGGGCCTCATCCTTTCCGGCTCCCTCCAGGGCTTCGAGCTCAAGAAGTTCTGGTCCCTCGTCTCGGGCGGCGAGTCGCTCCCAGAGGAGGTGCCCGACATCGTCTTCGAGACGCTCAGCTTCCGCGTCGACACGAAGACGCGCGCGTTCTCGGTGCTCGGCAACGCGGTGGTGGATTGGGACCAGCTCACCGAAAAGGGCTCTCTCCGGACCGCCGTGGAGTTCTCCCTGACGCGCGAGGTCTCCGGCAGTCCGGGCGCCACGGTCTCCGCGTTCCGCGCGAACCTGAGCCTCCAGGGCGAGGGGCCGGTGCCCGTCGCCGAGGGACTGTCGCTCGGGAGGTTCAACCTCCTGTTCAGCTACCAGACGGGCACGAGCTGGCAGCTCTCCGGCGGCGTGAGCGCGAACCTCTTCGACACGGTGCTCGACCTCCAGGCGGGCTACGAGTCCACCCAGGGCATCCAGAAGATGAAGCTCCGCGCGATGGCGTCGCCGGAGCTGACGCTCATCGACCTGAAGGGCGTGGGGTCCTACTCGTTCAAGCAGTTCGACCTCCTGCTCGACCGCCGAAGCCTCGACGGCGGCAAGAAGACGACGTACTTCGACCTCCGCCTGGCCTCGACGTTGGAGATGGATTCCCTCTTCAAGCTCGGCGGCTACCTGAGCATCAGCAACACCGCCGAGGGCAGGAAGGCGCTCGTCTTCAGGCCGAACCCGGGCTCGACGGCGTTCCAGCTCGACTTCCCGACAGGGGAGGGACTCGGCTTCCGCGGTGAGCTGTTCGAGGTGGGCGTCGTCAAGGAGTCCGCGAGCGCGGGGTGGAGCTTCACGGGGACGACCACCCTGGGCTTCACTGGTATCTCCAGCGGTCTCGCCCAGGTGCTCCCCACCAAGGTCACCGCGAAGCTCGTCGCCGGCAAGACGGCGGCCAGCCTCTCGGCGGTGAATGTCTCCGGCCCCATCGACTTCGCGCTGCCCAGGGCCAACGGCAAGGACCTCGGCAAGGTGGTCATCCAGCTCACCGAGCTGGGCATCTCCATCAAGCCGCAGCTCGGGCTGGTGCTGGAGGCCGGGCTCGGGCTTCCGGCGGAGCTCAACACGTACCTCGGCGCGCAGCTGTTCCGCGTCTACCAGCCGGGCAATCCGCTCACCCTGGCTCGCACCCGGTTCACCATCTCGGGAACCGGCGTTGCCATGCAGGTGCTCAGCTCACCATTCACCGGAGCCAACGCCGTCGTCGTCAACAACGAGGCCTGGTACGACGTCGACTTCGGGAAGTACGGCGCCATCAGCTTCAAGATGCCGACGTTCGTCTACGACGGCATCACGCAGTACTTCGAGGCCGGCGGCGGGGTGAAGGTGACGCGGCCGCTCGCGCTGCCCCTCGCGCCACTCAAGCTCTTCCTGGAGGCCTGCGGGGCGAAGGGAATGGCGGACATCTTCCCGGACGCGATTCCCATCGAGGCGCTCGACCTGGTCGACAAGAACAACGACCTGAAGATCGACGAGCTCGTCACCTTCCTGAAGAAGGCCGGCGGCGTCCCCAACGAGGTCGTCTCCGCGCTGAAGCAGGCCGGCAAGGTGCTCAACCGCTTCCCGGACGGGTTCAAGCAGTACCTCCAGCTCGAAGTGCCGGAGCAGATCGAGTTCAAGTTCGGCTTCTCACCGGCGGGCCGCATCAGCCTCGGGCTGCTGGCGCCGAAGACGCCGGTGCGCGTCCTCTTCCCGTCCGTGGTGCAGAGCTACGTGCCCATGCCCGGGCTCGTCGGCATCGAGGTGCGGAAGTTCTCCGTGGGCACGCTCCTGTCCGGCTCGCTGTTCTACGGCGAGGTCGACGCGCTCATCGACCAGTTCGACCTCCCGTCGCTCGCCGTCTCGCTGATGCTGCCCCGCAGCGACAGCTTCCCGCTGCCCACGTCGGACCAGCTCCAGCGGCGCATCATCCTGGACGACGTGTTCTGCATCATCCCCGTCTCGCAGGGCCTGCCCGTTCCGCTCCCGGTCTTCTACGACGAGCTCGGGTTCCAGTACCTGGGCATCGAAGGCCTGGGCCTCCAGGCGCACGTCGGCTTCTCGAAGCCGAAGCTCGACGGGGCCGCGGCCATGGCCGTGTTCCAGGCCTTCAATCAGTTCTTCAACGACCGCAAGGCGCTGTTGGATCCGAACACGGCGCCGGGAGGCGTGGACCTCGCGTTCAAGTTCCACGACGAGTTCCTCCAGGCGCCCGAGTACCTCGGCAACGGCCTGCTCGGGACGAAGGGCAAGACGGTCACCGTCGGCGCGTGGAAGTACATCGCGTCGCTGATGAACTTCGGGAAGACGTTCTCCATCAACGACTGCATCGGCTCGATTCCCATCGAGAACCGCGTCGGCAGCGCGGAGTACCGCTTCGCCTTCATGAAGTTCGACGCGGACTGGCTGCTCACCACGCCGGCCGAGTTCCGCAAGGGCGGCTTTCAGCGGCTGAAGCTCAGCGAGAGCGACCGCGACGACTTCATGACCGTCCTGCCCTCGGTGTCGAGCACCTCGGGCCAGGGGCAGACGGGCAACGAGGAGGGGCTCGTCGCGTTCGTGCGCGGGCAGGCGGACCTCGAGTTCATCCGCATGGAGGCGGCCTTCGGACTCGCCGCGTCCGGCTCCATGGGCTTCAACACGGGGTTCAAGGTCGACGGGAAGATTGGCGTCACCGAGCTGGAGCTCTCCGGCGCGGTCATGGTGAACGCGCCGCTGGCCACGGATGTCCCGGCCGCTCCTGTGCTGCAGGCAGCCACGCCCCCCCAGCAGGCAACCCCGGCACCCCAGGCCCTGTCCTTCAACGGGAAGGACACCCGCATCGAGATTCCCGCGTCCGACACCCTCGTCCTGCCCGAGTACACCGTCGAGCTGTGGATGCGGTCGGCGAAGGACCAGTCCTCGGAGTGGGCCGACGTCTTCGGGGTCGACACGCGGAAGGGCGGGCTCTGGCGGAACAGCTTCCTGGCCCTCAACGCAAACTCCAGCTTCTACCACCACCGGTTCACGGACGCGGGTGGTGGCAACTCGGGCGCGCCGAACACGGCCAACGGCACCGTCACCTGGGGCCAGTGGCAGCACGTGGCGATTACGAACGACGGTGTCACCGCGAAGACCTATGTCGACGGCAAGGAGCTCGCGAGCGGGCCGGTGAACGGGGCGCTCGTCATGTTCAAGGACACCGTCTGGGTCAGCAAGGTGTCGAACCAGGGGCTCCCCTGGAAGGGAGACCTCGCGGAGATTCGCATCTGGAAGCGCGCCCGGAGTGCCGCGGAGCTCGCGGGCAGCATGTCCGAGCGCCTGGACGCCGGCACCCAGGACCTCGTGTCCCTGTACCGCTTCGACACGGACACAGGCTCACGGGCCATCGACCTCTGCGGCAGGAACCACGGCACCATCACCAACGCCCGCTTCATCCCGTGTGACCTGCTGTCGCTGCGTGGCCTCGTGTTCGACGGGAAGGACGACTACGTCGAGGCGCAGGACTCGGCGAGTCTCCGCCTTGGCACGTACACGGCCGAGGTCTGGTTCAAGCCGAAGCAGGCCACGCAGGAGTGGACGGGCCTTTTCGGGAAGAAGGGCCGCAACTACGCCATCTACCTCCACCAGCAGGGCTTCGTTCATCACCGGTTCCACTCCGCCGCCGGCACGAACGATGGTGCTCCCAACACGCCTCCTGGTGTCGTCGTGTGGAACCAGTGGAACCACGTGGCCATCACCAACGACGGCAAGACGGCGCGCACCTACGTCAATGGCGTGAAGCAGGCCGAGGGACCTGTCACGGGCGCCCTCGTCATCGACAACGAGCGGGTGTCGTTCGGCCGCAACCCGGACGCGACGAGCAACCAGTACTTCGCGGGCGAGATCTCCGAGGTCCGACTCTGGTCTCGCATCCGGTCTCCCGAGGAACTCACGGGGAACATGCGCCGGCGGCTCGGCGCGACGGAGCAGGGCCTCGTCAGCCTGTGGCGCTTCTCCGAGGCGACCGGCAACACCCTCGTCGATGCCTGCGCGCGGAACCCGGGCCGCATCGAGATGCAGGCGGCCGCGGAGCCCGCGAAGCTGCGTCACGACGGCCTCGTTCTCAACGGGAAGAGTGACTCCGCGCTCATTGCATCCACGGACAAGTTCAAGACGGGCCAGTACACCATCGAGGCGTGGGTCCGTCCCGACAAGGACCCGGCGGGCTCGTGGCAGTGCGTCTGGGGCGGCAGCGGGAAGGCCCCCAAGCTCTATGTGAGCAACAACGGCATCGTCTCCCATCGCTATACGGCGCTCGTCACGGCCACGGAGGAGCGGGCCTGCGTCCTCAACACTCCGGTGAATGCGCTGCGGTTCGGAGAGTGGAATCACCTCGCCATCACGAATGACGGGACGACGTGCGCCGTCTTCGTCAACGGAGCCCTCGGCGCCCAGGAGAAGATGCCGGGCAAGCTCGTCTCCGAGGCCGCCTCGGTCAACGTGGGCCGCAGCGGGGACGCCAGCGCGCAGGCCTGGTTCCGCGGCGGCATCGACGACCTGCGGTACTGGTCCGTGGCCCGGACGCCCGCGCAGATCTCGGACGGCATGAACCTTCCCGTGACGGGGAAGGAGGCCGGTCTGGTGGCCTGGTACAACATGGACCACACCGCCGGCACGCAGCTCGTCGACCTCGGGCCGAACAAGCTCCTTGGCGTGGTGAATGGCGGCCAGTGGGCGCTCGCGGCCTCTCCCGCGACGCAGGGCCGGGCAGCCATCCAGCTTCAGGGTCACACGCAGCTCACGGTTGCGGGCCGACAGGCCATGCGCGGCGACCTGAAGCTTGTCGATGACCAGTTCTGGTTCAGCGGGCAGCTCGACCTCTTCCCCAAGGACTGGCCCCTCAAGGTGACGGGCAACGTCGAAGGGATGGTGAGCAGGCAGCGCTTCTACGTGCAGGGCGAGACGCGCAACGAGCTCTTCGGCTTCCTCCTCTCGCAGTCCCGCGTGTTCCTGTCCAACGACCAGCTCCGGCTGGAGGGGCGCTGGCTCGGGTCGTACATGTTGCTCGACGTCTCGTGGGACAAGAGCGATCCGATCTTCAAGGGCTCCGTCGGATTCAAGGCGTCCCCCCGGCTGGACTTCGGCGCCGTCCGCATCGGCGGGGTGAAGGTCGCGACCAACGTCAGTCTCTCCATCGACCTGCTGTTGGATGTGTCCGTCGTCATCTCGCGGAAGGGTTTCTCCGGAGACCTCACCGCGAAGTTCAAGATCAACGGCAAGGGATTTGAGCTGCGCCTGGGAATCGACATCCCGCCAGCGGACTTCGAGCAGCTCATCAACTGGGTCAAGCAGCGGATCATCGACGCGCCGGAGAAGTACCTCGAGCACCTCTTCTCGGACGCGGTGACGTGGCTCAAGAACGTGGGCAGTGGCGCCATCGAGTTCGCGAAGGACTCCGGTGAGGCCATCGGGAAGGCTCTGAACTCCGCCTACAAGGTCTCCAAGGAGAACGCGGCGAAGTTGATGAAGGGGGCCAACTACGCCGCCGACCAGGTCGGCGCGGCCTTGAGCAGGGGATACAAGGCGACCGCGCAGGAGGCCGCTGCCGCCTTGAAGAGCGCCGACTATGCGGTGGACCAGGTGGGCAGTGCGCTCAAGTCGGCCTACGGCACCAGCGCGGAGGAAGCCTCGAAGTTGCTCAGGGGCGCGGGCTACGCGGCGGACCAGGTGGGCAATGCGCTCAAGTCGGCCTACGGCACCAGCGCGGAAGAGGCCGCAAGGCTGCTCAAGGGGGCGGGTTACGCCGCGGATCAGGTCGGCAATGCGCTCAAGTCCGCGTATGGCACCAGCGCAGAGGCGGCAGCGAAGCTACTCAATGGCGCCGGGTACGCAGCGGACCAGGTCGGCAACGCACTCAAGTCCGCGTATGGCACCAGCGCGGAAGAGGCCGCGAAGCTGCTCAAGGGGGCGGGCTACGCCGTGGACCAGGTGGGGGGCGCCCTCAAGTCCGCGTACGGAACCAGCGCGAACGAGGCGGCCAGACTGCTCAAGAACGCCGGCTACGCGGCGGACCAGGTGGGCAACGCGCTCAAGTCGGCCTACGGCACCAGTGCGGAGGAGGCCGCGAAGCTGCTCAAGGGCGTGGGTTATGCCGCGGACCAGGTCGGCAATGCCCTGAAGGCGGGCTGGAACAGCTCGGCCGACGCCACCAGCAAGGCACTCAAGGCCGCTGGGTACGGAGTGAACGAGGTCGGCAACTATCTCAAGAGTGGATACAACCTGGGCGCCGACGCACTCTCGAGCGCGCTCAAGGGCGCCGGCTACGCCACGGACGAGATCAACAAGCTCTTCAAGAATCTCGGCGGTGAGTTCTCCAAGGCCGCGAGCAAGCTCGACCCAACGAAGTGGTGACCCCTCGCGTCCTCTCGTCGCACGGACCTGCTTCTCAGGTGAGCAGGCCGCGCGGTGGCGGCTCGGTGGGTTCACGCGCGAACTCGGCGAGCACGATGGCGAGACGCCATGGCCCTTCCGTCGCGGCGGAGTAGCCGAGCACGGCGTGTGGCAGTTCGCCGGAGAGACGGCAGGCGCGGCCCGGCCTCGGCGTGACGAGTAGGCCCTGGTGGCGCTCGACGGTTTCTCGCGCACCTTCGCGCGACACGGGGCCGGAGGCCTCGAAGGCGCCGCGCGGAAACACGGCCAGCTCGCCGCCAATCGCGGCGGAGGGAAAGTCCAGGTACACCATGGTGGTCCAGCGCGGCGGTGCGGAGCCGAAGCCGTCGTCGCCCAGCCAGCGGCGGTCGACGTGGGGACGGAGCAGGAAGCGGTCCGGCGCGGTGGGCGGAGTTTCATTGACGGCGAGCACGTAGAGGGAGTCCGCGTCGCCAGCGAAGCGTGTGAACAGCCCGGCCAGCTCCGGCAGTTCGGCCCGGAGCCACGCGTGGCCGGCCGGGCCTCCGCTCAGCTCCAGCAGCAAGCCACGGGTCCTCGGGTCGCTCTGTGGTACGGGGTGCGCGCCCAGCCGAGGCCGCAGCGCCCGAGCGAGCGCGGCAGGCTCGGCGATTGCGCCGTCATCGACAACCATCGGGAGCATGGTGCGCGGGTCGGGGATTCGGGGACACTAACAGCATGCGGGCATGGACGGCGCAGTGGCTGCTCGGGCAGCTCGGTGCGGAGCTCGGCGGACGCGATGGGGTGGATCTCGAGTTCTCGCTCCGCCTGACGCAGGGCCGCGTCGATGCGGAGGGCCGCTTCTGCTGCTGGTTGGCGGGAGGCGCCCCGCTGGCGTTCGCGCCCATGGCGCGCGTGTTGGAGCGCCTGGAAGCTCCCGAGCCCGTCCGCGCCGCTCAGAGCGAGGCCGTGCTTCCCGTCCGCCAGGGACTCGCCGTGGCCTTCACCGACGGTGTCCCCGAGCTCCGGCTGTACCTGCACGGCCGCGACCCGGCGACCCTGGCTGACAACTACGGGGCCTGGCGTTGGCGGCCGGGCGGCGAGGCCCGACGCTCGCGCTACTTCTTCCACTACCTGCCGGAGACGCCTTCGGGTCTACACCCGTCCGCGCTGGTACACGACGCGCTTCGCCCGGCCTTCGAGCGGCTGTTGCAAGACGAGCGGCTCCAACAGGGCTCGGGCTTCTGGCTGCGCGAGGGGAGCGACGGCGCGGTGGAGCAGGTCGACCTGGCGTTCCCCTGGTGCCCCAACGCGGGAACGTTGGAGGGGCTGCTTGAGCTGGCCAGCGTGCTTGGAGTCCCGGCGCGGGAGGACTCGCGGTGGCATGAGCTGCCCATTCGGCATGTCGCGGTGCGGGTGGGGGAGGGGCCTCCGCAGGTGACGCTGTACGCCTCGGCGTCGCTGGAGGGGGAATGGCCGGGCAGTGAGGCCGAGCTCCAGTCCCGTGTCCGCCAGGGGGCCCTCGTGTTCCACCGGGACGTCGAGGAGTCGGTGTTTCAACGGCTGCCTCCGGTGTCTCGCGCCAGCCCAGAGCCGATCGACCTCGATGCGTTCTATGGCGGCGACGTGAAGACCTGGCGGGCCGTGCTCGGGCCGGAGATGCACTACCACGCCGGATTGTTCGACATGCCCGGGCTCGAGGCGAGCGATGCGGCGATGGACGAGGCGCTGCGCCGCGCGGTGGTCGAGCTGTACCCGTTCATTCCGGCGGGTGGCCGAGTCTATGACGTCGGGTGTGGCTGGGGCGGGCCGCTGGCGATGTGGATTCGCGGGCTCGGGTGCCGGAGTCTCGGCCTCACCATCAGCCGGACCCAGTTCCGGTACGTGGCCGGACTGGGCCTGCCGGTCCGCTGGGGCGATGCCGAGCAGACCCTGCCACCCGGCCACTTCGACTGCGCCATCCTGCTCGAATCCCTGAGCCACATCCGGGACAAGGACCGGCTGCTGCGAGTCCTTCGGGTGTTCGCGGACCGCCTCGTGATGCGCGTCAACTGTCAGGACGGCTCACCGCCGGGCTCGGCGTTCGGTGGCACGATGCACATGGTCAGCTCGGGGCGACTGCGCGAGCTGCTGGAGGGCGCCGGCTGGCGAATCCGGCACTGGCGAGACCGCCGCCGCGAGGCCCTGCCTTCCGTGGCCGTGTGGCACCGCCGCCTCCGGTCCGTGCCGGTGGGCGAGGATTCACACCTGGAGACACTCCGTGCGTGGTGCGAACGGGTGATGACCGCACCCGAAGCGTGGGCGGAGCACAATCCGCTCATCGAGGTCGTGGCCGATTGAAAGTGTAGCTGCTCTCTGACTTGAGTGATAATGAGAAGCAGTATCATCTTCAAGTGCTTCAGGATTCTCACAGCACACAGGAGCAGGTCGTGGCAGAGCGAGTCTTTCGTCGAGGTCCCTTCCCGGTGAAGTTCCGGCTCCTCCAGGTCCGCCGGGTCCGCCGGGTCACGCCTCACATGGTCCGTGTCACGCTCGGCGGAGAGGACCTCGTGGGCTTCCACAGCGACAGCGCCGACGACCATGTGAAGCTGCTCATCCCCAATCCGGGAGAGCTCAAGCCCGTCCTGCCGACCATGGGCCCGCACGGCGTCGTCTTCCCGGAGGGGGTCAAGCGGCCCGCGACGCGCGACTACACGCCCCGGCGTCATGACCCCGTCGCGGGTGAGCTGGACCTCGACTTCGTGCTGCACGGCTCCGGGCCCGGCTCCACCTGGGCCTCCCGGGCGAAGGAGGGAGACTTCATCGGCGTCGCGGGCCCTCGGGGCTCGCTCATGGTCGCCGACGACTTCGACTGGTACCTCTTCGCGGGAGACCCGAGCGGGCTGCCGTCCATCAGCCGCAGGTTGGAGGAGCTTCCCGCCAGCGCCCGCGCCATCGTCTTCCTCGAAGTCGGCGATGCCTCCGAGGAGATTCCGCTCAACACCCGCGCCCGGATGGAGCTGACCTGGTTTCACCGCAACGGCGCGGCGCCGGGGACCACCCACCTCCTGGAGCAGGCCATCCGCGAGTTGCCGCTCCCACCGGGGGACGGCTTCGTCTGGGCGGCGGGCGAGGCCATCTCGATGCGGAACATCCGGGAGTTCCTGGTCAACGAGCGCGGCCTGAACAAGAGCTGGGTGCGCGTGATTGGCTACTGGAAGCGCGGCACCGCCGACCACGAAGAGCCCCACGACTGAACGACGGCCGGGAGCGCGATGCCCCCGGCCACCGTGTCATTCCGCTCAGGCCGCGCTGGCGGCCGGGGCGGGCGCGAGCAGGGACTGCATCACCTCTCCCGCCATCTCAATCGTGTACTCGATCTGCTCCGGCGTGTGCGCCGCGCAGATGAAGTTGACGTCACGGCGCAGCAGCACGCCCCGGCGGGCCATGCCGGCCTGGAAGGGCTGCATCCGCTTCGCGTGCTCCGGGGGGTTCTTGTCGAAGAGGAAGAGCGGAATCGCGTCGTAGCCCACCACGCGCAGCGGTGAGCCGAGCTTCTCCGCTCGCTCGTTGATGCCGGTGCGCAACCGCCGGCCCAGGGTGGCGATGTGATCGACGTAGTTGCTCTCCCGGTAGCCCTTGAGCACGGACTCACACACCACCAGCGACAGCAGCTCGCCGCCGAACGTGGTCGACACCTGCAGGTCGCCCAGCTTGCTCAGGTGTCGCTCCGGCCCGGCAATCGCCGACAAGGGCATGCCCGCCGCGATGCTCTTCGACAGACACACGAAGTCCGCCTGCACTCCGAAGAACTCCTGGGCGCCTCCTCGCGCGAGGCGGAACCCGGTGACCACCTCGTCCAGCACCAGCAGCACGCCATGGGCGGTGCAGGCGGCGCGCACGGCCTGGAGGAACTCCCGGCTCAGCACGCGGTTGTAGGGCACGGAGAGGAGCACCAGGGCGAGCTCCTTCGCGTTCTGCTCGATGCTGGTCAGCAGGGCCGCCTCGTCCGGCGGGGTGAAGAGCGGCATCCGCAGGGTGAGGCCGGCCAGCGCGGCGGGCACGCCCGGTGTGTCGAACATGAAGTGGTCGTGCCAGCCATTGTAGCCCACCGTGATGATGCGCTCCTTGCCGGTGATGTAGCGCGCCAGCCGCACCGCGGCGGACGTCGCATCCGCGCCCGTCTTGAAGAAGCGCACCTGCTCCGCGCCGGGAATCATGTCCACCAGCACCTGCGCGGCGCTGACCTCCACCGGCGTGGGCAGCGAGTGGAGGATGCCTTCCTCCAGGTGCTTGCGGATGGGCTCCACCACGTGCGGATGGTTGTGGCCCAGCATGTTGGCGCCCAGGCCGGTGATGAAGTCGATGAACTGCTGACCATCGATGTCCTCCACCAGCGCGCCCTGGCCCTTCGTCACGAAGACGGGGAAGGCGCCGGGGGCGAACATCTCGGGCCGCTTCATCAGTGACTGGGTGAGGCCGGGCACCAGCCGCTTCGCTTCGGCCAGCAGGCGATTGGAGCCCTCGAGCTTGAGGTCTCCCATGATGGGGCGGGGGAGTGATGGGTGGTTTCTCAGGGCGGGGTCCATGAGTCTTCCTTTGTGGTTGTGACTGCGAGGCATGAACAGGCAATGAGGCGCCGTTCAGGGCGCCGGGGGCGTCCTGTCGGGGAGAAGCAGGAAGGGGGACGTGCTCAGGTCGCCGCGGCGGTCGCGGGAATGGCGCTACGTCCAAACGTCCAGAGAATGCACAACGACAAGGCCGTCACTCCCACCGCCATCCATCCCACCTGGCCAAAGCCCACCAACGCGCCCTGGGGCGCCGTCGCAATCCACAGTCCGCTCGCCCAGGCGGAGAGGCCGGACGCGGCGTCGCTCGCCGCCATGTTGACCGCGAGGTAGCGGCCGCGCAGCGCGGGCGGGACTCGCGCGGTGACCAGCGCGATGGTTGGGATGGCCCGGCTGGAGGTCATCGCCATGAAGAAGATGAAGACCCCCATCACCACCGGAAGTGGCGAGGGCGTCAGGTGGGTGAACATCAGGTGGGGCACCACTGTCGCCACCAGCAGCGCTCCGAGAACGCGCGCGGGGCCGAGGCGGTCCGAGAGCTGGCCCACCAGGCGCGCGCTGAACAGCGTCGCCACGCCTCCGACCAGGTACACCCAGGACAGGTCCTCGAGGCGCAGGCCCAGGTTGCCGACCATGTACGCGCCCAGGTACGGAATCAGCAGGAAGCTGGAGAACACCACGCTGAAGGTGAGCAGCCAGCCCAGGGCGAGTCCGGGGGCCGCGAGGGGCGCCAGTGGATTGCGGCGCTCACCCATGGCGGGCCCCGCGAGGTGCTGGCGTACCGAGGGCAGGCGCCACAGCAGGCACAGCCACACGCAGGCCGCGAGCGCGCCGATGCACCAGAAGGGCCCGCGCCAGCTCAGGTGGCTGGCAATGCCCAGCCCCAGCGGCACGCCCGCCACCGCGGACAGGCCGAGCGAGGCCATCACCGTCCCGATGGCCCGCCCCCGGCGCTCCGCCGGCACCAGGTCGCCGATGATGGCCATGACTCCGGCGCCCATCAGTCCCGCGCAGGCGCCCGCGAGCATCCTCGCCACCAGCAGCTCAGTGGGGCTTCGCGCCGCGCCACAGGCCAGCGTCGCGATGATGAAGACGCCGTAGAGCGTGAGCAGCGCCCGCTTCCGGTCGAAGCGGTCCAACCAGAACAGGCCCGACACCCCCATCACCGCGGACGCCAGAGTGTAGGCGGAGACCAGCGCCCCGAACCGGGCGGTCGAGATGTCGAACACCCGCATGAGCTCGGGCCCCAGGGGCATCACGAGCATGAAGTCCATGAGGTGGGTGAACTGCACGGCGGCCAGCAGCCAGAGCAGCTGACGTTCCTGCCTCGGCGTGATGGGAGCACTCATGGGAAGTTCCTGACGGGGGTGGTGGAGCAGGAGCAGCGGCTCTCGAAGCCGTCATCGAGCGAGTCGCTGGCGCCTTGCACGTCGGCGTTCAGCTGCTCGATGACGGCCCGTGCCGCCTCTAGCGGATCTGGAGGAAGGAGAAGACGAGGCCCTGCGTGCTCATGGCCACCGTGCCGTTCTGGCTCGACAGGTCACGCAGGTTCGTCTGGCTCGAGCTGTTGGTGAACTCGGTGAAGAGCGCCCGGTTGTCCGCGACGTTGAAGATGAAGGAGCTACCGGTGCTGGCCGGAAGTCCCGCCACCTTCGTGGCGGTCAGCGTGTCGAACTTGAGCTGCCACCACGCCCAGGCCTGGGCGCTCGCCACCGCGCGGGGGGCCGCGTCCGGGGTGACGGTGTAGACGCTCTCGTCGAGGACGCGCAGGTACGCCGTCCCGGAGGGGCCGGGGAGCAGCGAGCCGGTGGCCGCGCCGCCCGTGAACGAGCTCAGCTCCCGGTGGAAGGTGCCGTCGAAGGTCTGCGTCGCCGGGTCGAACTTCAGCAGGCAGGGCTTGGGCGTCTCGCCGCCAACGACGCGGTACACCGCCGTGCCAAAGGCCTCGGTCGCCAGATACACCTTGCCGTCCGGAGCGAGGACGCCATCGCGCACGTAGGCGCAGCGGTCGTCGGTCACCAGCTTCACCGCGTCCGTCTTCGTGTCGACCACGATGACTCCGGCCAGCTTGACGAGGCTGGTCGGGCCCGTGCGCCAGCCCACGGGCATGAGGACCAGGTCCCCGCTGCGCACCGGGTGCGTGGCGAAGGTCGTCGTCGCGCCCTGGATGGACAGGTTCGCGACGGGCACCGCGTTGGTCAGCGTCATGTCGGAGGGGTTCCAGACGATGACCTGCGAGGTGCGGCCGTCGAAGTAGTAGGCCTTGGTGCTGGAGACGAACTGGAACTGGTTCTGGTACTCGCCAATGGTGGCGACGCCCTTGCCCGCGAAGCTCACGGTGGCCTTCTGCTCCAGGGTCCCGCTGCTGTTCAGGTCATAGCGGGTGACGTTGGCGCCCTCGCTGCTGCTGATGTACAGCGTGCCCGACTTCGCCACCCCGGAGCCGAGCGCGCGGCCGGGAACCTCGATGGCCTTCTCCAGCGACAGCGGCGTGGTGTGGTCCACCGTGTCCGTGACGATGATGTAGCTCTGCGACTCGTTGTCGGCGGACACCTGCGCGACGACGGCGTACAGCGGCTTCGTCTCCGGTTGCTCGTCCGGCGGGTCGACCGGGTCCTTGTCGTCGCCACAGGCGGCGAGCAGCGAGAGGGCGAGGGCCGCCGCCGTCAGGCGGGCGATGCGGAAGGGCGAGGCTGGCTTCATTCGGGAGTTTCCTTTCCAGGTTTGGGGACTGCGTGCGTTGACGAGAAGGGTTCAGAGCTCCGCGACCAGCTTGGCGGCGACGGTGCGTCCGGGACGCTGCACGCCCATGAAGTCGAAGGCGGAAGCGTCGGTGAGGTTCTGCACGTCCACCGTCCAGCTCAGCGTGGCGCGCGAGGTGCGGGTGACGTAGGTGAGCGCGAGGGAGTGCAGCAACTGGGCGCCGATGGACTGCTTCGAGCCGCCCTGGCCCAGCCGCTCCCATGAGCGGAAGAAGGAGTGGATGTAGCGCGTGTGCCAGCTCAGCGAGAGCTCGTCGCGAGGGCTGGCCACCTCCGTCCACTGGAGGCGCGCGCTGCCGTTGGCGAGCAGGTGCGGGCGGTTGGGAAGGCGCTGGCCCTCGAACTCCGCGAAGGGGCCCTCGGTGGAGATGTTGCGGAAGTCCTGGAAGGTGGCGTTGCCGTCGAGCGTCAGCCACTGCCCCGGCGAGGTCCATCCCGCCGCACCGGAGACGCCCAGGCTGCGGGCCTCGATGACGTTCTGGTACGTGAAGTAGCCCTCGCGGCCCACCGGCTGGATGAAGTCGTCCACCCGGCGCGCGAAGCCGAGCACGTTGCCCCGGAACGCACCGGCCGCCGTCTCCGGCAGGACGGCCGCCAGCTCCACGTTGACGTTGTGGCTGCGCTCGGGCCTCAGGAGGAGGTTTTCTCCGTAGAGGATGCCGTCACCGAAGAGCTCGTCGGGGCGGGGCAGGCGCGTGGCCCACTCGTAGGAGGCCTTCGCGGTGAGCACGTCGGAGACGCGGAACCGGAGGCTGTCTCCCACGCCGAGGTGATGGAGGTTCTGGTCCGCGGGCTGGAAGACCTTGCTCGGAAGGAGCAGGTCGGCGCGGGAGCGCTGGATGTAATCCTTGAGGAACGCGATGTTCTCCAGGCGTCCTTCGAGCGCGTCGTGCTCGTACTCGAGCCCGGTGACGAGCGAGAGGATGCGCCGGTCTCCGGTGAGCGGATCGACTTCACCGCGTGCCCGCAGGGCCAGGTCCTCGCCGGAGCGGCCCACCCACGTAGGGGCGACGGCGAGGCGGAGCACGTGGTCGGCGGCAGGCCTCCAGCCGACGTTGAAGCGGGCGAAGCCGGTGTGCTGTCGGACGTTGCGCTCGACGGCGCGGGACTCGATTTCCCCCGGCTGGGGGAGCTGCTGGACGCAGCGGCCGAACCAGTCGTACGCGCAGGTCCCGACGTCCGTGAACTGGCTGCGGCGGAAGACGTAGCCGCCCACCGCGTCCGTGGTCAGCCCCTGGCCATGGACCTGCTCGTAGCGCAGCGTTGCGCCCGCGGAGTTGCTTCCGGAGTCCACGTCGCCGTACGGCGTGTCCATGGTGACGCCGTGCTGGAGCTCCTTGGCCGTCGTGCTGGCGAAGGCGCGCAGCAGCAGGCGCCGGGCCCACGGGTGGTCCGAGAAGCCGGCCTCCACGGAGCCGCCGCCGGCCCGGTACGCATCGTGGAAGCGGGGGAGTGTCTTAGGCACGAGCCGGCCCAGCTCGTCGGGGACCTCGACGTCGACGCGGTAGTCGTTGGGCGTGGAGTCATAGAAGCCGGTGGCGCGGACGAACAGCCCGCTCGGCTCGTGCAGGTGTGAGCCGCTGAGCGTCAGCCGGTGGGTGTCGAAGGAGCCCAGCTCGTACGAGGCCGCCACCCGGGTGCCGTGGAGCTTCTCACTGGTGACGAACTGGACGGCCCCGCCCAGCGCGTCCGCTCCGAAGCGGACGGGGACGACGCCCTGGTAGACCTCCATGCGCTGGACGAAGTTGACCGGGACGTTGGCGAACTCCGGGCCATAGCCGGCCAGCTCCAGCGGAACGCCGTCGATGAAGAAGCGGATCTGCTCATTGGTGAAGCCCGCGAGCGAGAAGCGTGCACTGCTTCCGAGCCCGCCCACCCGACGCACTCCGATGCCTTCGGTGCGCGCCAGCACCTGGCCCAGGTCGGCGGCCTCGCGCTGGACCTGTCCCATCTCGATGACCCGCACGGACTCGGCGGAGTTGCGCAGGCGCTGCGCCTCGGACTCGCCTTCGACGGTGACTTCGATGGGCTCGACTTCCGCCGCCTCGGGGGCGGGCGCTGGCGTGGCGGGAGGAGCGGGTGAGCGCTCAGGTGCGGAGCCTTCGACCGGCGCGGGCACTGCCTCCATGGGGACGCCGGGAGCGCGCGGCGTTACGGCATCCTCAACCGGCGCGGTGGGTACGGCCGCTGCAGGAAGGCGGAACTCGTAGCTGTAGGCGATGCGCGAGGGCACGGGCACGCCGTTGCGCTTCGCGGGCTCGAAGCGGAAGCGGAGCGCCGCGTCCCGGGCCGCCTCGTCGAAGCCATGTCCGGCGGGCTCCAGCACCTCCGCCTCGGTGACGGTGCCCTGTGCGTCGAGCGTGAGCCGCAGGAGCACCGTGGCCTCCACGCGCTCCTGCTCTGCCTTCGCCGGGTAGGGCGCCTCGACGAACTCCAGGAGCTGCGGCGCCTCGAGGGCGGGCGCTGGAGTCGCGGGCACTTCGTCCTGCGGCACGCCCGCGAGGACCGGGGCTGCGACGAGCAGTCCACCCAGCAACAGCGTGTACGAGAGCCCGTGCCAGGGGCCCCTGGCTCTCGGTCCCGTCGCTGATTTGACTATGAAAATGTCTATCATTCTCAAATTTGAGGCGGGCGAGGACGTGGCGTGGAAGCTCAAGCGGCGCGGGCGTGGTGGGTGCGAGGAGTCTGCTGGAGAGCCTCGGCCACCATGAAGCCGAGCTGAAGGGCCTGGGCGGCGTTGAGCCTCGGGTCGCAGTGGGTGTGGTAGCGGCTGGAGAGGTCGTCCTCCGTCACCGGCAGCGAGCCACCGAGGCACTCGGTGACGTGCTGGCCGGTCATCTCCAGGTGCAGGCCGCCCGGGTGCACGCCCTCGGCGGCGGCGACCTCGAGGAAGGAGTGCACCTCGGAGAGGATGCGGTCGAAGGAGCGCGTCTTGTAGCCGTTGCCCGCCTTGTGCGTGTTGCCGTGCATCGGGTCGATGGACCAGATGACGGGGCGGCCGGCGCGGCGGGTGGCGGCCATCAGCCGGGGCAGGCAGTCAGCGACCTTGTCCGCGCCGAAGCGGCCGATGAGCGTGAGGCGCCCGGGGACGCCCTCGGGGTCGAGGACGTCCATCATCCGCAGCAGGTCGTCCGGCTCCATCGTCGGGCCGCACTTGAGGCCGATGGGGTTCTGGATGCCGCGCATGAACTCCACGTGGCCGCAGTCGAGCTGACGGGTGCGCTCGCCAATCCACAGCATGTGCGCGGACGTGTCGAACCACTCTTCCGAGCCGGGCTCGGCGCGAGTCAGCGCCTCCTCGTAGTTGAGGAGCAGGGCCTCGTGGCTGGTGAAGAAGTCCACCGGACCCGACGCGGGCGGGTGCTGCTCGGGGTTCGCGTCGAGCGCGCTCATGAAGCACAGGGACTCGAAGATCTTGTCCGCCAGTCCCCGGTAGCGGTCTCCGTGCGGGCTGTTGGCGACGAAGTCGAGCGTCCACCGGTGCAGGTTGCAGAGGTCCGTGTAGCCGCCCCGGGCAAAGGCGCGCACGAGGTTCAGCGTGGCGGAGGACTGGTGGTAGGCCATGACGAGGCGCCGGGGGTCGGGCATCCGCTCGTGGGCGTCGAAGTCCATGCCGTTGATGATGTCGCCGCGGTAGCTGGGCAGGGTGATGCCGTCCCGCGTCTCCACCGGACTGGAGCGTGGCTTGGCGAACTGCCCGGCGATGCGGCCCACCTTCACCACCGGCCGGCCTCCCGCGAAGGTGAGCACCACCGCCATCTGGAGGATGAGCCGGAAGGTGTCGCGGATGTTGTCGGTGGTGAACTCCTTGAAGCTCTCCGCGCAGTCCCCGCCCTGCAGCAGGAAGGCCTTGCCCTCCGCGACGCGGGCCAGCTGCGAGCTGAGGCGGCGCGTCTCGGCGGCGAAGACCAGCGGCGGCAGGTGCGCGAGCTGCTCCTCGACGCGGGTGAGCGCGCGGAGGTCCGGATAGTCATCCGGCATGCAGGTGACGGGCTTGCTCCGCCAGGAACGCGGTGTCCAATCTCGGGTCATCACGGGAGGGCCGTTTCGGGTGAGGGCGGCGGAGGCAGGAGTCCCTGCGCGACGCAGAATTCGAGGTAGCGGTACAGCAGGGCGCGGTCCGCTGGAGGGCAGGTGATGCCGGTGCCGGCCAGCCCCTGGAGCACGCGCTCGCAGCGGATGGGGCCGAGACCGAAGGCGGGCTCGGAGGAGCCCGAGCGCAGGTCGAAGAACGCCAGCGTGGCGCCATGTTCCGAGCTCCCCGACCGCTCCGCGACGCGGGCGCGCCACGCACCGACGGGAAGCAGCTCCACCGGGTAGCCGAAGTCGCGCACCCAACGGAACAGCTCGCCCAGCCGTACCTCCGCCGTGGGCGTGAGGTTGAACACCTCGCCGGACCGGGCCACGCCCGACAGGTGCACGAGCGCGCGCGCGACGTAGTCCACCGGCGTCCACGTCTCGCCCACGTCCAGGAGGGGCAACGCACCCGCGGGGATGCCGGCCAGCAGGATGCGCCAGACCAGGTCCTGCGGATTCACCAGGCCGCTGTCCGGCGCGCCCACGACGCGGCCCAGCCGGTAGACGGCCACGGGCAGGCCGCGGGCTCCCGCCTGCTGGACCAGCCTCTCCGCCACCCACTTGCTCTGCTGGTAGCCATCGCGCAGGCCGGAGTGCGCGGGCACGAACTCCTCGGGGACTTCGGGAAGGAGGTTCGCTGAAGGTGCCACGGCGAGCGTGGACACGTAGTGGAAGGGCTTGGGCCGGACGGCGGCGGCGAGGCGGAGCAGCTCGCGTGTGCCCCGCACGTTGACGGCCTGCAGGCTGCCGTACTCACGCACGACGCTGACGACGGCGGCGTTGTGGAGGATGGCGTCGCACTCGGAGGCCAGGGCGTGGAACCGCGCTTCGCCCAGCCCCAGCCACGGCTGGGACAGGTCGGCCGGCAGCGCCTGCACCCGCTCGGTGAGGCCCGTCGTGGGAAGCCGCTGGGACGTGAGGGCCTCGCGAAGCCGCTCCATCGCCTGCGCCTCGTCGCGCGCTCGCACCAGGCAGACCACCCGGGCGTCCGTTCGCCGCAGGAACTGCCCGAGCAGGTGGGCGCCGACGAAGCCCGTGGCTCCGGTCAGGACCACCTGTCGCAGCCGTGCCGGCGCCGCCGCGTGGGGCGCGAGCATGGGGACGATGTCCTGCGGCAGCTCCGCATCCGCGAGCATCGCGCCGGTGAGGCCCGCTGCGTCGGAGGCCACGTCGGAACCGTGCTCCAGGGCTCGTGCCAGTCCTTCGGCGGTGGGGTGGCGGAACACCGTGGCCACGGGCACCTCACGCCCCAGCTCGACGCTGAGCCGGTTGGCCACCTGGATGCTCTGGAGCGACTGGCCACCCAGGTCGAAGAAGTCGTCCTTCGCGGACACACCGCTCACGCCCAGGACCTCCGTCCAGACGCGCAGCACCAGTTGCTCCAGCCCGGTGCCCGTCGAAGCGGTGGGAGCTCGCTCCTCGGTGACGGGGGCGCGGCGCAGCTCCGCGCGGTCGATCTTCCCCGTGCTCGTCCTGGGCAGTCGCTCCAACTGCACGAAGGCTCCGGGCACCATGGGCGCGGGCAGCGCGGACTGCACGTGCTGGCGCAGCTCCGACGGGGTGGGTGCGGGAAGCTCGGTGACGAGGAAGGCGCACAGTCGCCGCGAGCCCGAGGGCAGCGCCTGTCCGACGACGGCCGCCTCGCGCACCCGGGGGTGGCTGAGGAGGACGCTCTCGACCTCGGCCGGGTCGATCCGATGTCCGCTGATCTTGAGCTCGTCGTCCACCCGGCCGACGAACACCAGGTGGCCGTCTTCCCGGAGCCGGGCCCGGTCTCCGGTGCGGTAGGCGCGGGGCCTGTCGGGCAGGGTGTCGAGCACGGTGAACCGCGCGGCGGTCAGCTCCGCGCGCCCCAGGTAGCCTCGGGCCAGCCCTCCGCCGAGCAGGTACAGCTCGCCCTCATCGCCTGGCTCAACGGGCAGGCCTCGCGAGTCGAGGAGCACCGCACGCACGCCCGGGAGGGGACGGCCGATGGGGACCTCGTCGCTGGTGGAGCCCACCGCGTCCGCGCCGCTGAGCGTGGCGACGGTGGCCACCACCGTGGCCTCGGTGGGGCCGTAGGTGTTGAGCAACTGCACCTGGGGACCGACGGTGGCGCGCCAGCGAGCGACGCGCTCGGGCAGCGCGGCCTCGCCGCCGATGATGACGGTGCGCAGGGAGGAGGGCAGACGGGCCGAGCCCGTCGACACGCTGTAGGCCAGCTCGTGCCAGAAGGCGGTGGGCAGGTCGAGCACGGTGATTCCGTGCTCTGCACACGCGTCGAGCAGCCGAGGCACCGACTGGAGCATCTCGTCGGTGCGCAGGACGAGCCTCGCGCCGGCGCACAGGGTGAGGAAGAGCTCCTCGATGCTGGCGTCGAAGTGCAGCGGAGCGAACTGCAGCACTCGGTCGTCGGAGCGCAGCCCGTAGCGGTGCGTCGCTCCCGCCACGAAGTGCGCCAGCGCGTCCCGGTCTATCTGCACGCCATTGGGCTGGCCCGTCGAGCCGGACGTGTAGATGACGTAGGCCAGCCGGGCCTCCTCGGCCCGCGCGCTCGAAGCGGGAGTGCCCGCCCGTCGTGTCACGACCCACTGGCCGGGGGCCTGCGGTCCGGCGCCGGGGACCAGGTCGTAGGCGGCGGTGACCATCAGCTCGGGCGCCGCGTCGGCGAGGATGGCGGCGGTCCGCGAAGGAGGACCGAAGGGGTCCACCGGCAGGTAGCCCGCGCCCGAGAGGAGCACGCCCCAGGCGGCGACCACCGCGTCCAGGCCTCGCGGCAGCATCACCGCCACGGGCGAGTCTGGCCTCACGCCCTCGGAGACGAGCCGGTCCGCCAGGGCGCGCGCGGCCTGGAGCAGCTCGCGGTAGGTCATCCGGTACGGGCCATGCTCCACGGCCACCGCCTCGGGCTGTTCGAGGGCGTGCTCCGTGAACAACTCCACCACCGGGCGCGACGGAGCCTGGAGGGACCCTCCGTCGAGCACGGTGGTGGTTGATGCCGGACGCGCATCCGGGTCACCGCTCCGCGGGGCCGTCCACGCGCCTACGGGACGCTCGGGCTCGGCGGTCAGCGACTCCAGGAGCTGGAGGAAGGACCGCTGGTGGGCCCGCAGCTCATTGGGGCGGTAGCAGGCGGGGTTGGCGTCGAAGTCCACCCGCATGCCGCTGCCGTCGGAGCGGGCATACATACCAATGGACAGGTCCTCGACAGGGCCCGCGGAGAGGTTGTGCGCGACGGCCGTCATCCCCGCGAAGCGCAGGCCGTAGTCGAACGGCATGAGGTTGACCACCGGGCCGAACAGCCGGCGCTGGCCGCCCACCCGCCGCAAGTCACGGCGGAGCTGCTCGTAGCGGTAGCGCAGGTGCGGCCGCATGGCGCGAAGCTCCGCGGCCACGTCGCGGGCCATCGCGAACAGCCCCGCCTCCGGACGTACCGCCACGCGCAGCGGGACGATGTTCATCGCCATGCACGGCACCCGCAGGGCCGCCGAGCCCAGGCGTGTCATCACCGGCAGGCCGAGCACCACCTCGGGAGCATCCGTCAGCCGGTGCAGCCAGACCGCGGTGGTGGCCAGCACCAGGTCCGGCCAGCCCAGGCCTGCCTGGCGCGCGGTGGCTTGCAGGCGCTCCACCTCGCTCGCGGAGAGGTGCTGCATCTGCCGCACGAAGCTGGCGGACATGGGCGCGGGCCGGGCGATGGTGACGGGCGTGGGGCCCTTGTCGAAGCGCTCGACCCAGAAGGCGCGGTCCGCCTGCAACTGCGGCCCTGCCCGATAGGCCGCGTCCTCGTCCAGGACGGGACGCAGCGGGCCGAAGCCCCCCGTCGCGGCGCGTCCGCTGACGCGAGCCGTGTAGAGGTCGGCCACCCTCCGCGCCACCAGGGAGAAGCCAAAGCCGTCCATGGCGACGTGGTGGACCCGCTGGTACCAGAAGAAGCGGTCCGGAGCGGCCTTGAACAGCGCCTCCGCGAACAGGGGCCCCTGGCCCAGGTCCACGGTCCGGGTCAGGTCCTCCCGCATCCAGGCATGGGCCGCCGCCCACGGGTCCGGCGTCCCGCTGACATCCGCGAAGTGCAGGGGCCAGTCGGTACGGGGCTCGACGTACTGCACGGGCCCCGTGGCTCCGGACACGAAGCGCGAGTGCAGGGCCTCGGCCTCGCCAACGGCCTGCCGCAGCGCGGACTCGAAGTGCGCCACGTCGACGGCGCCGCGAATCTCGATGCACTCGCCGGCGTTGTACACCGGGCTCGTGAGGTCGAACTGTTGTCCCACCCAGATTCCGTGCTGGGCCGCGGACAGCGGCCAGCCCGCGGGCTGTGAGTCGCGCATCGGTGTGGCTCCCTGCAAGGGGGTCAGGAGGGTTGGTGGGCGGATGCCCGGGACAGCAGCGCGTCCCAGTCGGTGAGCGTCGGCCGCTCGGCCAGCTCGACGAAGGTGACTTCCGTGCCGGCGCTCCTCCAGCGCTCGATGAGGCTCATCAGCCGGATGGAGTCGAGCCCCCGCTCGAGCAGGTTCTCGTCATCGCCCAGCTCCGTGGGCGACAGCTGCAACACCTCGGCGACGTCCGCGCGAATCTTCCAGCGGCCCAGCGGCCGGGCCTCCTCCACGGGGCGCGCCCCCAGCGCATCGATGATCTGCTGGGTGGTGAGGGTGACGGCGCACAGCTGCGCCGCGTAGCTCAGGGCGAGCTGGTGATGGGCGAGGGAGAAGTCACCCAGGGCATCCGCCACCAGGAAGGGGCGCACGTCGCTCATGAAGGCATCGCTGGCCGTCTGCAGGCAGCCGATGTGGGCGTAGATGCCGCAGATGAGGAGCTGGTCCCTGCCGCGCTCGCGCATCAGGTCCAGCAGCTCCGTCTTGCGGAACGCGCTGTAGCGCCACTTGGTGAGGAGGATGTCGCCTTCGCCCGGTGCCAGCGCGTCGATGATCTTCCGCTGCTCCGGGTTCGTGGTGACGCCCGGGCCCCAGAAGTCCTGCAGCAGCCCGCGCTGCTCGGGCGTCTGTCCGCCCGGCTGGGCCGAGTACACGACGGGGATGCCGAGCGAAGCGCAGTGCTGGCGCAGCCGCTGGATGTTCGACACCAGCTCCGACACCGGGGACTGGCCGGCGGTGAAGGCGTCGACGAAGTAGCGCTGCATGTCGTGAATCAGCAGCACGGTGCGCCGGGGGTCGAGCGTCCAGGAGACCTTGTTCCTGGGCAGGTCGGCCGTGACGGGCATGGGGTAGGGGGCAATGGCGGGGAGCGCCATGGGAGAGGTCCTTTCAGCGCGGGGGGGGGGGAGCGGCGGTTGCGGCGGCGGAGCGGGTGAGCGCCTCACGCAGCGACTTCTTGCTGACCTTGCCGACGCCGGTCTGCGGGAAGGCTTCGAGGAACTCGACCCGATCGGGAATCTTGAAGGCGGCCAGTCCCCGCTCTCGCAGGAACGCGGTGAGCACCGTCGCGGCCGGAGGCGCGCCTCGCGGAATCACGAACGCGCAGGTGCGCTCGCCCAGGAAGGCATCGGGAATGGCCACCACGGCGGCGTCGTGGACGGCGGGGTGGGCCAGCAGGTGATTCTCCACCTCCTCGGCCGCGACCTTCTCGCCGCCCCGGTTGATCTGGTCCTTCACGCGGCCATCCACCACGAGATACCCCTCGGGCGTCAGCCGGACCAGGTCACCGGTGCGGTAGAAGCCGTCGGACGTGAAGGCCCGGGCGTTGTGCGCCTCCGCCTTGTAGTAGCCGCGGATGGTGTACGGGCCGCGCGTCAGGAGCTGCCCGAGCACACCCGGCGCGACGTCGCGGTCGTCCTCGTCGACGACGCGCAGCTCGTCATCCGGGGAGATGGGCCGTCCCTGGGTGGTGACGATGAGCTCCTCGGCGTCGTCCAGGCGGGTGTAGTTGACCAGGCCCTCGGCCATGCCGAAGACCTGCTGCAGCGTGCAGCCCAGCGTGGGCCGGACGCGCTGCGCGGCCTCGTTGCTCAGCCGGGCGCCGCCGACCTGGAGCACGCGCAGGCTGGACAGGTCGTGCCGGCGCGCCTTCGCGGCCTCCATCCAGATCATCGCCAGCGGCGGCACCAACGCGGTGAGGGTGACGCGCTCACGCTCGATGAGCGGGAAGGCCACGTCGGGGCTGGGGTGGAGCGCCATGACGACGGTGCCACCCGCATGGAGGACACCGAGCACTCCCGGCGAGCTGAGCGGGAAGTTGTGCGAGGCGGGCAGCGCGCACAGGTAGACGCTGGACGCATCCAGCCCGCAGATGTCCGCGCTCGCGCGCACGCTGTAGAGGTAGTCGTCGTGGGTGCGGGGGATGAGCTTGGGCGCGCCGGTGCTGCCCCCCGAGAGCTGGAAGAAGGCCACGTCGCCAGCGTGCGGCTCGGGCAGCGCGACGGGGGCCGCGGGCAGGCTGCTCAGCGCGGTGAAGGGGCCGGCCTCGCCGGCGACGATGACGTGCCGCAGGGTCGGCACCTTCTCGCGGACCTGGGCTGCCAGGGGGCGGTAGTCGAACCCGCCGTGCCGGTCGGGGATGACGTAGGCGACCGCCTCGGTGTGCTCGCAGAAGTAGCCAATCTCCGCGCCCCGGTGGGCCGGGAGCGCGAACACCGGCAGCGCGCCGATGCGGAACAGCGCGAAGCACACCTCGAAGAAGGCGGCGATGTTGGGCAGCTGCACCACCACGCGGTCCCTCGGCTGGAGGCCCAGGGCGAGGAACCCCGCGGCGAGCCGGTCGACGCGCGCGTCGAGCTCGCGGTAGGTCCAACGCTGGTCCCCGGCGGCGACGGCCGTGCGCTCGCCATGGCGCAGCGCCCGCTCGCGCAGCAGCTGGCCGAAGGTCTCTCCGCGCCAGTAGCCGGCCTCCCGGTAGCGGGTGGCGAAGGCCTCCGGCCACGTGGGGCAGCCCGGCAGGGGCTGGGCGGGCGACGTCATGGCTGGACCTCGGCGCCCTGGCCCAGGCCCATCGCCTGGAGCATGGTCCGGAACTTCGCCTCGGTCTCCGCCAGCTCGGACTCGGGCCGGGAGCCGGCGACGATGCCCGCCCCCGCGAAGAGCCGCAGCGTGTGCGCGTCGGCCTCGGCGCAGCGGATGGTCACCGCCCACTGGCCGTCTCCGCTCGCGTCACACCAGCCGACGGCCCCCGTGTAGTAGCCGCGCTCGAAGGGCTCGATGGAGCCGATGGCCTCGTGCGCCAGCCGCGTCGGGTAGCCGCACACCGCGGGCGTCGGGTGCAGCGCCGCGGCCAGCGTCAGCGAGGAGATGGACGGGTCGGCCAGCTCACCGACGATGCGGGTCGACAGGTGCCACATCGTCGCGGTGCTGACGAGCGAGGGCCCCGCCGGCACGTCCAGCGTCTTGCAGTACGGACGCAGCGCCTCCGCGACGGCGTCGATGACCACCGCGTGCTCGTGCAGGTCCTTGGGGGACGTCAGCAGCGCCTGGGCCCGCCTGTGGTCCTCCACCGGGTCCGGGCTACGCGCGGCCGAGCCCGCCAGCGGATTGGCGAGCACCTGGAACCCCGAGCGCGACACGAGCAGCTCCGGGCTCGCGCCAATCAGCGTGCGCGCGCCCGTGGAACCGTCCGCTTCGGGGGGCAGGTCCACCGCGAACGTGTAGCCAGTCGGGTTGCGCCAGGCCAGGTTGCGCAGCAACTGCCGCAGGTCGATGGGCGTGGCCGCGTGCAGGTGCAGCGAGCGCGACAGCACCACCTTCCGCAGTGGGCCGCTCTGCATCAGCGTCAGGGCCCGCTCCACGCCGTGGAGGTATGCGGAGGGCTCCGGCACCGGCTGCACCGTGTAGTGCGCGCCGAGCGAGCGGTGCACGGGCGTCGTCGCGTCGAACACCAGCGGCCCCGCGCGCTGGATGGTCATCGGCACCACCAGTTGCGCGGGGATGGTGCCGTCGAAGGGCACCGCGCCCACCACCACCGGGATGTCGTGGTCGGCCTGACGGGCGGCGTCGAGCACGCTCCTCACGCCCGCCGGGAGGCGCTCCAGCGCGTCCTCGCCGCGCGTGTGGGGAACGGTGGCGAACGTGCCGCGTGCCAGCAGCGTCCGGCGGGGACTCGCGAAGAAGAAGGAGGACCCGGCCGCGTAGCTCTCCAGCAACTGCGCGGGGAGGCTCTCCGTGGCGTTTTCGACAATGGATTTAGGAATCATTCTCAACTCCGAGAGGGAGGAGTGCCGGCTTCAGCTGCGAGGGGAGGGAGGAGACTAGGCGCCCAGTGTGGCGCCGCCGTCGACACAGAGGTCGTGCATGGTGATGTGGCGGGCCCCGTCGGAGACGAGGAAGCGCACCGCCTCGGCGATGTCGTCGGCGTCGGCCAGCCGGCGAAGGGGGATGCCCAGGCGGTAGGACTCGGGCGAGCCGGCGATGACGGCCTGGGCCCCGTGTTCATCCGTCCAGAGCGCGCGTTGCATGGCGGTGTCCGTGGAGCCGGGGGAGACCACGTTGCAGCGGATGCCGTGCTGGGCCAGTTCCAGACCCAGGCACCGGGTGAACATGCTCGACGCGGCCTTGGACGCGGCGTACGCGGCCATCTGCATCCTCGGCACGTGGGACGCGTTGGAGCCCACGGTGACGATGACACCCGACCGGCGCGGCACCATGCGACGGGCGACGGCGCGCGAGACGTGGAACACGCCGTGCGTGTTGACGGCGAAGGTGGCGGCCCAGTCCGCGTCACTGAGGGACACGGCCGGTGCCACCCGCAGCACCCCGGCCACGTTGGCGAGGATGCCGATGGGGCCCTGCTCGCGCTCGATGCGCTCCACCACCGCGTCCACCGCGGCGCTGTCGCCCACGTCGGCACGGTACGCCGAGGCCTGGCACCCACGGGCGCGGAGCTCCGCCACGAGCGCGTCGAGCCCGGCGGCATTCACGTCGAGCGCGGCGATGGAGGCGCCGTCCGCCAGCGCACGCGCTACGGCCGCACCGATGCCCTGCGCGGCACCCGTCACCAGCGCCACCCTGTGGTTCGTCCCCATCGGTGCTTCTCACCCGTTCTTCCGGAAGCGGCCGGACACTCGTTTGTCACATAATGAGAATGGTTCTCATTATCGTTAGCGCGCTAGATGCCACGCAATGACGGGAGTGTCAATACTCCAGGTACGTGGAGCTCAGCGCTTCGCGGCACTCGCCCGGAGCCAGTCGACCCGGTAGAGCGTCAGCGGCGCTTCCTTTCCCTTCACGGGAGTGGGGGGCAGTTGCTCCAGCACCCAGTGCTTGTCCGCGAGCAGGTCATGCGTGCTCTGGGTGATGAGAATCTCCCCCGCGCTGGCCGCGCTGCACACGCGGCTGGCCACGTTGGTGGTGTCGCCAATGGTGGCGTACTGGAGGAAGCGCTTGGAGCCGATGTTGCCCGCTGCAACCGGTCCGCTGTTCAGGCCGATGTGGATCTGCAGCTCCTCCTGCTTCCGCGCCCGCCGCTGCTCGTTGAGCTGCAGGAGCGCCTGCTGCATCCGCACCGCGGCTCGCAGCGCGCGGTCGGCATCGTCCGGATGGGAGAAGGGCGCGCCCCAGGTCGCCATCAGCGCGTCGCCAATGTACTTCTCCAGCGTTCCCTCCTGCTCGAACACGATGTCCGCCATGATGGGGAAGTACACGTTGAGCATGTCCACCACTTCGGTGGGGCGCATCGTCGAGGACAACTGCGTGAAGCCGCAGATGTCCGAGAAGAGCGTGGTGACTTCGGCCTCCTTCGCGCCCAGGTCCATTCCCGTGGACGAGTGCTCCAGCCGCTGCAGGGCGCTGGGGGGGAAGAAGCGCTGGTAGTTGTTGCGGCGGATGGCCTCCTGCTCGATGCGCCGGTACAGCATCGAGTTCTCCAGGGCGATGCCCACCTGGTTGGCGAAGGACGACAGGAACTCGAGGTCCTCCTGCGAGAAGCGCTCCGGACGCCGGAGGTTGTCGAGGTAGAGCACTCCCAGCAGCTCTTCCCGGGCCTTCAGCGGGGCGCACATGGCCGCGTAGATGGACTGCTGGAGGACGGACTCGGCCGTGTCCAGGCGGGGGTCCAGCCGCGCATCCGCGAAGAGCGCCGCGACGCCGTGTTGCTGCACGTACGTGGTGATGTGCCGGCTGTAGACCTGCGACAGCTCCAGCGTGCCATCCGACGTCCGCGCCACGTGCGGCCGCAGCACCTGGGTGCCCTTGTCCACCAGGAGGATGACCGCGCGGTCCACCTCGAGCACCTGGAACACCAGCTCCAGCGAGCGATCCATCAGGCTCTCGATGCTGCCCGGAGACGAGAGGAACTGGCTCACCTTGAGGAGGATCTGCAGCTTGTCGCGATCCCGCTCCACCGCCGGCGTGGTGCCCAGCTTGAGCGCGGAGGAGCGGCCCGGGTCCTGGGCCCCCAGCAGCTCCTGCAGGGAGACCTGGGACAGCGCGCGCGATTCGTGGGTCAGCATGGGGCTGACCAGCGTCTCCTGACTGTCGGCGAGCAGCCGGAAGCTCACGGCGCCGCAGCTGAAGGTGTCGCCGGAGCGGAGCTCATGGCGGGCAATCCTCGCGCCCGCCACGAAGGTGCCGTTCTTGCTTTGCAGGTCCGTCAAGAGGACCTTGCCTCCCGACGAGTCCAGCCTCGCGTGCTGGCGGGACAGGCTGCGGTGGAGGACCGAGATCTGGTTCTCCACGTCGCGCCCGATGAACGTGACGCCCTCGCCGAGCGGGAAGACCTGCTCGTCGGGCAGCCCCGGGTTCATGACGATCTGCATGACCTGCACGAGACCTCTCCCACGATGATGGCCCCGCCGCGGCGTGACCACGTGCACGATGTCTATCACAAACGTGGGAGCGCCTACCGGGGACGCGTCAGTAGCAGTGCGGTGCGACACATTCGTTCTGTCCCCATGCGCTGCAGCTCGCGGCGCAGCTCGGGCTCCGCCGCGATGAGCTGCTCGAAGGCCGCTCGGTCCAGCTTCAACAGCAGACACGCGGTGGCCGCACGCACCGACGCCGTCACCAGCTTGCTGCGCAGCAGGGCCACCTCCCCGAAGACATCCCCCTCGACCAGGTCGGGATAGGTCGTCTCGTGGCCATCCACGTGCTGGTGGAACACCGTGCACCGCCCGCGCAGGAGCAGGTAGAGCGCCTGGGCCGGCTGCCCTCGGGTCAGGATCTGCTCACCCGCGTCCGCCGTGCAGGGCTCGAAGGCTTCGCTCACCAGGTGAAGCAGCGGTTGTTCGAGCCTGGCGAAGAGCGGGCTTCCACGCAGCAGGTGGGCCACCACGTCCGGGCGCGTTGCGGCGGGCGCCGCTGGCGTGGCGCGCATCATCGGTGGGAGCGCTGCGAGGGTGAGCGTCATGGACTCGCTCTCGGGTGGGGGCAGTCCCCGGCGCGCGCGGAGGTCCGCCAGCAGCGCCCGCGTGTGTGAATGCCTCGGGTCGAGCTGGAGGATGACCTTGCACAGCCCGACGGCGCGCAGCAGCCATCCCTGTTGGTCCCAGAGTCGGGCGGCCGCCTCGTACTCGGCAATCGCCTCGCGTGTCCGCCCCAGGCGCTCGAGGACTTCGGCGACCTTCTGCCGGCAGGAGGGTTCGTCCGGCGCCAGCGTCGCGGCCTGCAGGAAGGCCGCGAGCGCACCGTCCAGGTCTCCCGAAACGAGCAGCTCGGTGCCCCGGTTTCTCGCCTCCCGTGGCGAGACAGGGTCCTGGGTGGGCACGGAAGAAGTGCGAAGGAGAGACGCCGATGCATTCGAGCCGGGCATGGGGGGGCCGTCCAGTCACTCACTGCGGGGTTGAACGTGACGTTAGGCCCCTCGCGAAGTGGTGGCTGTGAAGCCGTTCACTCCCGAGCGTTGATCCCAAATATAGGTCTGAAAACAAGAGTCATTCGTTGGTTCACTGGCATGCCCCGGCATGGACTGGTCATGCCTGGATAAATGGTTGAAGCTGAGTTGGTCATGTCCTGACACGCGCGATTCGAGGGGGTGCTTCCGTGTCCTATTCACAGCTGCTGGCCCAGGTCTCAATCTTCGAGCAGCTCGAGGGCGAGGACCTCGAGCAACTGTCCGCGCTCCTGCGCACCCGGCGCTATTCGAAGGGAGAGGTCATCTTCCATCAAGGCGATGTCGGCACCGCGCTCTACATCATCCGGAAGGGCGAGGTCGCCATCCGCCTCAGCTCTCCGGATGGCAAGGAGGTCATCCTGGCGCTGCTGGACCGCGGGGACTTCTTCGGAGAGCTGGCGCTGCTGGACGGAGAGCCCCGCTCCACGGACGCCGTCGCGCGGGAGGAGACGGACCTGCTCTCCATCCAGCGCGAGGACTTTCGTGTCTTCCTCAACTCGCGCCCGAAGGTGGCCCTGGGGCTGCTCGCCAACCTGAGCCGGCTGGTGCGGCACGTGACGCAGTTGGTGCACGACACCACCTTCCTGGATGCGCGCGCGCGCCTGGTGCGCGTCCTCCTGGAGCTGGCGCGCAACCAGGGGCAGCAGGGGGCCGAGGGCGTTGTCATTCCCCAGAAGCTCACGCAGACGGAGCTGGCCAACCTCTGCGGCCTCACGCGCGAGAGCACCAACAAGTGGCTCCGCTTCTACGTCCGCGAGGGCCTGCTGTCGTACGAAGGTGGACGCATCACCCTGGTCCATCCGGCGCGGCTCAGCCGCGAGGCGGAGTGAGGCCTGCTTGACCGGGTGCGCCGCACCGCGCGACTGGTGGTGCGGGCAGGAGCCATCTCCAGTTGTTGAAGCTCGTATCCCTTCCCCCGAAGGGGTCCCGTCAATTACTGGCGTGACAGGGGTTGCAAGGAATTACATCGAGTAGCCGAGCGTCACGCCGAGCACGTGCGCGGTGCCGGAGTAGTTCCCTTCGATGCCCGGCGCCTTGCTCTCCGTGTCCGCGAGCAGGACGAACTGGTATCCCGCGTCCGCGCGCAGCTTGCCCAGCTTGTAGCCGGCGCCCACGGTGATCTTGTAGCGGTCCGCGTCCGGCAGGTCCGGCGTCAGCGTCTCGGCGGGGCTGGGCGACAGGTCCATCACGAAGCCCGCGCGCAGCTGCACTTCCGGCGTCAGGCCGTACTCCGCGCCCAGGTGGTACTTCGCCTTCGCCACCCACTTCTTGGCCACCGGGTTGTTCAACGCGGGGTTGCCCGGGAACTGGATGGTCAGCTCCTGGAAGCTCGCCCAGTCCACCAGCTGGATGTCCAGCGCCACCGTCAGCCGCTCCATGGGCCGGGTGGCGAGGCCGAGCGACAGCGTCGCCGGGAACTTCACGTCCGCCTCTACCGCCTGGTCCACCAGCCGGTTCTGGAACTCCAGCGGCACGTTCTGGAAGTCCGCGCTGCCCTTGAAGGTGCTGGACACCTGGCTGCGGTAGTGGACGCCCACCGTCAGCTCGTCCTTCAGGATTTCTGCCTGGAGGCCCGCGTTGAAGCCCACGCCCCAGGCGCCGCCGCCCAGGTGCACCGCGCCCTCGCTCTCGATGAAGTTCAGCGAGCGCTTCAGCTCCACCGTGCTGCGCACGATGTCCACGCCCACGCCCAGGCGGATGCTCTCGTGCACCTGATACGCGAAGGTGGGGTTGATGTAGTAGGCCGCCAGGCTGGACTCACGGCCCTTGAAGCGGCCCACGAAGTCATCCACCCAGCGGCTGCGCGCGCCATAGGGCGTGTACGCGCCCAGGCCGAACGCCGCCTTCTCGAAGGGGCGGTAGACGGCGAACACGTGCGGCGGCGGCGACAGCGTCATCTTCTGGCCCTGCGCCGCGCCACCCGTCGGGGTGAACTCGATGCTGGGCAGGATGCCGGTGTCGCCGAGGGTGATGTCCAGCGTCTTCACGCCGAGGATGTTGGCGGCGTTCGAGTAGATGGCCGACGAGTCGTCCAGCACGGCCGTGGCCGCGTTGCCCATGCCCGTCGAGCGTGCGCTTTGGGTGTCGATCTGGAAACCCGCGGCCTGGCTGGCACCGGCGGCGAGCAGCGTCACTAGGGAGAGCGTCTTCTTCATGGTGTGGGGCAGGGCAGTCGCTGTGAGGAAGCGCGACTATAGGCGGAAGGCCGGCCTGCTTGCAGCCGAGGGCTCCATCCGGTGGAGGTTTCCCAGGACCGGACGCATGGCCCCGGCACCGGACGCACTCCCGGTGGGGGCGTCCGAGCGCGGCTCAGGCGAGGTGCCGCTCGATGACGTCCGCTCCGTCCTCCAGCTCGCGCGACTCCCGGCAGCTGCGCTTCATCGCCTCCATGGCCGCCGTGATGTCGTCACGCCCGAGCAGGGCATCCACCCGCTCGGTGATGACCCGCGCGTCCCAGGTTCGGACACTCCCCCGGAGCCCGAGCCGGTGGTGCACCAGCCGCGCCGCCAGTCCGGGCTGGTCCGCCGAGAAGGGGAACAAGAGCATCGGGACGCCGAAGTACAGCGCCTCCCGGACGGAGCCGATGCCGCCGTGGTTCAGGAACAGCCGTGCCCGGGCGAGGACCTCCAGTTGGGGGACGGAGGACTCCACGCGGATGGACGGCGGCAGTGCCTGGCTCCGGAGCCGCTCGGCCAGGGCTCCGCAGCTGATGATGAGCTGCCAGCCCTCGCGCCGCCGGAAGGAGTCGATGACGGCGGTGAAGAAGCGGAGCGCGGGTGCCTGGTACTCGCCGAACGTCCCCAGCGAGCAGTAGGCGAGCGGCTTCGACGCGTCATGCCCGCTCCAGTCGAAGGTGCCATCCTGTCGCGAGGGCTCCACGCTGGTGCCCAGGTAGTGACGGTGCGGGAGGTCTTTCAGCGGCTCGAAGTCCAGGGCGCGGGGGCCAATCACCAGCTCCGGCACCTCCGGGCGGTAGCCGAAGTCTCCCCACCGCAACCGGCCTCCCGCACGGTGGACGCGCCCGAGGGCGTCGTGGCCGGCCCAGCCGAGCAGCCGGTCATACGCGCTCCGCTTCCAGGGGATTCTCGCCTGGAACGCCCACGCCACGAGGTTGCGCACCCGGGCACCGGCGCCTTCGCGCGGAGGAACCACCGGCGAGTGCACGGGCGGGTAGTCCAGCGAGAAGGGGGCGGAGTAGGTCGGGTTGAGGTTGAGGTACGGGAGCCCTCGCGAGTGCGCGCCCGCCGCCACGTTCCACACCACCGGATCCACCAGCACCCCGTCGAGTCCGTCCGCTTCCACCCACGCGTCGAAGGAGGCCGCGAGGTGCTCGTTGTAGCGCGCGCGGCGGTGCAGGAAGCTGAGGCCGGGGACCCGCGTCCTCCAGCTCGCGCGCAGGCGCAGCGTCTGGGCGTACCGGGCGCTCTCGAAGCCCTGGCGGGTGACGTGCGCCTCGACGGACTCGGGTACGAAGTAGCGGACGCGGTGGCCCCGGCGCAGGAGCGTCCTCGCCAGCGCGAAGGTCGCGTTGAGGCCGCCGTACTCCGGCAGCATGTAGATACCCACCGTGGCCATGGCTCACCCCCTGGCGTGACTGCGGGCCTTCTTTTTACGTCATGCGCCCGTGAGGCGTCTCGCACCGGGCGCGGACTCCTCGGCGACGATGGCGCCGGACTCCAGCTTCACCAGCCGGTCCGCCACGTCGAAGTACCGATTGTCGTGGCTGATGACGACCACGGCCTTGCCGGCTGCCTTCAGGTCCGGCAGCAGCTCCCGGTAGAAGACCTCCTTGAACGTGGGGTCCTGGTCCGCGGCCCACTCGTCGAAGAGGTACACGGGGCGGTCCTCCAGGTACGCCGTCAGCAGCGCCAGCCGCTTGCGCTGGCCCGCGGACAGCTCCGTGGTGGAGAGCGCGCCGCTCGCGTCGATGCGGACCTTGTGCTCCAGTTGGAGCCGCCGCAGGTACGCGCGCGCCCGCTCCGCCACCTCGCCGGGCGCCAGGCCCAGCAGCGTGTCGAAGAGGTGGAAGTCGGAGAACACCGTCGCGAAGAGCTGGCGGTAGTGCTCGCGGTCCGTCTCGCCCACGGGGCGCCCGTCGACGCGCAGCTCCCCGGACTCCGGCGCGTAGAGGCCGGTGATGATCTTGGCGAGCGTCGTCTTGCCGCTGCCGTTGCCGCCCACGATGAAGACGATTTCACCGGGCCGGAGCGTCAGGTCGATGGGGCCCAGCGTGAAGGGCGTGTCCTCGCCCTCGCGCCGGTACGCGTGCGTGACGCCGACGAGCTCGATTCGGGACGGGGATGCGGGGGGCGCGACGGGGGCGAACGGCTCGGTTGCCTGGGACGTTGGGGTCAGCGCCAGCGCGTCGATGTGCTGGAGCGCGACGGCGCCCGCTCCCAGCGTGGGCAGCAGCGTCATCGTCGAGTCCAGCGGCTGCTGGAGGTAGAGGACGGCGAGCGTGTAGCCCACCAGCGTCGCGGTGGACACCGGGGCCAGGCCCGGCAGCGCGAAGAGCAGCAGCCCGATGAAGAAGAAGAACAGGCTCATGCCCCAGCTGGTGGTGAAGATGTGGATGGTGGAGGCCTTCACCTGGCGCCGCTTCAGCTCCTCCGCCGTGGGGAACAGCTCCTGCGTGAGGAAGGCCGCCCGGCGTGCACGGTGGAGCTTCAGCTCCTTCAGCCCGTTCGTCAGCGAGCGCAGGTCGCGGAAGAAACGGTCATGCGTCTTCCTCGACTCGCGGAGCAGCCCGAAGATGTGCCGGGCGGGGAGCAGGTAGCTGGTGACTCCCAGCACCCCGAAGACGAGCAGTGCGAGGAACACCACCCGCGACATCACCGCGAGGTACGTGAGACAGCCGAGGATGATGCCGCCGTTGATGAGCAGCGGCGGGAGGCACAACAGCCCCTGGGCGACGGCCTGGACGTCATCCACCAGTGTGGCCAACAGTCGATGTGTGCCCAGCTCCTCCAGCTGGCGCAGCGGTGTCGCGAGGATGCGCTGGCTGAGCTGATCCCGCATCGAGAAGGTGGTGCCCGCCTGCAGCCGCGTCAGTAGTAACTGCGAGCCGATGCGCGCGCCCAGCATCAGGACTCCCAGTGCCGCGAACCCGAGCACCGTGCCCCGGTCCGCCAGGGTTCCGCCGCTCGACAGGACGGAGTTGATGTGGGCGATGAGCCCCGCGCTCGAGGCGCCGGTCACGAGCCCGAAACACACTGCCAGTGCCACGGCACCGCGTGACCTGCGCAAGAGCAGGATGAGCAGGTTCACGCCGTTCGTTCCTTCCGCCAGAGCCAGAGCCGGATTTCAGGAGCTCTTAGCTAACTTGCGCACCGCTCACCAGCGAAGATATCCAGGCCATCCCCCCCTCTGGCGACCATGTCCCTTCCGCTCGCGCGAACCCCCCCGGCTGCGACCCTTCTGGAGCTGCTCGAAACCCGCGCTGGCTCGCTCGGCGAGCGGACGCTCTACACCTTCCTGGAGGACGGCGGTGATGACGCCGTCCTGAGCTACGCGGGCCTGCACCTGCGCGCCCGTCGCATCGGCGCGGCGCTGCAGACGCTGGCGAAGGCGGGCGAGCGGGCGGTGCTCCTCTACCCGCCGGGCCTGGAGTACGTCGCGGGCTTCTTCGGCTGCTTGTACGCCGGGCTGGTGGCCGTACCCGCGTACCCGCCGGACCCCATGCGGCTGGAGCGGACGCTGCCTCGCCTGCGCGCCATCATCCGCGACGCGCGCGCGAGCGTCGTGCTCACCACGTCCTTCATCCAGGAGATGGGGGAGGGGCTCTTCGAGGGGGCGCCGGAGCTGGCCGCGCTGCGCTGGGTGGCGACGGATGCGCTCCCCGAGGGCACGGAGTCGGGGTGGAAGCGCCCGGAGCCCGCGTGGGACACGCTGGCGTTCCTCCAGTACACGTCGGGCTCCACCGGTGACCCGAAGGGCGTGCAGCTCAGCCACGGCAACCTGCTGCACAACCTGGGGTTGATCTCCCACGCGTTCGAAGTGCGCGACGACAGCGTGGGCGTCATCTGGTTGCCGCCGTACCACGACATGGGACTCATCGGCGGTGTCCTGCAGCCGCTGTACGCGGGCTTCCCCGTGGCGCTCATGTCGCCGCTCGCCTTCCTGCGGCGCCCGCGCTTCTGGCTGGAGGCGCTCTCGCGCTTCGGCGGCAGCATCAGCGGCGGTCCCTGCTTCGCCTTCGACCTGTGCGTGCGGAAGGTTCCACCCGGTGAGCGCGAGGGGCTCGACTTGCGCCGGTGGGAGCTGGCCTTCTGCGGCGCCGAGCCCATCCGCCCGGAGGTGATGTCGCGCTTCACCGAGGCGTTCGCTCCCGCCGGGTTCCAGGGCGGAGCCCTGTATCCCTGCTACGGCCTCGCCGAGGGAACGTTGATTGCCTCGGGTGGGCGCAAGGGCGAGGGCGTGCTCACGCGCACCTGGGACGCGGCGGCCCTGGAGCGCAACGAGGCCGTGGAGGTTGTCGAGGGGCCCGGCTCGCGCCCGCTGGTCGGGTGCGGTGGGGCGATGCCGGACCAGACGCTGCTCGTCGTGGACCCGGAGACGCGCCGTCCGTGCCCGCCGGAGCGGGTGGGCGAGGTCTGGGTCTCCGGCCCGAGCGTCGCGCATGGCTACTGGGAGCGGCCCGAGGAGAGCGAGGCGGCCTTCGGCGCGACGCTCGCGGACGACGCGAGTGGGAAGCGCTTCCTGCGCACGGGAGATCTGGGCCTGCTGCGCGACGGCGAGCTGTTCGTCGTGGGCCGGCGCAAGGACCTCATCATCCTGCGCGGGCGCAACCTGCACCCGCAGGACCTGGAGCTGTCGCTGGAGCGAAGCCACTCCGCGCTCCGGCCTGGCTGCGGCGCCGCGTTCTCCATCGAGGTGGCGGGCGAGGAGCGGCTCGCGGTGATGTACGAGGTGGACACGCGCAAGCCGTGGACGCCGGAAGAAGTGGTGGCCGCCGTGCGCCGGGGCCTCTCCGAGGCGCACGAGGTGCAGCTCCACACGCTCGTCCTCATCGAGCCCGGTGCCCTGCCCAAGACGTCCAGCGGGAAGATTCAGCGCCGTGCCTGCCGCGCGGAGCTGCTCGCCGGGACGGCCCGGGCGGTGATGACGTGGAGCGAGTCGGATGCGGGGGAGGGGAGCGCGCCCGCCGTTGCTCCCGTCGCGCCCACGCAGCCGACCACCGTCGAGGAGCTGGAGACGTGGCTGCTGTCGCGCATCGCCGGCCGGCTCCGCGTCCCTCGGGAGTCGCTGGCGCGCGACGTGCCAATCACGTCCTTCGGCCTGGACTCGCTGGGTGCCGTCGAGCTGTCGAACGACCTCGAGTCCCTGGGCACCGTGCTCCGCATGGAGGTCCTGCTCCAGGGCCCCACCGTGGAGGCGCTCGCGCGCACGCTCTTCGAGGCTCGCGGCGCGGCGGCCGTTCCGGCGCTGGTCCATGGTGACGATGCGCGCCCGGCTCCGCTCACGTCCGCGCAGCAGCGGCTGTGGCTCTTCGAGCAGCTCCATGCCGGCAGTCCGGCGTACCACCTGCCCGCGGCGGTGCGGCTCAGCGGGGCGCTGGACGAGGACGCGCTGGAGCGCGCCTTCGCGGCCATCGCGGGCCGGCACGCCGTCCTTCGAGCCACGTTCCGCGAGGAGGACGGCACGCCCTCGCAGCTCATGCCGCCCGGGCTGTCGCCCTCGATTCGACGCGTGGACCTTCGCGAGACCCCAGCGGAGCGCGAGGCGGCGGCGCTCCGGCTGGCGCGGGAGGAGGCTCGCGCTCCGTTCGACCTCGCGCGGGGGCCGCTGCTCCGGCTCACGCTGCTTCGCCTCGACACGCACGAGTACCTGCTCGTCGTGGTGCTGCACCACATCGTCTCGGATGGCGGCTCCTTCACCGTCCTGGCGCGCGAGCTGAGCGCGCTCTATGCGGCCTTCTCCTCCCAGGCCGAGGCTTCGCTGCCGCCGCTGCCGTTCCAGTACCCGGACTTCGTGCGCTGGCGCCGCGAGCGCGACGAGGACGCCGCGAGCGCCGCGTCGATGGAGTGGTGGAAGCAGCGACTGGCGGGGGCTCCGGCGGCGCTGGAGCTTCCGACGGACCATGCGCGCCCGCCCGTGCCGTCCTACGGAGGCGCCCGGATTCCACTGCACGTTCCCGAGGTCCTCACGGCCCGGCTGGAGGCACTCGGCCGGGGTGAGGGCGCCACGCTCTTCATGACGCTGGTCGCGGCCTTCCAGGTGCTGCTGTCGCGCCACTCGGGACAGGACGACCTCTGCATCGGCACTCCCGTCAATGGAAGGGAGCGGGCTGGGCTGGAAGGACTGATTGGGTGCTTCCTCGACCTGCTCGTCCTCCGGGGCTCGCTGGCCGGTGCGCCGCGTTTCCGTGAGCTGCTGGGGCGCACGCGCGAAGCCACGCTCGAGGCGTTCGCGCATCGGGGTGTCCCGTTCGAGCGACTGGTGGATGCCGTGCAGCCCGCGAGGGACCGTTCCCGCGCGCCGCTGTTCCAGGTGCTGTTCGTGCTCCAGCCGGAGCCTGGTGCGGCGCTCGCGCTGCCAGGGCTGGACGCCCGCCGCGTGGAGGTCGACCCCGGCGCCACGCCCTATGACCTGACGCTCTCCCTCGCGAGGGGCGCGAGCGGCCTGGAGGGGTGGCTCGAGTACGCCACGGACCTCTTCGACGCGCCCACCGCCCACCGGATGGCGCAGCGGCTCCAGGTGTTGCTGGAGGCCGTTGCCGTCAATCCCGATGAGCGCATCTCCGCGCTTCCGCTCCTCCCGGAGTCCGAGCGGCGTCAGGTGCTGGTGGACTGGAACGACACGCGCACGGACTTCGAGGAAGCGTGCATCCACACGCTCATCGAGGCCCGGGCCGCGCGCTCGCCGGAGACGGTGGCCGTGGTCTGCGGGGACGTGGAGCTCACGTGGGGCGCGCTGAACCGGCGGGCCAACGCGGTGGCGTGGCGCCTGCGCGAGCAGGGCGTGGGGCCGGAGTGCGTGGTCGGATTCTGCGCGGACCGCTCGGTGGACCTGGTGGTGGGCCTGCTGGGCATCCTCAAGGCGGGCGGCGCGTACCTGCCGTTGGACCCGTCGTACCCCGAGGCGCGGCTGGCGCTCATGCTGGAGGACGCGGCGGCGCCCGTGGTGCTCGCGCACCGGCACCTTGCGTCGGCGTTCCAGTCCGGTGGGCGCGCCGTGGTGCTGGTGGATCCTCCCAGCGGTCCCGACGAGGCGGAGGCGCCTCCCGCCTGCGGCGTGGGGCCCGACAACCTCGCCTACGTCCTCTACACGTCCGGCTCCACCGGGCGGCCCAAGGGCGTGCTGATTCCGCACCGCAACGTCTCCAGTTTCTTCACCGGCATGGATGCACGCGTGGGCGCCACGCCGGGGACGTGGCTCGCGGTGACGAGCGTGTCCTTCGACATCTCCGTGCTGGAGCTGCTCTGGACGTTGTCGCGAGGCTTCAAGGTCGCCGTGCAGGGAGAGCAGGGCGCCCTGGCCGCGGCTCCGCGCCGGGCGACCGCCGCGCGCCGCAAGCCCCTGGGCTTCAGCCTCTTCTACTTCGCCGCGGATGACGTGACTCCGGGCGCGGAGCGGTACCGGCTGCTGATGGAGGGCGCCCGCTTCGCGGACAGCCATGGCTTCGAGGCCGTGTGGACCCCCGAGCGGCACCTGCATACCTTTGGCGGGCTCTACCCCAGCCCGGCGCTGACGAGCGCGGCGGTCGCCGCCGTCACCCAGCGCGTGGACGTCCGCGCCGGCAGCGTCGTCCTCCCGCTGCACCACCCGGTGCGCGTGGCGGAGGAGTGGTCCTTCGTCGACAACCTGTCGAACGGGCGCGTGGGCATCTCCGTGGCCGCGGGCTGGCACGCGGATGACTTCGTGCTCGCGCCCGAGCGGTACGCGGAGCGCCGCGAGGAGGCCCGGCGCGACCTGGACCTCGTGCGCCGGCTCTGGCGCGGCGACGCGGTGCAACTGCCCAACGGCACCGGTGCTCCCGTCGAGGTCCGCATCCGTCCCAGCCCGGTGCAGCGCGAGCTGCCCATCTGGCTCACCGCCGCCGGCAACCCGGACACCTTCCGCGACGCGGGACGCATGGGCGCGGGCGTGCTCACGCACCTGCTCGGCCAGCGCTGGGAGGAATTGCGCGAGCGTATCACCCTCTACCGCGAGGCGTGGCGCGAAGCCGGCCACCCGGGCGATGGCCACGTGACGCTGATGCTCCACACCTTCGTTGGGCATGACGTGGAGCGCGTGCGTGAGACGGTGGAGGGGCCGCTGCGCCGCTACCTCACCAGCTCCGCGGACCTGATGCGGGGGCTGGGGCGCACGCTTGGCGTGGACCTGGACCCGAAGTCCGTTCGTCCGGAGGACCTGGACGCGCTGGTGGAGCGGGCCTTCTCGCGCTTCTTCGAGAGCGGCGGCCTCTTCGGTACCCCGCGCTCGTGCCGTGAGCAGATTGCCCGCATCGACGCGCTCGGCGTGGACGAGGTGGCGTGCCTCATCGACTTCGGCGTGGACACGGACACGGTGCTGGCCCACCTGCCCGCGCTGGATGCCGTGCGGCAGCGCTGCGAGCGCGACTTCATGCTCCAGGGCCGTGACGGCGGAGCGGTGCCCGCGCAGTTGCGGCGGCACGGCGTCACGCACCTCCAGGTGACGCCTTCGCTCGCGCAGGCGCTGCTGCTGGAGCCCGACGCGACGGGCGCGCTCGCGGGCCTGGAGCGGATGCTGGTGGGCGGCGAGGCGCTCCCGGTGGAGCTGGCGGCGCGGCTGCGGGACACCGTGGGCGGGGCGCTGCTCAACATGTACGGCCCCACGGAGACCACCATCTGGTCGTCCACGCACCAGGTGGGCCAGGAGTCGGGGCCGGTCCCCATCGGGACGCCCATTGCGAATACCTCGCTCTACGTCCTGGATGCGGAGCTGCGGCCGACGCCCGTGGGCGTTCCCGGTGAGCTGTTCATCGGCGGCGCGGGTGTGGCACGCGGCTATCACGCCCGGCCGGAGCTGACCGCCGAGCGCTTCCTGTCGGATCCGTATGGCGGCCATGCCGGGGCGCGGATGTACCGGACGGGAGACCGCGCGCGCTGGAGGGCAGACGGCACGGTGGAGTTCCTGGGGCGCGTGGACCACCAGCTCAAGGTCCGTGGCTTCCGCGTGGAGCCGGGGGAGATTGAAGCCGTCCTCGCGCGGCACCCTGGTGTGCGGCAGGCGGTGGTGGTGGCACGGGAGGACGTGCCCGGGAGCGCGCGCCTGGTGGCGTACGTCGTTCCCCGGCCCGACGCGACGCTATCCGAGGACCTGCTGCGGACCTTCGCGCGGCGCTCCCTGCCCGAGCACCTGGTGCCGTCGAATGTCGTATCGCTGGACGCGTTCCCGCTGACGCCGAATGGCAAGGTGGACCGCAAGGCGCTCCCGGCGCCCGAGGGCGTGCGGGCCACGGCCCGCGAGTACGTCGAGCCCCGGACGGAGACCGAGCGGCGCGTGGCGGAGCTGTGGTCTTCGCTGCTGGGCGTTCCGCGCGTCGGAGCGGAGGACGACTTCTTCGCACTGGGCGGGCACTCGCTGCTCGCCACCCGGGCCGCGTCGCGGCTCCGCGAGTCCTTTGGCGTGGACCTTCCGCTGCGCGAGCTGTTCGAAGCGGCCACCCCGGCGGCACTCGCCGCGAGGCTCGAGGTGCTTCCGCGCGTGGTGTCCCGGGTGCCACCGCTGGTGCCTCGTTCCCGCGAGGGCGCGCTGCCGCTGTCCTTCGCGCAGCAGCGGTTGTGGTTCCTGGAGCAGCTCGAGCCGGGCGGCGCCGCGTACAACGAGGCGGTGGTGGTGCGCGTGGACGGGGCGCTCGATGTGGCGGTGCTGGAGCGCTGCCTGCGCGAGGTCATCCGGCGCCACGCCATCCTCCGCGCCATCTTCCGCGACGAGGATGGCAGGGCCGTCCAGCGCCTCTCCCCCGACGTCCGGCTCGCGCTGGCGCGGGTGGACCTGACGGCGCTCCCCGGCGCTGCCCGGCCGGCCGAGGTTGAACGGCGGGTGGGGGAGGAGTCCCTGCGCTCGTTCGACCTCGCGTCGGGCCCGCCGCTGCGTTCGATGTTGTTCCACCTGGACGCGCGCGAGCACGTGCTGCTGATCGTGCTGCACCATCTCGTGTCGGACGGGTGGTCCCTCGGCGTGCTGGTGCGCGAGGTGGCGGCGCTCTACCGAGTCTTCTCCGCGGGTCGTGATTCGCCGCTGCCCGAGCCGGCGGTGCAGTACGTGGACTTCGCCTCGTGGCAGCGCGAGTGGCTGCGCGGGGACGCACTGGAGTCGCAGCTCGCGTACTGGCGGGCGCGACTGGATGGTGCGCCTCGGGCCCTGGAGTTGCCCACGGACCACCCACGCCCCGCCGTGCGGAGCAGCCAGGGGACGAGCCGGAGCACGCTGCTGGGCACGGAGCTGTCCCGGCAGTTGAAGGCGCTGGCGCGGCATGAGGGGGCCACGCCGTTCATGGTGATGCTCGCGGGTTTCTCCGCGCTGCTGTCCCGCCATGGCGGTCAGGACGACCTGTGCGTGGGCACGCCCACCGCGGGCCGCGACCGCACCGAGGTCGAAGGGCTCATCGGCTGCTTCGTCAACACGCTCGTGCTCCGGGTGTCGCTCGACGGAGCGCCGACGTTCCGCGAGCTCGTGGGCCGCGCGAGGGAGACCGTGTTGGGCGCCTTCGCGCACCAGGACGCGCCCTTCGAGGAGCTGGTGAAGGCGCTTGCGCCCGAGCGTGATCTGGGGCGCAGCCCGCTCTTCCAGGCGATGCTGGTGCTGCAGGAGGACCCGCTGCCGGAGCTCTCCCTGCCGGGCCTGCGGCTGCGCGTGCAGGAGCAGGAGAGCCGCACGGCCAAGTTCGACCTGCGACTCATGCTCACGGACACGCCCGACGGCTTCGCGGCGACCCTGGAGCTGAGCACCGACCTGTTCGAGCCGGACACGGCCTCCCGGCTGCTCGGGCACTTCCGGGCCCTGCTCGAGGGCGCGGTGCGCGAGCCGGAGCAGCGCGTGCACGACCTGGTGCTGCTGACGCCGGCGGAGCGGCAGTGGGTGCTCGTGGAGTGGAACGACACCGCGCGGCCCCGTGCGGACGGTGACGTCCTCCACCGACTCGTCGAGGCACAGGCGGACCGCACGCCGGACGCGGTGGCGGTGGGCTTCGAGGGCTCGTCGCTCACCTATCGCGAGCTGGACCGCCGGGCGAATCAGCTCGCGTGGCACCTGCGCGCCCGGGGCGTGGGGCCGGATCGCCTGGTGGCGCTGTGCGCGGAGCGCTCCCTGGAGCTGGTCGTGGGGTTGCTCGGAATCCTCAAGGCCGGCGCGGCCTACGTGCCGCTGGACCCCGAGTATCCGCGCGAGCGGCTGGAGTACATGCTCGCGGACGCCGCGGCGCCGGTGCTGCTCACGCAGGCCCGGCTCGCGTCGGGGCTCCCTCGTGGGGACGCGGCGGTGGTGTGCCTGGACTCGGACTGGGAGGCGGTGGCTCGCGAGCGCGAGGACCGGCCCCCTGTCACCGTGGACGGTGCGGGGCTCGCCTACGTCATCTACACGTCGGGCTCCACGGGGCGGCCGAAGGGCGCGATGAACTCGCACGCGGCCATCTGCAACCGGCTGCGCTGGATGCAGGAGGCGTACGGCCTGGACGCGAGCGACCGCGTCCTCCAGAAGACTCCGTTCAGCTTCGACGTCTCCGTCTGGGAGTTCTTCTGGCCGCTGCTCACCGGCGCGCGGCTGGTGATGGCGAAGCCCGGCGGGCACCGCGAGCCGGCGTACCTGACCGACGTCATCTCGCGCGAGCGCATCACCACGCTGCACTTCGTGCCGTCCATGCTCCGGCCCTTCGTGGAAGAGCCCGGGCTGGCGGAGTCCTGCGCCAGCGTGCGCCGTGTCTTCTGCAGCGGGGAAGCACTACCGTCGGACTTGCGCGACCGCTTCTTCTCGCGACTGGGCGCGGAGCTTCACAATCTCTACGGCCCCACGGAGGCCGCGGTGGACGTGACGGCGTGGGCCTGTGTCCGCGAGGACCGGCGCCCGCTCGTTCCCATCGGCCGGCCCATCGCCAACGCGCGGATGTACGTGCTGGATGCGCGCCTGCGTCCGGTGCCGCCAGGTGTGGCCGGCGAGCTGTACATCGGCGGCGAGCCCCTCGCGCGTGGCTATTGGCGGCGGCCCGAGCTGACGGCGGAGCGATTCATTCCGGATCCGTTCTCCCCCGTGTCGGGGGGACGGCTGTACCGCACCGGCGACAAGGCGCGCTTCCTGGCGGACGGGGCCCTCGAATACCTGGGCCGGCTGGACGACCAGGTGAAGGTGCGTGGCTTCCGCATCGAGCTGGGAGAGATTGAAGCCGTGTTGTCGCAGCACCCGGGCGTCCGCGCGGCGGCCGTGGCGGTGCGCGAGGACGTGCCGGGGGACCGGAGGCTCGTAGCCTACGTCGTGGGCATTTCAGGCTCCGACCTGCGGACGTTCCTCTCCGAGCGGCTGCCCGAGCACATGGTGCCGTCGACCTTCGTCGCGCTCGATGCGCTCCCGCTGTCGCCCAGCGGAAAGCTGGACCGGCGAGCGCTTCCCGCTCCGGAGCGGGGTACGGCTCGCGGAGGGGCTGACTTCGTGGAGCCGCGCGGAGAGCTGGAGCATCAGCTCGCGCGCATCTGGGCGGGTGTGCTGGGTGTGGAGCGCGTCGGCGTGAATGACCGCTTCTTCGAGCTGGGCGGCGACTCCATCCTCGCGTTGCAGGTCATCGCCCGGGCCCGGCAGGCGGGCCTGCACCTCACGGCGCGGCAGCTCTTCCAGCACCCGACGGTGGCCGGGCTGGCCCAGGTGGTGGTGCGCGGCCGGAGGGCGGAGGAGCAGGGCCCGGTGGTGGGGCCCGTGCCGTTCACGCCCATCCAGCGCTGGTTCCTGGAGCGGGAGCTGCCCGAGACGCACCACTTCAATCAGGCCCTGCTGCTGGAGTTGCGGGAGCCCGTCGGTACGGAGGCGCTCGCGCGGGCGCTGCGGGCCGTGGTGGACCACCACGACGCGCTCCGGCTGCGGCTGACGCGGGGCCTCGGAGCCTGGGAGCAGTCGTGCGCGGAGCCTGGTCGCGATGTGCCGCTGCGTCGGGTGGACCTGTCCGCGCTTCCCGAGGCCGAGCATTCCCGCGAGCTGGAGCGCGTCGCCACGGAGACCCAGTCCGGACTGGACCTGGGCGAAGGGCTCCTCCTGCGCGCGGTGCTGTTCGACCGGGGCGCGGGGAGGACGGGCCGGCTGCTGCTGGTCATCCACCACCTGGCGGTGGACGGCGTCTCCTGGCGTGTGCTGCTGGAGGACCTGGAGACAGCGGTGAGACAGGCAGGCCGGGGCGTGCCCGTGGTGCTCCCGGCGAAGACGACGTCCTTCCAGTCCTGGGCGAGGCGGCTGGAGCTGCATGCGGCCTCTCCGGCGGTGGCGGACGAGCTGCCGTTCTGGCGGGAAGAGGCCGCGGACGTGGCCGCGCTCCCCAGGGACCTGCCAGGTGGAGTGAACACCCAGGGAACGGAGCGCACCGTCACGGTGGTGCTGGAGCCCGAGGTGACGCGCGCGCTGCTTCGCGGTGCACGCGGTGGCGTGGATGACCTCCTCCTCGCAGGTGTCGTGAAGGCCCTGGCCCATTGGACGGGACAACGCCGGCTGCACATCGACGTGGAGTCACACGGGCGCGAGGAACTGTTCGAAGACGTGGACCTCTCGCGCACGGTGGGTTGGTTCACCGCGCTCTATCCGGTGCGGTTGGAGCTGCCGGACTCCGTTGAACCCATGGCGGCGCTGGAGTCGGTCCGCTCCGCGCGTGAACGGCGCGCGGGGCGGGGTCTCGGCCATGGCCTGTTGCGCTACCTGCGCCGCGAGGACGAGGCCGTACAGGTGTCCTCTTCCGAGGTCCTCTTCAACTACCTCGGTCAGCTCGACGCGGGTGCTCGTGAGTTGTCGCTGTTCACGCTGGCCTCGGAGTCCACCGGGCCTTCCCAGGGAACGCGTGGACTCCGGAGCCATGTCCTGGAGGTGGTGGCACGCGGAGTCGGCGGGCGGCTGGAGCTGGCGTGGCACTACAGCGAGGCGTTGCATGCCCGGGAGACCATCGAGGCCCTCGCGCGAGACTGCGCGGGCGCACTGGCGAAGCTCGCGGACTCCGTGGCGACGGCCGAGGAGCGCCACCCGCTATCGTCGCTCCAGCACGGGCTCCTGTTCCAGGTGCTGCTGGAGCCCGGCACGGAGGCGTACTTCGAGCAGTTGAGCTGGACGCTCGCCGGGCCGCTCGACGTGGACGCGCTCCGGAACGCCTGGGTCGCCGTGGTGGAGCGCCACTCCGCGCTCCGCACGTCGTTCCTCCATGACGGATTGGAAGCTCCGCTCCAGGTGGTGCGCGCGCACGTGACGCTTCCCTGGCAGGAGCTGGACTGGCGCGGTGTTCCCCCCGAGGAGCAGCGAACGTCGCTGCGGTCCTTCCTGCGCGAGGACCGCGCGAAGGGCTTCGACCTGGCCCGCGCCCCACTGATGCGCCTGTCGGTCATCCGGCTGGAGGAGGGCGCCTGGCGCTTCGTCTGGAGCTTCCACCACCTGCTGCTGGACGGCTGGAGCCTGGCCCGCGTGCTGAGCGAGGTGCTGGACGCGTACGCCGTGCTCGCGCGCGGAGGTACGTGGCAGCCCCGCGCCGTCGTGGACTTCCGCGCCTACGTCGAGTGGCTGAAGCATCGGAACCCGGATCAGGACGAGGCCTTCTGGCGTGACCAGCTCGCGGGCCTCGACGCGCCGACGCCGCTGCCGGCGGAGGGCGGCACTCCGGACGCTCGTGGCTCGGGTGAGTGTGAGGTGTCCCTGGCCGAGGCGGACACCGTCGCGCTCCAGGACTTCGCGCGGCGCCATGGGCTGACGCCGAGCACGCTGGCGCACGGCGCGTGGGCACTGCTGCTGTCGCGATACGGCGGCGGGACGGACGTCGTCTTCGGGACGACGCTCGCGGGCCGGTCGGCGGAGGTGCCGGGCATCGATGAGGCTGTGGGGTTGTTCATCCACTCGCTTCCTGTCCGCGCGCGGGTGCGCCATCAGGCGAAGCTCCTGCCGTGGCTGCGTGAGCTCCACGGCGTGCTGATGGAATTGGGGCAGCGCGACCACGTCCCGCTGACGCAGCTCCAGGGCTGGAGCGAGGTGCCCCGGGGCACGCCCCTGTTCGAGAGCCTGCTCGTGTTCGAGAACTACCCGGTGGACGCGGCGCTCGCACGTGGCGCGGCCGGGCTGGAGCTTCGCGACGTCGAGATCTTCGAGCGCACGCACTACCCGCTGACCGCCGTGGCCCTGCCGGGCCGCGCGCTCCGGCTGAAGTTGCAGTACCGCACGGACCGCGTCCAGGGCGCGGCCGCCTCGAAGCTCCTGGAGCACTGGCGGACGCTGCTGCGCGGGATGATTGCCGAGCCAGAGCAGCGGCTCGGTGACGTGTCCCTCCTCTCCGAGGCCGAGCGCCAGCGGGTGCTGGTGGAATGGAACGCCACGCGCACTGGGTACCCGCGTGAGCGCTCGGTGCACGCGCTGTTCGACGCCCAGGCCTCACGGACGCCCGAGGCCGTCGCGGTGGTCTACGGCGGCACCGTGCTCACCTATTCGGAGCTCGAGCAGAGGGCGAATCGGCTGGCGCACCGGCTCCGGGCGCTCGGCGCCGGACGGGGCGCCACCGTGGGCCTCTGCGTGGAGCGCTCCGCGGACCTCGTCGTGGGAATGCTCGGCATCCTCAAGGCGGGCGCCGCCTACGTGCCGTTGGACCCTGCGTATCCCCGTGAGCGGCTCGCGTGGATGCTCGCGGACGCGGGAGCGCCGGTGCTGCTCACGCACGAGCGGCTTCGGGACGCACTGCCCGCGGAAGGCGTGCGGGTGCTCGCGCTGGACGGGGAGGGCGCGCTCGAAGGGATGCCGACGACGGCTCCAGAGTCAGGCGCAGGCGCGGAGGACGCGGCCTACGTCATCTACACCTCCGGCTCCACCGGCACGCCCAAGGGCGTCTGCGTGCCCCACCGGGCCGTGGTTCGCCTCGTTGTCGAAACGGACTTCATCCAGTGGCAGCCGGAGGACCGCGTGGCGCAGGCGTCCAACGCCTCGTTCGACGCGGCCACCTTCGAAGTCTGGGGCGCGCTGCTCAACGGCGCGCGGCTGGTGGGCGTGGACCGCGAGACTGCGCTTGCTCCGACGGCGTTCGCCGCGTGGCTGCGGCAGGAGGGCATCCGAGTCCTCTTCCTCACCACGGCGTGGTTCAACCAGGTCGCGGCCGAGGTGCCGGACGCCTTCCGTGGAGTGCGGCAGCTCCAGGTCGGAGGCGAGGCCGTGGACCCGAGGCCGGTGCGCCAGGTCCTCCGCGACGGCCCACCCGAGCGGCTGCTCAACGCCTATGGCCCCACGGAGAGCACCACCTTCTCCACGTGGCACCTCGTCACCGAAGTACCGGAGGGTGCGACGACGATTCCCATCGGCCGGCCGCTCGCGAACACGGAGCAATACGTGCTCGACGAGGCCATGGCGCCGGTGCCGCCGGGCGGGGTGGGGGAGCTATGGCTCGGAGGGGACGGACTGGCCTGGGGTTACCTCGGCCGGCCGGAGCTGACGGCGGAGCGCTTCGTGCCACATCCGTTCAGCACGACGCCGGGAGCGCGGCTGTATCGGACGGGCGACCGCGTCCGCCTCCTGCCGGACGGCGAGGTATCCTTCGTCGGACGCGTGGACACGCAGGTGAAGGTGCGCGGCTTCCGCGTGGAGCCGGGCGAGGTCGAAGCGGCGCTGCAGCGGCACCCGGCGGTGCGGCAGGCCGCCGTGCTCGCGCGCGAGGATGCCGTGGGCGGCTCGCGGCGCCTCGTGGCGTACGTGGTTCCCTCGGCGGACGGCGCCAGTTCCTCGGACCTGCGTGCCTTCCTCACCGAGCACCTGCCCGCGTACATGGTGCCCTCCGTCTTCATGATGCTGGAGCGCCTGCCCCTCACGCCCAACGGCAAGCTGGACCGGCGCGCGTTGCCGGAGCCCTCGCGCTTCGAGTCCACGGAGGAGCCGTCCGCGCGCTCCACCGCACCTCGTGGGCCCGAGGAGGAGCTGGTCGCGGGACTCTTCGGCGAGCTGCTCGGCGTCCCGCGCGTCGGGGCCTACGACAGCTTCTTCGACCTGGGTGGGCACTCACTGCTGGCCACGCGCGTCGTCGCGCGAATCCAGGCCACGTTCGGCGTGTCCCTCTCGCTGAAGGAACTCTTCGAGGAGCCGACGGTGGGCCGGCTGGCGGAGCGCATCCGCGCGGCCCGTCAGTCCTCCGAAGCCACACGGCCGCCGCCCATCGTCCCCGTGCCGAGAGACCGCGCCCTGCCGCTGTCCGCGATGCAGGAGCGACTGTGGCTGCTGGAGCAGCTCCAGCCCGGCACGGCCCTCTACAACGTTCCCTGGGCCGCGTGGATGGAGGGCCCCCTGGACGTCCCCGCCTTCGAGCGGGCCCTGGCCGCGCTGTTCCTCCGCCACGAAGCGCTGCGGACCACCTTCTCGAGCCACGCGGGCGAGCCGGCGCAGGTCATCCACGCGCAGGTGCCTGTCTCCCTGCCGGTGGTGGACCTGCGCAACCTCACCGAGAACGAGCGTGAGGCCGAGGCCCTGCGCGCCGCGTCCGAGGAGGCCCGCCGCCCATTCGCCCTGGCCGAAGGGCCGCTCCTCCGCGCGCTGTTGCTGCGCACGGGAGAGACACGGCACCTGCTCGTCCTGACGCTGCACCACATCGTCTCCGACGGCTGGTCCCTGGGCGTGGTCATCCGCGAGCTGTCCGCGCTGTACGGCGCAGAGCTGCACGGACGGCCGTCGCCGCTGCCGGAGCCCGTGCTCCAGCCCGCGGACCATGCCGTGTGGCAGCGCGCGTGGCTCCAGGGCGAGTCGCTCGATGCGCAGCTGCGGTACTGGCGCCAGCAGCTCGCGGGGGCACCGCCCGTCCTGGAACTGCCCACGGACTTCCCGCGCCCGAGCCTCCAGCGCTTCCGCGGAGACACCCTCGGCGTCCACCTGCCGGCCGCGCTGTCCGAGAGCTTCCGGGCCCTCTGCCGCCGTGAGGGCGTCACGCCCTACATGGGCCTGCTGGCCGCCTTCCAACTCTTGCTGTCCCGCGTGTCGGGCCAGGAGGACGTGTGCGTGGGCTCGCCCATCGCCGGCCGTCACCACCCGGGCCTCGAAGACCTCATCGGCTTCTTCGTGAACACGCTGGTGCTGCGCACGCGGCTGGGAGGCAACCCCACCTTCCGCGAGCTGCTCGGACGCGTGCGCGACACGACGCTCGACGCGTACTCCCACCAGGACGTGCCCTTCGAGAAGCTGGTGGAGGCCCTGCAGCCGCCGCGCAGCTTGAGCCATGCGCCGCTGGTGCAGGTGGTGCTGGCGCTGAACGAGGGCACGCGGCCGGACATCGCGCCCGAGGGACTCTCCCTGCGCCCGGTGGACCTCGCCTCCGGCACTGCGAAGTTCGACCTCACGCTGTCGCTCTTCGACGGCTCGGACGGACTCACGGGCACGCTGGAATACGACGCCGACCTCTTCACGCGGGCCACGGCTTCGCGGCTGATGACCCAGCTGCGCGTGCTGCTGGAGGGCGCGGTGGCGGACGCCGGGCAGCGCGTGGGCGACCTGCCGATGATGGACACGGCGGAGCGTCAGCGGCTGCTGGTGGACTGGAACGACACCGCGGTCGACTTCCCGCGCGAGGCCTGCCTCTCCGAGCTGTTCGAGGCCCAGGCGGCGCGGACGCCCGACGCCATCGCCGCCGAGTGCGAGGACGCCCGGCTGACCTACGGCGAGCTGGACCGCCGCGCGAACCAACTGGCGTGGCACCTGCGCGGACGTGGCGTGGGCCCCGGGACGCCCGTGGGCCTGTGCGTGCAGCGCTCACTGGACCTCGTGGTGGGGATGCTCGGCATCCTCAAGGCGGGCGGCGCCTACGTGCCGCTGGACTCCACGTATCCGCGCGAGCGGCTCGCCTTCATGGTGGAGGACACGCGCCTTCCCGTGGTGCTCGCCCAGCGCTCCGTGCTGGAGCTGCTGCCTTCCGGAAGCGCCACGGTGGTGCTGCTGGACGAGTCCTGGAGCGAGATTGCGCGAGAGCCCGAGACCTCTCCGGGCGTGACGGTGCCGGCGGAGTCGCTGGCCTACGTCATGTACACGTCCGGCTCCACCGGGCGGCCCAAGGGCGTCTGCATCCCGCAGCGCGCGGTGGCGAGGCTGGTGCTGGGCTCGCGCTTCGCGCGCTGGGGGCCGGAGGAGGTGTTCCTCCAGCTCGCACCCATCTGCTTCGACGCTGCCACCTTCGAGCTGTGGGGCGCACTGCTGCACGGCGCGAAGCTGGTCCTCTTCCCGCCCACGACGCCCACGGTGGATTCGCTGAAGGACGTGCTGGTTCGCCATGGTGTCACCACGCTGTGGCTGACGGCCGCGCTCTTCGAGGCCATCTCCGCTGCCCGGCCGGACGCGCTGGACGGGGTGAAGCAGCTCCTCGCGGGCGGTGACGTGCTACCTCCGGCCGTGGTGCGCGAGCGGCTCGCGCGCGGTGGCGTCCTCGTCAATGGCTACGGCCCCACCGAGAGCACCACCTTCGCTGTCTGTCACGTGATGGAGGGCTCCATCGCGGAGGGGCCGGTGCCCATCGGCCGGCCCATCGCCAACACGCGGGTGTACGTGGTGGATGGTGGCCTGCGCCCCGTCCCGGCCGGCGTGCCGGGGGAGTTGCTCATCGGTGGTGAAGGCCTCGCGTGGGGCTACCTCGGGCGGCCGGAGCTGACGGCCGAGCGTTTCATCCCGAATCCGTTCGGCCCCGAGGCGGGCGGACGGCTGTACCGCACTGGTGACCAGGTCCGCTATCGCGAGGACGGGACGCTGGAGTTCCTCGGGCGGCTCGACGCGCAGGTGAAGGTGCGCGGCTACCGGGTGGAGCCGGGCGAGGTGGAGGAAGCGCTCCGCAAGCACCCGGCGGTAGCCGAGGCCGTCGTCGTGGCGAAGCCGGACCCCGCGGGCGGCAAGCGACTGGTGGCCTACGCCGTCCCCCGCCCGGGAGAGACGCTGGAGCCGCGCGTGCTGCGGACCTTCCTGGCGGAGTTGCTGCCGGAGTTCATGGTGCCCTCGGCGCTGGTGCCGCTGGCCGCACTGCCGCTGACGCCCGTGGGCAAGTTGGACCGGGCGGCGCTGCCGGAGCCCGACGTGGCCCGCCCGGCGGGAAGCACCTTCGCGGAGCCCACCACGGCGCTGGAGCGCCAGGTGGCGGAATTGTGGGCGAAGGTGCTGGGCGTGGAGCGCGTCGGTGTGGAGGACCACTTCTTCGCGGACCTGGGCGGCAGCTCCATGTCCGTGGTCAAGGCGTGCGCGCTGCTCCGGGACACGCTGCAGCGGGACGTCCCGGCGACGCGCTTCTTCGAGCACCCCACGGTTCGCGCCTTCGCCATGTCCCTGGAGCGGGACGGCGAGGCGGCGGACGTACAGGACAATGAGGCCCACGTGGATCGCGCCCAGCAGCGGCGGCAGGCGATCCGGCGGCAGGGCCGGCGAGGGAATCACGGCAATGGCTGAGGTTGACGACATGCAGGCCGAGGACACCGGGAACGACATCGCAATCATCGGCATGGCGGGGCGCTTCCCCGGTGCCAATGACCTCCGCGACTTCTGGCGGAACCTGCGCGAGGGCGTGGAGTCCATCTCCTTCTGGTCCGAGGAGGAGACGGAGCGCTCGCCGCTCATCCCCGAGGAGCTGTGGAAGCACCCGCGCTTCATCCGCGCCGGCGGCATCCTCGAAGGCGCCGACCGGTTCGACCACGGCTTCTTCGACATCCCGCTGCGCGAGGCGCAGTGGATGGACCCGCAGCAGCGCCTCTTCCTCCAGTCCGCCTGGGCGGCGCTGGAAGACGCGGCATATGACCCCGCGCGCTACAAGGGCCGCATCTCGCTGTATGCGGGCGCGGGCTCGACGGGGCACCTGCTGTCGCTGCTGAGCGAGGCCCGCAAGGACGGGGGCGCCGGGCTGGACCTGGCCACCTCCGGCCCGGAGAGCCTGGCGATGAAGGCGTCCTTCAAGCTCCAGCTCCGGGGCGAGAGCGTTGCCGTCTACACCGCGTGCTCCACCGGCCTCGTGGCCATCCACATGGCCTGCCAGAGTCTGCTGACGCGGCAGTCGGACATCGCGCTCGCGGGAGCGGTGCGCATCGCCAGTCCCCAGCGCACGGGCTACCTGCATCAGGAAGGGCTCATCTTCTCGCCGGACGGGCACTGCCGCGCCTTCGACCACCGCGCCGGTGGCACCGTGGCGGGCAACGGCGTGGGCGTGGTGGTGCTCAAGCCGCTGGCAGACGCGCTGCGCGATGGCGACCACATCCACGCGGTCATCAAGGCGTCCGCGGTCAACAACGACGGCCAGCAGAAGGTCGGCTACACCGCGCCCAGCATCGAGGGCCAGACGGAGGTCATCGCGGACGCGCTGGCCTACGCGGGACTCGGCGGCGACGACATCGACTACATCGAGGCCCACGGTACGGGCACGTCGCTCGGGGACCCCATCGAGATTGCCGCGCTGACCCGTGCGTTCCGGAAGACGACGGAGCGCAGGGGCGACGTCGCCATCGGCTCGCTCAAGACGAACCTGGGACACCTGGACGCCGCGGCGGGCGTGGCCGGGCTCATCAAGGTGGTGCTGTCGCTGAAGCACGGCGAGCTGCCGCCGAGCCTCCACTTCGAGCGCCCCAATCCGGAGATCGACTTCGCGAAGAGCCCCTTCTTCGTCAACACCACCCTGAAGCCGTGGCCGCGCGGAGAGTCCCCGCGCCGCGCGGGCGTCAGCTCGTTTGGCATTGGCGGCACCAACGCCCACGTGGTGGTGGAGGAAGCGCCCCTGGTGGAGTCGGGCACGAAGAGTTCCCGACCGTTGCATGTCGTGACGCTGTCCGCACGCACGCCGTCGGCGCTGGAGGCGATGGCGAAGGACCTGGCCTCGCACGTGGAGGCCACGCCAGGGCTCGCGCTGGAGGACGTGGCCTTCACGCGCAACCTGGGCCGGCATGTCTTCGAGCACCGTCGCGCCGTGGTGGCGGCGGATGGTGCCGAGCTGGCGGAGCGGCTGCGCAAGAACGCCGCGGTGGAGGCCGGCCGCAACCGCCGCGTGGCCTTCCTCTTCCCGGGGCAGGGTGCGCAGGCAGTGGGCATGGGCCGTGAGCTGCACGCGGCCGAGCCGGGCTTCCGCAAGGACGTGGACGCGGCGCTCGCCCGGTTGGAGCCGTCCCTCGCGGCGGAGGTGCGTGCGCTCGTGCTGCCCGTCTCCGGCCAGGAGGAGGCCGCGGCCCGGAAGCTGACGGACCCTCGTGTTGCGCTGCCCGCGCTGTTCATCGTCGAGCACGCGCTCGCCCGGCTCTGGATGTCCTGGGGCATCAAGCCGCATGCACTGCTGGGGCACAGCTACGGCGAATACGCCGCGGCCTGCGTGGCGGGCGTGCTGTCTCCCGAAGACGGCCTGCGGCTGGCGGTGGTGCGAGGCGCGCTGATGGCGCGGATGCCTCCCGGGGCGATGCTCGCGGTGGGGCTGGAGGAGGCGGAGCTTCTCCCGCTGCTCACGGAGGGGCTCGCGCTGGCGGCGGTGAACGGTCCGGGGCGGTGCGTCGTCTCCGGGCCCGTGGAGGCCATCACCCGGCTGGAGACCATGCTCTCCGGCCGGGGCGTGGGCGTGGTGCGCCTGCCCGCGGCGCACGCGTTCCACTCCAGCGCGGTGGAGCCGTTGATGCCGGACCTGGCGCGAGCGGTGTCCTCGCTGCGCCTCAAGGCCCCGGAAGTGCCTTACGTGTCCAGCCTCACCGGCACATGGATTCGCCCCGAGGAGGCCACCGACCCGACGTACTGGGCCCGGCAGATGCGCCAGCCGGTCCGCTTCGCCACGGGCCTGGAGGTGCTCATCGGCGACGGGTGCTCCGTCCTGCTGGAGGTGGGCCCGGGCACGGACCTCACGTCGCTGTGCCGTCCGCGTGCACGCGAGGAGAAGTCGCTGGTCGCCGTCCCGTCGCTGCGCCGTCGTCCGGCGGAGGGCGACTACCGCGGGCTGCTCCAGTCGCTGGGCGACCTGTGGAGCGCGGGCGTGGAGGTGGCCTGGGAGAAGTTCCACGGCGCGGAGAAGCGCCGCCGCGTCCCGCTGCCGACGTACCCGTTCGAGGAGAAGCCCTGCCGCCTGGAGTCGCAGCCGGTGCAGTTGCTGGCTCAGGCCGTGCCTGCTCCGAAGTCCCAGTCCGCCATTGCGGTGATGGCGGAGTCGCTCTCCGCCGCGGCCCTGCCCGTGCCCCCCACGTCCGCGGGGGAAATCCAGCAGCGCGTCATGGACATCTGGCGCGAGCGCCTGGGCGCGGTGGACATCGGCCCCGACGATGACTTCCTGGAGCTGGGCGGCAACTCGCTGATGGCGGCGCAGATGCTGACCCGCCTGCGTGAGACCTTCGCCGTGCAGCTCCCGCTGAGCGCGCTGTTCGAGGCGCCCACGGTGGCGGGCATCTCCCGGCGCATCGAGGCAATGCTCCAGCAGGCCCTCCCGGCGACGGGCGCGGGCGCACCCGAGGTGATGGTGCGCATCGACCGTGGCGGCGAGCTGCCGCTGTCCGTCGTGCAGGAGCGCGTCTGGCGGATGGAGCAGCTCGACCCGGGCAATCCGTCCCTCAACATGCCCCTCGCGGTGCGGCTGAAGGGGCCGCTCGACGTGGAGGTGCTGGAGCGGAGCGTCAACGAGGTCATCCGCCGGCACGAGATGCTGCGCGCCACGTACACCGTGGAAGCCGGCCGCGTGCGCCAGCGCTTCACCGCCGAGGTCCGCATCCAGGTGCCGGTGGTGGACCTGCGAGGACACGCCGGAGACCGCGAGGCCGAGGCGATGCGGCTGGCACTGGAAGAGGCGGTGCTGCCGTTCTCCCTGGAGCACGGTCCCATCGTCCGGGCCCGGCTGCTGCGACTGGCGGACGCGGAGCACCTGATGCTCCTCACGGTGCACCACATCGCGTCGGACACGCTGTCGATGGTGGCGTTCTTCCGCGAGACGGCAGTGAACTACCAGTCCTTCCGCGAGGGCCGTCCGGCGCCACTGCCGGAGCTGGCCGTGCAGTACGTGGACGCGGCCGCCTGGGAGCGCCGCTCGCTGGCCGGAGGCTCGCTCGCGGCTCAGGACGCCTACTGGCGTGAGGTGCTTGCCGAGCTGCCTCCCTTGCTGGAGCTGGCGTCGGACCGGCCGCGAGGCACGAACTCGCGCCTGCGCGGCGCCCGCTTCCCGGTGACCTTCTCGCGCGAGCTGAGCGCCGCGCTCTACGCCTTCAGCCACCGCGAAGGCGTGACGCCCTTCATGACGCTGCTGGCCGCGCTGTCGTCGCTGCTCGTCCGCTACTCGGGGCGCGAGGACATCGTCGTGGGCACGCCGGTGGGCAACCGCGCCCGTGGAGAGCTGGAGCCGCTCATCGGCTTCGTGGCCCATGCCATGGCGCTGCGCACCGACGTATCCGGCGACCCGTCGTTCCGCGAGCTGGTGGCGCGCGCGCGCGACGTCACCATCGGCGCGTCCAGTCACCAGGACGTGCCCTTCGAGCATCTGCTCCCCATCGTGGCGTCCGGACGCGACCCGGGCCGCTCGCGGCTCTGCGACGCGGCGCTCGTGCTGCATGCGCATGTCACCACCGCGGCTCCGTCCCTGCCGGGCATCGAGATGGAGCTGGTGGAGGTGCCGGGCACGCCCGCGCAGTTCGGCGCCACGCTGGGCGAGCTGACCCTCCTGCTGAACGAGAGCGCGGAGGGGACGTTCCACGGCTTCATCGAGTACGCCACCGAGCTCTACGACGAGTCGCGCATCTTGGTCCTCGCGGGGCACTTGCAGACGCTGCTCGGCGCGGTGCTCGCGGACCCGGAGCTGCGGGTGTCACGACTCCCGCTGGCGACGCAGGAAGAGCGGAGCCTGCCGGTGCGTTCGGTGGAACAGTCCACCGCGCCGGGCCTGCTGGCGCGGCTCGCGGCCCGGGTGGAGCGCACGCCGGACGCGGTGGCCATCAGCGCCGGTCCTCGCCGGCTGACGTGGCGTGAGCTGGCCGCGCGTGCTCGGGGCCTCTCGGCCCGGCTGCGGCGTGAAGGGGTGGGGCCCGAAGTCCCCGTGGCCCTGCGCCTGGAGCCGTCGGTCGAGGCGGTCATCGCGCTCTGGGGCGTGCTGGAGGCCGGCGGTGCCTGCCTTCCCGTCTCGCGAGGCGAGGTGCTGGAGCTGACGTCGCTGCTCCCGGCCAGGGGGCCCCGGCTGCTGCTGGTGGCCCGGCTTTCGGATGCGTCCTCGCTCCCGGCCGGTGTGAGCGCCGTGGTGGTGGACGGTGAGGCCGTGGAGGAGGGTGCGGCGCGCACCGTGCCTTCCGAGCAACTTGCGTTCATCGTGCCCGCGCCCGCGGCGATGGGTGGCCAGGGCCGCGTCATGCTGACCCATCGCAACGTTGCGCATCTGCTGGCGTCGCTCGACGCGCGCGTGGGGGCGGGTGAGGGTGAGGTATGGCTGGCGGCGGGGGGGCCCGCTTCGGACCCGGCGGGGCTGGATTTGCTGTGGGCGCTGGCGCGCGGCATGCGCGTCGTCCTCCCTCCCGAGCGGCTGGCCGCGCGCTTCGCCGTCCTTGGTCGGAAGCCGGACACGCGGCGTCAGCTCGACTTCAGCCTCTCGTACTTCGCCAACGACGAGGACTCGCTGGGCGAGGAGAAGTACGAGCTGTTGATTGAAGGCGCGAAGTTCGCGGACACGCACGGCTTCTCCGCCATCTGGACGCCGGAGCGGCGCTTCCACTCGTTCGGTGGCCTGTACCCGCAGCCGTCGGTGATTGGCGGCGCGCTCGCGATGCTGACGCGCAACCTGCGCATTCGCGCGGGTAGCGTGGTGCTGCCGCTGCACGACCCCATCGAGGTGGCGGAGCAGTGGTCCGTGGTGGACAACCTGTCCCGGGGCCGCGTGGGCATCTCGTTCGCCACGGGCTGGCACGCGAATGACTTCTCGCTGTCGCCGGACACCTACGCGCGGCGTCGCGAGGTCCTCATCGAGCGGCTGGAAGAGGTGCGGCGGCTGTGGCGCGGCGGCACGGTGAAGCGCCGCAACGGAGCTGGCAACGAGGTGGAGCTGGCGCTGCGGCCGAAGCCGAAGCAGGCGGAGCTGCCGGTGTGGCTCACCTCCACGGGCAACCCGGAGACGTTCCGCAAGGCCGGCGAGGTGGGCGCGGGCATCCTCACCAACGTGCTGGGGCTGGGCTCCAGCCTGGACGAGCTGGCGACGAAGGTGGCGCTGTACCGCGAGACGTACCGCAAGGCGGGACACGGTCCGGGGCGCGGCCAGGTGACGCTGATGCTGCACACCTTCCTCGGCCAGGACATGGAGGAGGTGCGCGCCGCGGTGCGCGAGCCGCTGAAGCAGTACTTCCGCAGCTCGGTGGACGTCTTCGCCAACCTCGTCTCCAGCCTCGGCAGCAACATCGACGTGCGCGGCCTCACGCCCGAAGACATGGAGGTCATGCTCAACCAGGGTGTGGAGCACTACCTGAAGGACGGCGGCCTGTTCGGCACGGTGGAGCACTGCGAGGCCATCGTCGAGCGCGTGCGCTCGCTGGACGTGGACGAGATTGCCTGCCTCGTCGACTACGGCGTGGCGCTGGAGCCGACGATGTCCAGCCTGCGCCTGCTGGACGTACTGAAGAATCGGTCCCAGGTGCAGCCCCTGCCCGAGGAGGCCTTGCTGGCCGAGGGCGACGCCGGGATGGGCGATCTGCTGGAGCTCGTCCGGGGCGAGGGCATCACCGCGCTGCGCTGCGCGCCGTCCCAGGCCCGGGCACTCGCGGAGCTCCCCGGTGCACAGGGCGCGCTCGAAGGGGTTCGTCTGTGGGTGCTGGGTGGTGAGTCGCGTGCGGCACAAGAGACGAAGGTTTCGGCCATCTCCGCCTCCGCGCGGAGCGTGGAGCTGGAGTCCTCCGTGCTCGGCGCGGCCTGGCCGTCGCACTCCGAAGCGCCCGTGTATCTCCGCGATGCCTCCGGCGCCCCGGTGCCACTGGGGGTCGTGGGAGAGCTGGCGCTGGGAGGCGCCGCGATTCCGCGAGGCTTCTGGAATGACGCCGAGGCCACGCGCGCAAAGCTCATTCCCATGCCGGGAGGAAGCGCGGAGGACCGCCTCTTCCTGACGGGACAGCGCGCCCGCTTCCGCAACGCGGGTGAGGTCGAGGTGGTGACGCCGTCGCGCGCCGCGAAGCCGCGCCGGCAGTCCAAGCCTCGCGACACGGTGGCAGCGCCGCCCGCGCCCGTCTCGGACGTGCCGGCGGCAACGGCCACGCCGGTGGTGCGCGTGTCGCGTGACCAGCCGCTGCCGCTGTCGTTCCCGCAGCAGCGCATCTGGGCGCTGAGCCAGCTCGACCCGGACGGCATCGCCTACAACAACACCGTCACGCTCCGCCTCGACGGCGTGGTGGTGGTTTCCCTGCTCGAGACGGCGCTCAACGAATTGGTGCGCCGGCACGAGGTGCTGCGCACCACCTTCGCGCTCGCGGAAGGCGGCGCCCAGCAGGTCATCGTTCCCTCCATGCCGCTGCGGCTGGAGGAGCGGGAGGCCCGTGGCGCCACGCTCGAGGAGCGTGAGGCCGAGGGACTGCGGCTGGCGCTGTCGGAAGCCCGCCGCCCGTTCGACCTGGTCCACGGGCCGGTGATGCGGGCCGTGCTGATTCGCATCGGTGACGCAGCGTCGGTGTTGCACCTCACCATCCACCACATCGCCTCGGACGGCTGGTCCAGCGGTGTGCTCTTCCGCGAGCTGGTGGCGCTATACGAGTCGCTCGCGGCCGGCCGGCCCTCGCCGCTGCCCGCATTGCCGGTGCAGTACGCGGACTACGCGGTGTGGCAGCGCGGCTGGTTGAACGGGCCGGGCATGGAGGCCCAGCTCGCGTACTGGAAGAAGCAGCTCGCCGGAGCGCAGGTGCTGGAGCTGCCCACGGACCGCCCGCGCCCGGTGCGCTGGTCGGGCCGGGGTGGCCGCCTCCAGGTGGCCGTTGCCAGGCCGCTCATGGACTCGCTCTGGACGGTGGGCCGCCGCGAGGGCGCTACGCCCTTCATGGTGCTCACGGCGGCGCTGCAGACGCTGCTGCACCGCTACTCGGGCCAGGACGACATCATCGTCGGCACCTCCGCCGCCGGCCGCAACCGTCCCGAGATCGAAGGCCTCATCGGCTGCTTCCTGAACACGCTCGCCATCCGGGGTGATTTCTCCGGGGCGCCGACCTTCGTGGAATTGCTCCGTCGCGTGAAGGTGGCGTCCATTGGCGCGTACGCCCACCAGGAGATTCCGTTCGAGCGACTCGTGGACGAGCTGCGCGTGCCTCGCGACCCGAGCCGCATGCCGCTGGTCCAGGCGATGCTGACGTTCCACAACACGCCGCCGGTGGAGGTCCGCACTCCGGGCCTGGGCGTGAAGATGATGGATCTGGACATCGGCGCGACCAAGGTGGACCTGTCGCTGGAGCTGCGCGAGACGACGGACGGCCTCACGGGCGCCCTGGAGTTCGCGGCGGACCTCTTCGACCCGGAGACGGTGAAGCTGCTCTGGGAGCGCTTCGTACGCCTGCTGGAGGGCATCGCCGTGGACCCGTCGCAGCGGGTGGCGGAGCTGCCGCTGCTGTCCGGGGACGAGCGGCGCCGCATGCTGGTGGAGTGGAACGACACGCACCAGCCATTCCCCGAGGACGCGCGCGTCCACGACCTCTTCGAGGCGCAGGCCGCGAGCACTCCGGACGCGGTGGCGGTGGTGGCCGAGGGCCAGCGCCTCACGTACGCCGAGCTGGATGCTCGGGCCAACCAGCTCGCACACCACCTGCGCTCGGTGGGCGTGGGGCCGGAGGTGCGGGTGGGGCTGTGCGCGGAGCGCTCGTCGGAGCTGGTGGTGGGTCTGCTCGGCGTGCTGAAGGCGGGCGGCGCGTTCGTCCCGTTGGACCCCGCGTACCCCAACGCGCGGCTGACCTACATGATGCGGGACGCCGGGCTGTCCGTGGTGGTGACGCAGGAGCACCTCGCGGACGAGCTTCCCGCCGGCAATGAGCTGCTCGTCTCCGTGGACACGGAGTGGGGCCACATCGGCCGCAACCCCACGGAGTCGCCGCGCTCCGGCGTGCTTTCCGGAGGGCTGGCGTACGTCATCTACACGTCGGGCTCCACGGGGACGCCGAAGGGCGTGCTCGTGCCGCACCAGGGCCTGTGCAACACGGTGCGCGCCGTCATCCGCGCGCACGGCGTGGGGCCCGGGAAGCGGGTGCTTCAGGCCGCGGCGCTCGGCTTCGACGCGTCGGTACTGGAGGTGCTCTCCACGCTCGTCGCCGGAGCGGAGCTGCACTTGGCTCCGCGCGACTCGCTGCTGCCGGGGGCTCCGCTGCGCGAGGTGCTGGAGTCACGCGGCATCACCACCGTGACGCTGACGCCGTCGTCGCTGTCGCAACTGGAGCCGGAGGGCCTGCCCGCGCTGGAGACGGTCATCTCCGCCGGAGAGGCGTGCTCGCCGGAGCTGGCGCGGCGCTGGACGTCGCGGCGGCGGCTCCTCAATGGCTACGGTCCGACGGAGGCCACGGTCTGCGCGACGGTCTCCACGGAGCTGGACGCGGAGCGGCCGGACATCGGGCGCCCCATCGCGAACATGCGCGCGTACGTGCTGGACGGGTGGGGACAGCCCGTGCCTCCGGGCGTGCCGGGCGAACTGTACCTGGGTGGAACGGGCGTGGCGCGCGGCTACCTGGGTCGGCCGGAGCTGACGGCGGAGCGCTTCGTGCCGGATGCGCTCTCCGGCGAGTCCGGTGCGCGCCTGTACCGCACGGGAGACCGCGTCCTCTACCGCCTGGACGGGCGGCTGGAGTACGTGGGCCGCACGGACCACCAGGTGAAGGTGCGTGGGTTCCGCATCGAGCTGGGCGAGGTGGAAGCGGCGCTGCGCCAGTACCCCGGCGTGAGTGACGCGGTGGCCTCGGTGCGCGAGGAGCCGCCGGGAACGAAGCGACTGGTGGGCTACCTCGTGGCGGATGCGTCCGCGCTCGACGTCACCGCGCTGCGGGCCTTCCTGAAGGAGCGGCTGCCCGAGCACATGGTGCCGGCGGCCTTCGTCTCACTGGATGCCTTGCCGCTGTCGCCGGCGGGGAAGGTGGACCGGGCGGCGCTGCCCGCTTCGGACACCGCGCGCGTGGGTCCGGGGAAGGCGTTCGTCGAGCCGGAAACCGACGCGGAGAAGACGCTGGCGGCGCTCTGGGCGCAGGTGCTCGGCGTGGAGCGCGTGGGTCTGCACGACAACTTCTTCGAGCTGGGCGGCGACTCCATCCTCGGCATCCAGATTGTCTCGCGTGCGAAGGCGGCGGGGCTGGCGCTGGAGCCGGCCATGCTCTTCGAGAAGCAGACGCTCGTGGAGTTGGCCGCGGCGGCGGGCGCGGCGAAGGCAGGCACGGCGGAGCAGGGCGTGGTGGAAGGCCCGGTCCCGCTGACGCCGATGCAGCGCATCTTCTTCGACGACTGGGCGCTGCCGGAGCCGCACCACTACAATCTGGCTGCGGTGCTGGAGGTGCGCCGGCCGGTGGATGCCGCCGTGCTGGAGAAGGCCCTTGGGGCGCTGGTCGCCCACCACGATGCGCTCCGCCTGCGCTTCACGCGGACGCCGGAAGGCTGGAGCCAGTCCAACGCACCCGTGCCCGAGGCGGTGACGCTGCGGCGCGTGGACCTGTCCTCCGTGCCGGAAGAGGAGCAGGGCACGGCATTGGAAGTGGTGGGCGCAAGAGTGCACCGGAGCCTGGACCTGAACGAGGGCCTGCTGCTCCGCGCGGTTCTCTTCGAGAGGGGCGCGGGCCGCACGGCTCGGCTGCTGCTGGTGGTGCACCACCTCGCCGTGGATGGCGTCTCGCTGCGGCCGCTGCTGGAGGACCTGGAGACGGCCTACACGCAGTTGGAGCGTGGGACGCCGGTGTCGTTGCCGGCGAAGACGACGTCGTTCAAGTCCTGGGCGGAGCGACTGGTGGAGTACGCCCGCTCGGAGTCACTGGCGCGTGATCTGTCCCTCTGGAAGGCGACGGGGGACGTGCCGTCGCTGCCGGTGGACCTGTCGGGCGGTGAGGACACGGCGGGCTCGGAGGAATTGCTCACGGTGACGCTCGGTGAGACGGAGACCCGGGCGCTGCTGGCCGAGGCGCCCATGGCGTACCGGGCCCGCGTGGACGAAGTGCTGCTCGCGGCGGTGGCGAAGGCCATCTCTGGCTGGACGGGTGGCCACAAGGTGCGCCTGGAGCTGGAGGGCCATGGCCGCGAGGCGCTCTTCGCCGACGTGGACCTGTCCCGCACGGTGGGCTGGTTCACCAGCACCTTCCCGCTGGAAGTGGAGCTGCCGGAGGGTGGCAGCCACGGTGACGTGCTCAGGGCCCTCCGGGATGCACGGCGCAGGTTGCCCGCCAATGGCATCGGCCACGGGCTGCTGCGCTACCTGCGGGAGGACACGGCCGAAGCGCTGCGCACCGCGCCCCGTGCCGAGGTGGGCTTCAACTACCTGGGTCAGCTCGACGCGGCGGCCCGGGGCTCGGAGCGCTTCGCCCTCACGGAGGAGCCGAGCGGCCCGTGGCATGGCACGGGAGGCCGTCGGCCCCACCGCATCGAGGTCAACGCGGTCGTGAGCGAGGGCCGGCTGAAGGTGACCTGGGCCTACAGCGCCAACGTGCATCAGCGCGCCACCATCCAGACCGTCGCGAACCGGTTCCTGGATGCGCTGCGCGAGCTGGTGGAAGGCCGGAGCAGCCCGGACGCGGCGCGCCGCTCGCCGGGAGACTTCCCGCTGGCCCGACTCACGCCTGCCTCGCTGGAGCGCTTGCTGCGCCAGTACCCGGACGTGGAGGACCTGTACCCGCTCACCTCGCTCCAGCAGGGCATGCTCTTCCACGCGGCGCTGGCGGCGCCCGGCTCGGGCGTCTTCCACGAGCAGCTCGCGTGGACCGCGCGAGGCCAGGTCAATCTTCCCGCGCTGCGGCGCGCGTATGCGGAGGTCATCGCCCGCAACGCCGTCCTGAGAACCTCCTTCGTCCACGAGGGGCTGCCCGAGCCGCTCCAGGTGGTGCATGCGAAGGCCGAGCTGCCCTGGACGGAGCATGACCTGCGTGGAGTGCCCGGCGACGAGCAGCGCACCCGCATGGAGGCGATGGTCCGCGAGGACCGGGCCCGTGGCTTCAAGCTGTCCCATGCGCCGCTGACCCGGATGGACGTGGTGCGCCTGGGCGAAGAGGAGTACCGCTTCCTCTGGAGCCACCACCACCTGGTGATGGACGGATGGAGCGTGGGCATCATGCTCCAGCAGGTCTTCGCCTGCTACGAGGCGCTCACCTCGGGCCGCGAGCCCGCGCTGCCGCGCCCTCCCACCTGGCGCGACTACATGGCGTGGCTCCAGCGGCAGGACCTCTCGCGCGCGGAGGCCTTCTGGCGGAAGGAGCTGGCGGGCTTCACCTCGCCGACACCGCTGCCCGCCGCCCGGCCCGTGGCGCCTGGCGTGGAGGCCGCGGTCACCGGCGAGGAGAAGCTGTATCTGTCGCCGGAGGCCACCGCCGCCCTCCAGTCCTTCACGCGGAAGAACGGCATCACCCTCAACACGCTGGCTCAGGGCGCGTGGGCGCTGCTGCTCGCGCGGTACGCGGGTGAGGACGACGTGGTGTTCGGCGCCACCGTCTCCGGCAGGCCCGTGGACCTGCCCGATGCGGAGTCGATGGTGGGTCTGTTCATCAACTCGCTGCCCGTGCGGGTGACGCTGCCCGGGCGGGAGTCGGTGGTCTCCTGGCTCCAGAGGCTCCAGGCGCGGCAATTGGAGATGCGCCAGTACGAGCACAGCCCGCTGGTGCAGGTGAAGGGCTGGAGCGACGTACCGCGCGGTCTGCCGCTCTTCGACAGCATGCTCATCTTCGAGAACTACCCGCTCGACACCTCGCTGGGGAAGCGCGTCCCGGGGATGGAAGTCCGGGACGTGGAGAGCCAGGAGCAGGGCAACTATCCGCTCATCGCCTACGTGGTGCCGGGCGACCGGCTGCGGCTGATTCTTGCCTACGCGCCCGCGCTTTTCGGCACGGGCACGGTGGCGGGACTGCTGGAGCACTGGCGGACCCTGATGGAGGGGCTGGCTTCCGGAGTCCAGCGGCTCGGCGACGTGCCGATGCTGCATGAGGAGGAGCGGCGACGCATGCTCGATGCGGGGCACGGGCCCCGGGCCGCCTTCGACTCGGAGGCCAGCCTCGCGGCGCTCTTCGACGCCCAGGCGTCGCGCACGCCGGACGCGGTGGCCCTGATGGCGGGGGACGCGAAGGTGACGTACCGGGAGCTGGCGGCCCGTGCGGAGGGCCTTGCGCGCACGCTGCGAAATCAGGGCGTGGGAGCGGAGTCGCGCGTGGCGCTGTGCGCGGACCGCTCGGTGGAGATGGTGGCGGGCGTGCTGGCCGTGCTGAAGGCGGGCGCGGCCTGGGTCCCGCTGGATCCCGCGTATCCGCGTGAGCGGCTGGCGTGGATGGTGGAGGAGAGCCGCCCGGCGGTGCTGCTCGCGCGGCGTCACCTGGCGGACCGGCTGCCTCCCCACGATGGAATCCCCGTGCTCTGGCTCGAGGATGGCAAGGCCGAAGCGGGGGAGCCGTTGCCTCCGACGGTGGGGGGCGACGCGCTCGCGTACGTCATCTTCACCTCCGGCTCCACGGGTCGGCCCAAGGGGGTCATGGCCACGCACCGCGCGACGCTCAACCGCTTCGCGTGGATGTGGCGCACCGTCCCGTTCGAGCCGGGCGAGGTCTGCACCGTGAAGACGGCGCTGAGCTTCGTTGACTCGGTGTGGGAGGTGCTCGGGCCCCTGCTGGCCGGCGTGCCCGCGATGCTCCTGTCCGACGACACGGTGAAGGATCCGGCGCGGCTGGTGGAAACGATGGAGCAGGGCCGGGTGACGCGGCTGGTGCTCGTCCCGTCGTTGCTGCGGGCCCTGCTGGAGGTGCCGGACATGGGACGCCGGCTGGCGTCGCTGCGCACCTGGGTGACGAGCGGTGAGCGACTGCCGGAGGACCTGGCGGCGCGCTTCCGCGAGCGGCTGCCGCACGCGCGGCTGCTCAACCTCTACGGCTCCTCGGAAGTGGCGGCGGACGCGACTGCGGGTGAGGTCGGCGAGGGCCCGGTGTCCATCGGCCGGCCCATCGACAACCTGCGCGCGTACGTCCTGGACGAGGCGCTGCGCCCGGTACCTTCGGGCGTGCGCGGTGAGCTGTACGTGGCGGGCCCCGGCGTGGCGCGTGGCTACCTGGGCCGGCCGGATGCGACGGCGGAACGCTTCCTGCCGGACGCGCTCGGAGCCACGGCTGGCGCACGGATGTACCGCACGGGAGACGTGGCCCGGTGGATGCCTGACGGCCGGCTGGAGTACCTGGGCCGGGCGGATGACCAGGTGAAGGTGCGCGGCGCTCGCGTGGAGCCCGGAGAGGTGGAAGCGGTGCTGGCACAGCACGCGGCGGCGGCGCGCGTCGCCGTCGTGGCGCATGAGGCCTCACCCGGTGAGGCGCGACTGGTGGCCTGGGTCGTCCTGAAGCCGGGACAGACGCTTGACGCCGCGGCCCTGCGCACGTTCCTGAAGGAGCGGCTGCCGGACTACATGGTGCCGTCCGCCTTCGAGGCGCTGGAGTCGCTGCCGCTGACGCCGAGCGGGAAGGTGGACCGGCGCTCCCTCCGTGCGCGCGCGGCCCCCACGGGCAACGCCGCGGAGTACGTGGCCCCCGCGACGCCGGAGGAGCTGGCGCTGGCGGGCATCTGGACGGAGCTGCTCGGCCGGACGCGCATCGGCGCCCGGGATGACTTCTTCGCGCTGGGGGGCCACTCGCTGATGGCCGCGCAGATTGTCTCGCGGGTGCGCGAGGCGCTGGGCGTGGAGCTGCCACTGACAGCGGTGTTCGAGTCGCCGACCCTCTCCGGGTTGGCGGATGTGGTGTCGCGCATGGCGGGCTCGATGAAGCAGCTCGCGGATGCGCCGATTGCCCGGGTGTCGAGAGAGCTGGACCCGTCCGCGCTGGAGCAGTTGTCGGACGAGGAACTGGACGCGCTGCTGGACGCGACCGACGTGGAGAGCTGAGTCCCATGGGTAACGAGACGGAGAAGAAGCCCACGCTCACGCGCGAGGAGAAGCTCGCCCTCCTCGCGAAGCGGCTGGAGAAGAAGCCGCGCCCGGCCCTGCCGCTGACGTTCTCCCAGCAGCGCATGTGGTTCCTGGAGCAGCTCTCGCCAGGGCTCCCGGCCTACAACCTCCCCATGGTGGTGGAGCTGTCCGGCCGCCTGGACGCGCCGTCCCTGGAGAAGAGCTTCCAGGAGGTGGCGCGGCGACACGAGTCGCTCCGCACGCGCTTCGGCGAGGTCTCCGGGACGCCGGTGCAGCTCGTGGAGGCGCAGGTCCGCATCCCCTTCACAGTGGAGGACGCCCCCGAGGACGGGAGCGAGGCCGCGGTGCGTCGGCGCATCCAGCGCGAGATGGAGGTGCCGTTCGACCTGGCGAAGGGACCGCTCGCGCGCGTGGTGCTCCTGCGGATGACGCCGGAGCGGCACGTGCTGCTGGTGGTGCTGCACCACATCATCTCCGACGGCTGGTCCATGGGCGTGCTCACCCACGAGGTGGTGGCGCTCTACGGCTCCTTCGTGGCGGAGCGGCCGTCCCCACTGCCGGAGCTGACGCTCCAGTACGCGGACTACGCGGCGTGGCAGCGAGGGAAGCTGCGCGGCGAGTCGCTGGACGCGCACGTCGAGTTCTGGCGCAAGCGCCTGGAGGGCGCGCCGCACGAGCTGGAGCTGCCCACCGACCGCCCCCGCCGCACGGCGACGGGACGCGCGGAACAGCGCAAGGCGATGTTGCCCGCGCGCCTCGCGGAGCGACTGGAGGGCTTCGCGCGAGGTGAGGGCGCGACGCTCTTCATGGCGGTGCTGGCGGGGTTGCAGGCGCTGCTGTCCCGGTACAGCGGGCAGAAGGACCTGCTCATCGGCGCGCCCTACGCCAACCGCGACCGGAGGGAAACAGAGGGGCTGATTGGCCTCTTCTTCGAGCCGCTGGTGCTGCGCGGGGACCTCTCCGGCCGTCCGGGCTTCCGTGAGCTGGTACGCCGTGCCCGCGCGGGCACGGTGGAGGCCTTCGCGCACCCGCACGTCCCGTTCGAGCCGCTGCTGAAGGCCCTGAACGTGGAACGCGACCTGACGCGGGCCCCGATGTTCCAGGTGCTCTTCGGGCAGCTCGATGCGCTTCCCCAGGTGCGCGAAGTCCCAGGGCTTCGCGTTCGGGTGCTCGATGCGGACGTGGCGAGCACGGAGCTGGACCTCACGCTGATGATGGCGCGAGGGCCCGAGGGCATCGCGCTCGCGGCCACCTACAACGCCGACCTGTACGACGCGGCCACCATCGAAGGGCTGCTGGGCCACCTGGAGGTGTTGCTCGACGCGGCCGTGGAGTCGCCGGATCGCGCGGTGGAAGCGCTGCCGCTGTTGAAGGCGGAGGAGCGGCGCCGGCTGCTGGTGGACTGGAACGGGGCGCACGAGGACCTGCCCCGCGACACGAACCTTCACGCGCTGTTCGAGGCGCAGGTCGCGAGGACGCCGGACGCTCCGGCCATCATGGCGGGCAGCACGTCCGTCACGTACCGCGAGCTGGAGGCGCGAGCGAACGCGCTGGCGCGTGAGCTCCGGCGGTTGGGCGTGGGCCTGGAGACGCGGGTCGCCGTGTGCGTGGAGCGCTCGGTGGAGCTGATGGCGTCGCTGCTCGGTGTGCTGAAGGCGGGCGGCGCCTACGTGCCGTTGGATCCGGAGTACCCGGCGGAGCGACTGGCCTTCATGCTGGAGGACAGTGGCGCGCGCGTGGTGGTGGCGCGCGGCACCTTCCGCGAGAAGCTGGGCGACGCGCCGGGACGCGTCTGGGTGGACGTGGATGCGCTGGCGGTCGTGAGCGACGGGCCCGTCACGGGAGTCTCGGTCCCTCCCGAGGCCGCGGCGTACGTGCTCTACACGTCGGGCTCGACGGGGCAACCGAAGGGCGTGGTGGTGCAGCACCGCTCGCTGGTGAACTTCACCCGCGCGGCGTGGCGGGCCTTCCCGGTGGAGCCGGGAGACCGCGTGCTCCAGTTCGCCTCCATCAGCTGGGACACCAGCGCGGAGGAAATCTATCCGTGCCTCACGCGCGGCGGCACGCTGGTGCTGCGCACGCCGGAGATGCTCGACGTCCCGGATGCCTTCCTCGCGAAGGTGGAAGCGTCGGGCGTGACGCAGCTCAACCTGCCCACGGCTTTCTGGCACGAAGTCACGGCCAGCCTGGACGCGGGCAGGGCTCGGCTCCCCGCGGGCCTCAAGTGGGTGGTCATCGGCGGCGAGCGCGCCGTGCCCGAGCGCGTGGCGCAGTGGCGCCGTCGTGTGGGTGGCGCGGTGCCGCTGTTCAACACCTACGGCCTCACGGAGGTGACGGCGGTGGCCACGTCGGTGGACCTGGCGCGGCAGTCCGGGCCGGAGGAGTCCGGGCGGGAAGTCGCCATTGGCAGGCCACTGACGAACGTGCGGGTGTACGCCCTGGACGGTGAGCTGGAGCCGGTGCCTCCAGGCGTCGTGGGCGAGCTGTTCATCGGCGGCGAGGGCCTGGCGCGTGGCTACCTCGGCCGCACGGAGCTGACGGCGGAGCGCTTCGTGCCCGACCCCTTCGGGAGCGGCGCGCGGCTGTACCGCACGGGCGACAAGGCGCGCTGGAGGCGGGACGGGACGCTGGAGTACCTCGGGCGTGGGGACGCGCAGGTCAAGATTCGCGGTCACCGCATCGAGCCGGGCGAGGTGGAGGCGGCGCTGCGCGGACAGCCGGGCGTGCGCGAGGCCCTGGTCGCGGTGCGTGAGGACCTCGCCGGCGACAGGCGACTGGTGGCGTACGTGGTGCCCGAAGAGGGCAGGGCGCTGGAGGGAAGCGAGGTCCGAGCCGGCCTGGAGCAACGGCTCCCGCGCTTCCTGGTGCCGCAGGCGGTGGTGGTGCTGGAGCGGCTGCCGCTGCTCCCGAACGGCAAGGTGGACCGCAAGGCGCTGCCCGCGCCGGAGGCGGTGAGGGAATCCAGGCGCGAGCAGTACGTGGCGCCTCGCACGCCGGTGGAGCAGATGCTGGCGGGCTTCTGGGCGGAGGTGCTGCGCCTGGAGTCGGTGGGCCTGCACGACAACTTCTTCGAGGTCGGCGGTCATTCGCTGCTGGCGATGCAGCTCGTCGCGCGCGTGCGCGAGGCCTTCCGCGTGGAGTTGCCGCTGCGTGACGTCTTCGAGTCGCCCACGGTGGCGGCCCTGGCCGAGCGCGTGGCGCGAGCGGTGGCCATCGCGGGCGTTCCGGCGCCGCCGCTGAAGCGGACGGCTCGGGACGGCGTCGCGCCGCTGTCCTTCGCGCAGCAGCGCCTGTGGTTCCTCTCGCAGTTGGACCCGGCGAACACGTCCTACAACCTGTGGGCCCCCGTGCGGATGACGGGCGCCCTGGACGTGGGCGCGCTGGAGCGGAGCTTCGCGGAGCTGGTGCGCCGGCACGAGTCCCTGCGCACGACGTTCCGCGCCGAGGCCGGCTCGCCCGTGCAGGTCATCGCCCCCGAGGGCCGGGTGCCGCTGGAGGTCGTGGACCTGGGCACGCTGCCGGAGGACGCGCGCGAGGCCGCGGCCAAGGCGCGGGCCGAGGAAGAGGTGCGCCGCCCGTTCGACGTCGAGCGCGGCCCGCTGCTGCGGACGACGCTGCTGAAGCTGACCGGGCAGGAGCACGTACTGGTGCTGGTGATGCACCACATCGTGTCGGACTACTGGTCCATGGGCGTGCTGGTGCGCGAGGTGGCGGCGCTCTACGAGGCCCTCTCCCACGGCCAGCCGTCGCCCCTGCCGGAGCTGTCGGTGCAGTACCCGGACTACGCGGTCTGGCAGCGCGAGTGGCTCAAGGGGGAGGTGCTGGAGGCGCAGCTCGCGTACTGGCGCAAGCAGCTCGCCGGGGCCTCGCATGCGCTGGAGTTGCCCACCGACCGGCCGCGCCCGGCGACGCAGACGTTCCGGGGCGCGAACCGTCATGTGCTGTGGCCGAAAGCACTGTGGCGCGACGTGGAATCGCTCGGCCGGCGCGAGGGTGCGACGCCGTTCATGGTGCTGCTGGCGGCGTTCCAGACGGTGCTGTCGCGCTACTCCGGTCAGGAGGACGTGAGCGTGGGCGCGCCCATCGCGGGCCGTTCGCACTCGGAGACGGAGGGGCTGATCGGCTTCTTCGTCAACACGCTGGTCCTGCGTTCCCGGTTGTCGGCCGGCCAGAGCTTCCGCGAGCTCCTCGCCCAGGTGCGCGAGGTGACGCTGGGCGCGTACGCGCACCAGGACGTGTCCTTCGAGAAGCTCGTGGAGGAGCTGCAGCCCGGGCGGGACTTGAGCCGCAGTCCGCTCTTCCAGGTGACGCTGACGCTGCAGAACACCCCGGCGTCCGAGGTCCGGCTCCAGGGCCTCACGCTCAAGGGGATGGAGGCAGAGGAGAAGACGTCGAAGTTCGACCTGTCGCTGGTGGTGGAAGAGGTCGAGGCCGGCGTCGTGGCGCTGGTCAACTACAACAACGACCTGTTCGACGTCGGAACGATGGAGCGGATGCTCGGGCACCTGCGGGTGCTGCTGGAGTCGGCCGTGGCCCGGCCGGAGCAGCGACTGTGGGAACTGCCGCTGATGGACGCCGAGGAGCAGCGGCGGGTGGCGGGCGAGTGGAGCGGCCGCACGGTGGAGTACCCCCGTGAGAAGTCGCTGCCGGAGCTGTTCGAAGCGCAGGTGCTGAAGACGCCCCATGCGGTGGCGGTGGAGTACGAGGGGCAGCACCTGACGTATGCGGAGCTGAACCGCTGGGCCAACCAACTGGCGCACCACCTGAAGGGAATGGGCGTCGGGCCCGAGGTACGGGTGGGCCTGTGCGTGGAGCGCTCGCTGGAGCTGGTGGTGAGCGTGCTGGGCATCCTGAAGGCGGGCGGCGTGTACGTGCCGCTGGATGCGAGCTACCCGCTGGAGCGCCTGTCCTGGATGAAGCGCGAGGCCGGAGTCGCGCTCCTCGTGGCGCAGGAGAAGCTGGCGGACGAAATCGCCGAGGGCAGCGAGCCCGTTTTCTGCGTGGACTCCCAGTGGGAGGCCCTCTTGCGTCAGCCGGAGGGCAACCTGCCGGTGCGAGTGGGCGGAGAGAACCTGGCGTACGTGATGTTCACGTCGGGAAGCACCGGCCGACCGAAGGGCGTGGGGGTGCCGCACCGAGCGGTGTCGCGGCTGGTGCTGGGGACGGACTTCGCGCGCTTCGGGCCGAAGGAGGTGTGGCTGCAACTGGCACCCATCTCGTTCGACGCGTCGACGCTGGAGGTGTGGGGAGCGCTGCTGCACGGAGCGAAGCTGGTGGTGTACCCGGCAGGCACGCCCTCGTTGGAGGAGCTGGGCCGGGCATTGAGTGCGTCCGGCATCACGTCACTGTGGCTGACGGCGGCGCTCTTCGAGCAGATGCAGGCGAGGCAGCCGGAAGCCCTGGCCAAGGTGAAGCAGTTGCTGGCCGGCGGAGATGTGCTTCCGGTGGGGCGTGTCCGCGAGCGGCTGGCCTCCGGGAACGTGCTCATCAACGGGTACGGCCCGACGGAGAACACGACGTTCTCCGCGTGCCACTGGATGGAGGGTGCGGAAGAGCTGGGTGCCTCGGTGCCCATCGGCCGTCCCATCACCAATACGCGGGCGTACGTGCTGGACCCGGCGATGAAGCCCGTGCCGACGGGCGTGCCGGGCGAGCTGTACGTGGGAGGAGAAGGCCTGGCGGTGGGGTACGTGGGTCGGCCGGAGCTGACGGCGGAGCGCTTCGTGCCCAGCCCCTTCGGAGACGGCGCACGGCTGTACCGCACGGGCGACGTGGTGCGCTGGCGTGTGGACGGGACGTTGGAGTTCCTGGGCCGGCGAGACACGCAGGTGAAGGTGCGTGGCTTCCGCATCGAGCTGGGTGAAGTGGAGACGGCGCTGGCACAGCACTCGGGCGTCAGCGAGGCCGTCGTCATCGCGAGGGAGGACGGCTCCGAGGGCAAACGCCTGGTGGCGTATGTGACGGCGAAAGAGGGCGTGGAGCTGGAGGCCAGCGTCCTGCGCACGCACCTGAAGCAGCGGCTGCCGGAGTACATGGTGCCGTCGGCGTACGTGGTGCTGGACACGCTGCCGCTGACGCCGAACGGCAAGGTGGACCGCAAGGCCCTGCCGACTCCGGACGCCCATGCTCCGAAGCAGGAGATGTTCGAGGCCCCGCGCACGGAGGCCGAGCAGACGCTGGCGGCCATCTTCGCGGAGGTGCTGAACGTCGAGCGGGTCGGCCTGTATGGGGACTTCTTCGAGCTGGGCGGCCACTCGCTGCTGGCGACGCAGCTCGTCTCACGCGTGCGCGAGGCGTTCCGGGTGGAGCTGCCGCTGCGCGACGTCTTCGAAGCCCCCACGGTGGAGAAGCTGGCGCGTCGCATGGAGGAGACGCGGGGCGGAGCCGTGGAGCCCCAGGCGCCCCCACTGAGGCGGGTCGCGCGTACGGGCGCACTGCCCCTGTCCTTCGCGCAGCAGCGACTGTGGTTCCTCGACCAGCTGGAGCCGGGCAGCCCCTTCTACAACATCCCCATGGCGATACGGCTCGTGGGCTCGCTGGAGGTGGACGCCCTGGAGCGCAGCCTCCGCGAGCTGGTGCGCCGGCACGAGGTGCTGCGTACGACGTTCCGCACCGAGGGCGGCTCGCCCGTGCAGGTCGTCTCCCAGCAAGCCGTGCTCCCGTTCGCGGTCATCGACCTTTCCTCGCTGCCTCCGGAACGGAGCGAGGCCGAGGTCCACCGGCTGGTCCGGGAGGAGGCGCTGCGCCCGTTCGACCTCTCCAGCGGTCCGTTGCTGCGGGCCCGTCTGCTGAAGCGCTCCGAGCAGGAGCACGTCCTGCTGGCGAACATGCACCACATCGTCTCGGACGGGTGGTCCCTGGGCGTCGTCATCCGTGAGTTCACCGCGCTCTACGAGGCCTTCCGCGAAGGACGGCCCTCGCCGCTGCCCGAGCTCGAGGTGCAGTACGCCGACTTCGCCGCGTGGCAGCGCTCCTGGCTGGAGAGCGGCGCGCTCCAGCGGCAGCTCGACTGGTGGCGGCGGCAGCTCGACGGAGCGCCCCAGGTGCTCGCGCTCCCCACCGACAGGCCCCTGCCCGCGGTGCAGACCTTCCGCGGCGCCAACGTTCCCGTCCGCCTTCCCGGGCCCCTCTCCCAGGCGGTGAGGGCGCTGTCCCAGCGGGAAGGGGCCACACCCTTCATGGTGCTGCTGGCCGCCTTCCAGACCCTGCTGGCGCGCTACTCGGGCCAGGAGGACCTCGTCGTCGGCACACCGGTGGCGGGCCGCAACCGCGCGGAGACGGAGGGGCTCATCGGCTTCTTCGTCAACACGCTGGCGCTGCGGGCGCGCCCGTCCGGAGCGCTGTCCTTCCGGGCCCTGCTGGGGCAGGTCCGGGATGTCTCCCTGGGCGCCTATGCCCACCAGGACGTTCCCTTCGAGCGACTGGTGGAGGACCTGCAGCCCACGCGCAGCCTGAGCCACTCGCCGCTGTTCCAGGTGATGTTCTCCCTGCAGAACACGCCCATCCCACAGAAGCGGTTGCGGGGACTCACGCTGACCGTGCTGGAGGCGGAGCTCGGCGCGGCGAAGTTCTTCCTCACCCTGGCCCTGGAGGATCTGCCGGACGGCATCTCCGGCCTGTTCGAGTACAACGCCGACCTGTTCGACGCGGCCACCATCGAGCGCATGGCGTCGCACTGGCTCACGCTGCTGGAGGCGGCCGTCGCCGCACCGGAGCAGCGCCTGGCCGACCTGCCGCTGCTGTCGTCCGGAGAGCGGCACCGGCTCCTGGTGGAGTGGAACGACACCGCGGCGGACTACCCGCGCGACACACCGGTCCACGTGCAGCTCGCGGCGCGCGCGGCGCGAATGCCCGAGGCCGTGGCCCTTCGCTGGGACGGCGGGCAGCTCACGTATGCCGGACTGATGGAGCAGGTGCGGGCCCTGTCCGTGCGGCTGCGGCGGCTCGGCGTGGGGCCCGAGGTCCGCGTGGGCCTGTGCGCCCTGCGCTCGCCCGAGGTGGTGGTGGGACTCCTCGCCATCCTCGACGCCGGTGGCGCCTGGGTGCCGCTGGATCCGGATTCTCCGCGTGAGCGCCTCGCGCTCATGCTGGAGGATGCGCGCCCGGCGGTGCTGCTCACCCAGCGGGCCCTGCGCGACGCGCTGCCTCCGAGCGCCGCGCCGGTGGTGCTCCTCGATGAGGATGCGCCTGCGTCGGAAGCCACGGCCGCTGGCGCACCGGCGCCGGTCGTCCTGGCGGACCATGCCGCCTACGTCCTCTTCACCTCGGGTTCCACGGGCCGGCCCAAGGGCGTGCTCGTGTCCCACCGCGCGCTGGCGCGGCACACGGCGTGGTTCATCTCCGCACTGAAGCTGGGTGCGGAGGACCGGGTGTTGCAGAAGGCCTTGCTGGGCTTCGACGCCTCCGTGCCGGAGGTGCTGGCGACGCTGGTGGCCGGCGCGCAGGTGGTGCTCGCGCCCGCCGAAGCGAACAGCGACTCGGGCGTCCTGTTGGAGGCGCTGGAGCGCCTGCGGGTGACGGTGCTCCAGCTCGTGCCGTCGCAGCTCCGGGTCCTGCTGGACGAGGAGCACCTGGAGCGCGCCGCGGCCCTGCGCGTGCTGGTCTCCGGAGGCGAGGGGCTGCCCGTGGACCTCGCCCGTCGGGTGAACGAGCGGCTGCCGTCCACCCGGCTCATCAATGCCTATGGCCCCACCGAGACCACCGTCGACGCGACGGCGTGGCTCGGGGGCGCGCTGGGAGAGGGCCCCACCGCGCCCATCGGCCGGCCCATCGCCAACACGCAGGCGTACGTGCTGGACGCCGGCTGGCAACCCGTCCCGGAGGGCGTGCCCGGTGAGCTGTTCATCGGGGGCGACGGCCTGGCGCGCGGCTACGTGGGCAGGCCGGAGCTGACGGCCGAGCGCTTCGTGCCGGACGCCTTCGGTGCAGCACCCGGCGCCCGGCTGTACCGCACGGGAGACCGCGTGCGCTGGCACGTGGGCGGCTCCCTGGAGTTCCTGGGCCGCGTGGACGCCCAGGTGAAGGTGCGAGGCGTCCGCATCGAGCCGGCCGAGGTAGAGGCCGTGCTGGCGCAGCACCCCGAGGTGCGTGAGGCCATCGTCATTGCTCGGGAGGAGGCCTCCGGTGGCATGAGGCTGGTGGCGTACGCGGTGCTTCGGAGCGCGGCATCCTCCGCCGGTGGAGTCCCGGTGACGGTGGACCTGCGGACCTGGCTCGCCGGGCGCCTGCCGCCCGCGATGGTGCCGTCGGCCTGCGTGGTGCTGGAGTCCCTCCCGCTGCTTCCGAACGGGAAGGTGGACCGGAAGGCGCTGCCTTCGCCCGATGCGGAGATCTCTGAGCGCCAGTACGTCGCGCCGCGCACTCCGACGGAGGAATTGCTGGCCGGCTTCTTCAGCCGGGTGCTGGGTGTCGAGCGGGTTGGCGTCCACGACGGCTTCTTCGAGCTGGGTGGCCACTCGCTGCTGGCGACGCAGCTCGTCTCGCGGGTGCGGTCGACGTTCCGGGTGGAGCTGGCCCTGCGCGAGCTGTTCGAGGCGCCCACGGTGGCCGAGCTGGCCCGCCGTGTGGACCAGGCGCAGCGGCAGGGGCAGCACTCCCCGTTGCCCCGGCTGAAGGCCCTTCCCCGCACGCGCGAGCTGCCTCTGTCGTTCTCGCAGCAGCGACTGTGGTTCCTCGACCAGTTGCAGCCGGGGAGCGCGTTCTACAACGTGCCCTCCGTGGTCCGGCTGTCCGGACCGCTGGACGCCCGCGCGCTGGAGTGGAGCTTCGGGGAGCTGGTGCGCCGGCACGAGGTGCTGCGCACGACGTTCCGCGTGCAGGACGGCACCCCGGTGCAGGTCATCTCGCCGGAGCCGACGGTGGCCTTCCTGGCGGTGGACCTGGAGGCGCTGCCGGAGGCGGCCCGCGATGCGGAGACCTCGCGGTGGATTGAAGAGGAGGCGCAGCGTCCCTTCGACCTGGCCAGGGGGCCCCTGCTGAGGGCGACGCTCCTGCGCCTGGACGCGCGGACGCACGTGCTGGTGCTGGTGATGCACCACATCGTCTCGGACGAGTGGTCCATGAACATCCTCGTGCGCGAGGTCGCGGAGGTCTACGAGGCGCTCGCCCACGAGCAGCGCCCGGCATTGCCGGAGCTGCCTCTCCAGTACGGGGACTACGCCCTGTGGCAACAGAACTGGCTGCGTGGAGAAGTGCTGGACGCGCAGCTTGCGTACTGGCGGACGCAGCTCGAAGGGGCGCCTCGGGCGCTGGAGCTGCCCACGGACAAGCCGCGTCCGGCGATGCAGACGTTCCGGGGGGCGATGAAGGGCACGCTGTGGCCCGAGACACTCTGGGGAGCGGTGAAGTCGCTGGCGCAGAAGGAAGGCGCCACGCCCTTCATGGTGTTGCTGGCGGCCTTCCAGACGGTGCTGTCACGCTACTCGGGACAGGAGGACGTGAGCGTGGGCGCGCCCATCGCGGGCCGCACACGTGAGGAGACCGAGCGACTCATCGGCTTCTTCGTCAACACGCTGGTGCTTCGGACGAAGCTCGGTGGCAACCCCACCTTCCGGCAGGTGCTCGCGCAGGTGCGTGAAGTGACGCTGGGGGCCTATGCCCACCAGGACGTGCCCTTCGAGAAGCTGGTGGAGGAGCTGCAGCCCGGGCGTGACCTGAGCCGCAGCCCGCTGTGCCAGGTGACTCTGACGCTGCAGAACACGCCGACGAAGGAGTTCCGGCTGCGAGAGCTGACGCTCCAGGGCCTGGACACGCAGGAGAAGACGTCGAAGTTCGACCTGTCGCTCCTGGTCGAAGAGGCACCGCAAGGGCTGGCGGTGGCGGTCAACTACAACAGCGACCTGTTCGAAGCCGCGACGATGGAGCGACTGCTGGGGCACCTGCGGGTGCTGCTGGAGTCGGCGGTGGCGAGCCCCGAGCAACGGCTGGTGGACCTGCCGCTGATGGGCAGGGAAGAGCGGCGGCGGGTGGAGGAGTGGAGTGGCAGGGCCGCCGGGTTCCCACGAGAGGCCGGGCTGCACGAGCTGTTCGAAGCACAGGTGCTGAGGACGCCGGACGCGGTGGCGGTGGAGTACGAAGGCCAGCGCCTGACGTACGCGGGGCTGAATCGCTGGGCCAACCAGCTTGCGCACCACCTGAGGGGAATGGGCGTGGGGCCCGAGGTGCGAGTGGGCCTGTGCGTGGAGCGCTCGCTGGAGCTGGTGGTGAGTGTGCTGGGCATCCTGAAGGCCGGTGGTGTGTACGTGCCGTTGGACGCCAGCTACCCGATGGAGCGCCTTTCCTGGATGAAGCGCGAGGCCGGAGTCGCGCTCCTCGTGGCGCAGGAGAAGCTGGCGGATGAGGTCGCCGAAGGCAGCGAGCCCGTTTTCTGCGTGGACTCGCAGTGGGAAGCCCTCCTGAGCCAGCCGGAGGACAACCTGCCGGTGCGAGTGGGCGGAGAGAACCTGGCGTACGTCATGTTCACGTCGGGAAGCACGGGCCGACCGAGGGGCGTGGGCGTGCCGCACCGTGCGGTATCGCGGCTGGTGGTGGGGACGGACTTCGCGCGCTTCGGGCCGGAGGAGGTGTGGCTGCAGTTGGCGCCCATCTCCTTCGACGCGTCGACGCTGGAGGTGTGGGGAGCGCTGCTGCACGGAGCGAAGCTGGTGGTGTATCCGGCGGGCGCGCCTTCGTTGGAGGAACTGGGCCGCAAACTGGGCGAGTCCGGCATCACGTCGCTGTGGCTGACGGCGGCGCTCTTCGAGCAGATGCAGGTGCGGCAGCCGGAGGCGCTGGCCCGGGTGAAGCAGGTGCTGGCCGGCGGTGACGTGCTGCCCGTGGGCCGGGTGAAGGAACGGCTGGCCTCCGGGCACGTGCTCATCAACGGGTACGGCCCGACGGAGAACACGACGTTCTCCGCGTGCCACCGGATGGAGGGCCCGGAGGAGCTGGGTGCTTCGGTGCCCATCGGCCGTCCCATCACCAACACGTCGGCGTACGTGCTGGACGAGGCGATGCAGCTGGTACCGCTGGGCGTGCCGGGCGAGCTGTACGTGGGAGGGGAAGGCCTGGCGGTAGGGTACGTGGGCCGGCCGGAGCTGACGGCGGAGCGCTTCGTGCCCAGTCCCTTCGGAGACGGCGCACGGCTGTACCGCACGGGCGACGTGGTGCGCTGGCGCGTGGACGGGACGTTGGAGTTCCTGGGCCGGCGCGACATGCAGGTGAAGGTGCGTGGCTTCCGCATCGAATTGGGCGAGGTGGAGGCGGCGCTGGGGCAGCACTCGGACGTCAACGAGGCCGTCGTCATCGCGAGGGAGGACGGCACCGAGGGCAAGCGCCTGGTGGCGTATGTGACGGCGAAGGAGGGCATGCAGCTGGAGCCCGCCAGACTGCGTACCCACCTGAAGCAGCGGCTGCCGGAGTACATGGTGCCGTCGGCGTACGTGGTGCTGGACGCGCTGCCGCTGACGCCGAACGGCAAGGTGGACCGCAAGGCCCTGCCCGCACCGGACATCCAGGACTCCAACCCGGAGACGTTCGAAGCTCCGCGGACGGAGGCCGAGAAGAAGCTGGCGGCCATCTTCGCGGAGGTGCTGAACGTCGAGCGGGTCGGCCTGCACGGGGACTTCTTCGAGCTGGGCGGCCACTCACTGCTCGCCACGCAGCTCGTCTCCCGGGTGCGAGAGGCCTTCAAGGTCGAACTGCCCCTGCGCGACGTCTTCGAAGCCTCCACGGTGGAGAAGCTCGCCGGGCGACTGGACGAGGGCACTCAGGAGACGAAGGGCGTCCGCGCACCGCACCTGAGGCGTGAGGCGCGAAGCGAGGCGCTACCGCTGTCGTTCGCGCAACAGCGGCTCTGGTTCCTGGATCAACTGGAGCCGGGCAGCGCGTTCTACAACGTGCCGTCGGTGGTGAGGCTGACGGGGACCCTGGACCTCCAGGCCCTGGAGAAGAGCTTCCGCGAGCTGGTGCGCCGGCACGAATCACTGCGAACCACCTTCCGCGCGGAAGCCGGTACTCCCGTGCAGGTCATCTCGATGGAGCCGGCTCCCGCCATCGCGCGGGAGGACCTGAGCCGGTTGCCGGAAACGGACCGCGGCACCGCGGCCGAGCGCTGGGTGGAAGAGGAAATCGAGCGTCCGTTCAACCTGGAAACAGGTCCGCTGCTGAGGACGACGCTGCTGAAGCTGTCGGAGCAGGAGCATCTGCTGGTGCTGGTGATGCACCACATCGTCTCGGACGGCTGGTCGATGGGCATCCTCGTGCGCGAGGTGGTGGCGCTCTACGACGCGTACGCACGGGGCCGGGAGCCAGCGCTTCCTTCGTTGGAGGTGCAGTACGCGGACTACGCGGTGTGGCAGCGCGATTGGCTGAAGGGCGAGGTGCTGGAAGCGCAGCTCGGCTACTGGCGCAAGCAGTTGCAGGGAGCCCCGCGGGCACTGGAGCTGCCGACGGACAAGCCGCGTCCAGCAGTGCAGAGCTTCCGGGGCGACCTGCAGTCGTTCGAGTGGCCCAGGGAGCTGTGGGAGTCGGTGAAGGCGCTGGCCCAACGGGAAGGAGCCACGCCCTTCATGGTGCTGCTGGCGGCCTTCCAGACGGTGCTGGGGAGGTACGCGGGTCAGGACGACGTGAGCGTGGGCACGGCCATCGCCAACCGGACGCGAGCGGAGACGGAGGGGCTGATTGGCTTCTTCGTCAACACGCTGGTGCTGAGGGCGAAGCTGGAGCCGAGGCAGAGCTTCCGCGAGCTGGTGAGGCAGGTGCGGGAGACGACGCTGGGCGCGTACGCGCACCAGGAGGTGCCGTTCGAGAGACTGGTGGAGGAGCTCCAGCCCGAGCGGGACATGAGCCGGGGCGCGCTCTTCCAGGTGATGTTCGTGCTGCAGAACGCGCCGGGCACGGCGGTGAGCCTGCAGGGGCTGAAGCTGGAGGGGGCCAGGTCGTCGTCGGGCAAGACGTCGAAGTTCGACCTCACGTTGGACATGGGCGAGACGGAGAAGGGCCTCTCCGGCGGACTCGAGTTCAACAGCGACCTGTTCGAGCCGGAGACGATGGAGCGACTGCTCGGGCACCTGCGGGTGCTGCTGGAGTCGGCGGTCGCACGTCCGGAGCAGCGGCTGATGGACCTGCCGCTGATGGATGAGAAGGAACGCCAGCGACTCGTAGGCAGGTGGAGCGGCAAGGCCACTGAATACCCGCGGGAGGAGTCCCTCGCGGAGCTGTTCGAAGCTCAGGTGCTGAAGACGCCCGTTGCGGTGGCGGTGGAGTACGAGGGGCAGCGGCTGACGTACAGCGAGCTGAACCGGCGAGCCAATCAACTGGCGCACCACCTGAGGGCAATGAGAGTGGGGCCCGAGGTACGGGTGGGCCTGTGCGTGGAGCGCTCGCTGGAGCTGGTGGTGAGCGTGCTGGGCATCCTGAAGGCTGGTGGTGTGTACGTGCCGCTGGACGCCAGCTATCCGTCGGAGCGTCTGGCGTGGATGAAGCGGGAGTCTGCTGTGGCGCTGCTGGTGACCCAGCAGAAGCTGCTGCCTTCCGTCCGTCAGGCCGACGACGAGCCAACGGTGTGCGTGGATACGGAGTGGCCCGTCATTGCTCGCCAGCCGGAGGGCAACCTGCCGGTGCGAGTGGGCGGAGAGAACCTGGCGTACGTGATGTTCACGTCGGGAAGCACGGGCCGACCGAAGGGCGTGGGGGTGCCGCACCGGGCAGTGTCGCGGCTGGTGCTGGGGACGGACTTCGCGCGCTTCGGGCCGGAGGAGGTGTGGCTGCAACTGGCACCCATCTCGTTCGACGCGTCGACGCTGGAGGTGTGGGGAGCGCTGCTGCACGGGGCGAAGCTGGTGGTGTACCCGGCGGGCGCGCCTTCGCTGGAGGAGCTGGGCCGGGCATTGAGTGCGTCCGGCATCACGTCGCTGTGGCTGACGGCGGCGCTCTTCGAGCAGATGCAGGCGAGGCAGCCAGAGGCCCTGGCGGGAGTGAAGCAACTGCTGGCCGGTGGTGACGTGCTGCCCGTGGGCCGGGTGAAGGAGCGGCTCGCAGCTGGCGGAGTCCTCATCAACGGGTACGGCCCGACGGAGAACACGACGTTCTCCGCGTGCCACCGGATGGAGGGCTCGGAGGAGTTGGGCGCTTCGGTGCCCATTGGCCGTCCCATCACCAACACGCAGGCGTACGTGCTGGACGAGGCGATGCAGCCCGTGCCGACGGGCGTGCCGGGCGAGCTGTACGTGGGAGGAGAAGGACTGGCGGTAGGGTACGTGGGCCGGCCGGAGCTGACGGCGGAGCGCTTCGTGCCCAGTCCGTTTGGACATGGGGCTCGCCTGTACCGCACGGGCGACGTGGTGCGCTGGCGCGCGGATGGGGCGCTGGAGTTCCTGGGCCGGCGCGACACGCAGGTGAAGGTGCGTGGCTTCCGCATCGAGCTGGGGGAAGTGGAGACGGCGCTGGCGCAGCACTCGGGCGTCAGCGAGGCCGTCGTCATCGCGAGGGAGGACGGCACCGAGGGCAAGCGCCTGGTGGCGTATGTGACGGCGAAGGAGGGCGCGGAGCTGGAGGCCAGCGTTCTTCGTGCGCACGTGCAGCAGCGGCTGCCGGAGTACATGGTGCCGTCGGCGTACGTGGTGCTGGACGCGCTGCCGCTGACGCCGAACGGCAAGGTGGACCGCAAGGCCCTTCCTGATCCAAGGGCTGCCTTCAGTCCGGAAGGTGCCGGATACGAAGCGCCGCGCACTCCCGCGGAGGAGCTGCTCGCAGGGCTCTTCGCCCAGGTCCTCGGAGTCGAGCGTGTCGGCACGAAGGACAACTTCTTCGAGCTGGGCGGGCACTCCCTGCTGGCCACGCAGATCATCTCGCGGATTCGCGGTGCCTTCGGCATCGAGCTCCCGCTGCGTGCGCTCTTCGAGGCGCCCACCGTGGCGGCACTCGTCGAACGGACGGAGCGTGCGGTACGTGCAGGCTCCGCGCTGGTTGTTCCTCTCCTGAGACCGCGCGTGGAGCGCAATGCGGCCCCGCCGCTGTCGTTCGCTCAGCAGCGACTGTGGTTCCTGGACCGATTGGAGCCGGGAAGCGCCTTCTACAACGTGCCAACCGTGGTGCGTGCGGAGGGCACGCTGGACGTGAGCGTGCTCCAGCGGAGCTTCGAGGAATTGGTCCGTCGGCACGAGTCCCTGCGCACGACGTTCGGCGCCCGGGATGGAAGGCCCGTCCAGCTCATCGCCTCGGAGCCGCTGCTCGCCTTCGAGGTGAAGGACCTGGGCGCGGTACCCGTGGAAGGCCGCGAGCCAGAAGCCATGCGGCTCGTGGAGCACGAGTCGCAACGGCCGTTCGACCTGGAGCACGGGCCGCTGTTGCGGATGACCCTGCTGAAGATGTCGGAGCACGAGCACGTGTTGGTGCTGGTGATGCACCACATCGTCTCGGACGGCTGGTCGATGAACGTCCTCGTGCGCGAGATCGCCGCGCTCTACGAGGCGTTCTCGGAAGGCCGCTCGTCCCCGCTGCCGGATCTGGCGGTGCAATACGCGGACTACGCGGTGTGGCAGCGCGAGTGGCTCCAGGGACAGGTGCTGGAGGCAAAGCTCGGGTACTGGAATCAGCAGCTCAAAGGGGCCACCCGGGCCCTGGAGTTGCCGACGGACCGTCCGCGTCCGGCGGTGCAGACCTTCCGAGGCGGGCACGTCGAGGTCCAGTGGCCGAAGCGTCTGTGGGACGGTGCGAAGACGCTGGCGCAGCGCGAGGGAGCAACGCCCTTCATGGTGTTGCTGGCGGCGTTCCAGACGGTGCTGTCGCGCTACTCGGGGCAGGAGGACGTGAGCGTGGGAGCGCCCATCGCGGGGCGCACGCAAGGGGCGACGGAAGGGCTGATTGGCTTCTTCGCCAACATGCTCGTGCTGCGCTCGAAGCTGTCATCTGACCAGAGCTTCCTGCAACTGCTGGGACAGGTGCGGGAGACAACGCTGGGGGCGTACGCGCACCAGGAGGTGCCGTTCGAGAAGCTGGTGGAGGAGCTGCAGCCGGAGCGGGATTTGAGCCGCAGTCCGCTGTTCCAGGTGACGCTGACGCTGCAGAACACGCCGACGACGGAAGTGAAGCTGCGTCAGGGGCTGAAGCTGTCGGGAGTGGAGTCGGAAGACAAGACGTCGAAGTTCGACCTGTCGTTGGTGGTGCAGGAGGTGCCCCAGGGAGTGGCGGCGGGGGTGAACTACAACAGCGACCTCTTCGACGCGGCGACGATGGAGCGCCTGCTGCGTCACCTGGGGGTGCTGCTGGAGTCAGCGGTGGCGAGGCCCGAGCAGCGGCTGATGGACCTGCCGCTGATGGACGAGGCGGAACGCCGGCAGCTGGGAGGGTGGAGCGGGAAGGCCGTGGAGTACCCGCGAGAGGCCTCGCTGGCGGAGCTGTTCGAAGCACAGGTGCAGCGGACGCCTGACGCGGTGGCAGTGGAGTATGCGGGCCAGCGGCTGACGTACGTGGAGCTGAACCGCCGGGCCAACCAGCTCGCGCACCACTTGAGGGCAATGGGAGTGGGGCCCGAGGTGCGGGTGGGTCTGTGCGTGGAGCGCTCGCTGGAGCTGGTGGTGAGCGTGCTGGGCATCCTGAAGGCCGGTGGTGTGTACGTGCCGCTGGATGCCAGCTATCCACTGGAGCGCCTGTCCTGGATGAAGCGTGAGGCGGGTGTTGCAGTCCTCGTCGCCCAGGAAAAGCTGGCCGACGAGATTGCCGAAGGCAGCGAGCTGCTGGTGTGCGTCGATTCAGATTGGGACGCCATCGCTCGCCAGCCGGAAGGCAACCTGCCGGTGCGAGTGGGCGGTGAGAACCTGGCGTACGTGATGTTCACGTCGGGAAGCACGGGCCGACCAAAGGGCGTGGGAGTGCCGCACCGGGCGGTGTCGCGGCTGGTACTGGGAACGGACTTCGCGCACTTCGGACCGGAGGAAGTGTGGCTGCAGCTGGCACCCATTTCCTTCGATGCGTCGACGCTGGAGGTGTGGGGAGCGCTGCTGCACGGAGCGAAGCTGGTGGTGTACCCGGCGGGCGCGCCTTCGCTGGAGGAGCTGGGACGCACGCTGGGAGAAGCGGGCATCACGTCACTGTGGCTGACGGCGGCGCTCTTCGAGCAGATGCAGGCGAGGCAGCCAGAGGCCCTGGCAGGAGTGAAGCAACTGCTGGCCGGTGGTGACGTGCTCCCGGTGGGTCGCGTCCGTGAGCGGCTGGCCTCTGGAAACGTGCTCATCAACGGGTACGGCCCGACGGAGAACACGACGTTCTCCGCGTGCCACCGGATGGAGGGCTCGGAGGAATTGGGCGCTTCGGTGCCCATTGGCCGTCCCATCACCAACACGCAGGTGTACGTGCTGGACGAGGCGATGCAGCCCGTGCCGACGGGCGTGCCGGGCGAGCTGTACGTGGGAGGAGAAGGACTGGCGGTAGGGTACGTGGGCCGGCCGGAGCTGACGGCGGAGCGCTTCGTGCCCAGTCCGTTTGGACATGGGGCTCGCCTGTACCGCACGGGCGACGTGGTGCGCTGGCGCGTGGACGGGACGCTGGAGTTCCTGGGCCGGCGAGACACGCAGGTGAAGGTGCGTGGCTTCCGCATCGAATTGGGCGAGGTGGAGACGGCGCTGGCGCAGCACTCGGGCGTCAGCGAGGCCGTCGTCATCGCGAGGGAGGACGGCACCGAGGGCAAGCGCCTGGTGGCGTACGTGACGGCGAAGGAGGGTGCCGCCATCGACGCGGCCATCCTGCGCACGCACCTGAAGCAGCGACTGCCGGAGTACATGGTGCCGTCGGCGTACGTGGTGCTGGACTGGCTGCCGCTGACGCCGAACGGCAAGGTGGACCGCAAGGCCCTGCCTACGCCAGACGCCCCGATGCAGGAAACGTTCGTCGCCCCACGCACGGAGACCGAGCAGAAGCTGGCGGCCATCTTCGTGGAGGTGCTCAACCTCGATCAGGTCGGCCTGCACGGGGACTTCTTCGAGCTGGGCGGCCACTCGCTGCTGGCCACGCAGCTCGTCTCCCGGGTGCGCGAGGCCTTCCAGGTCGAGCTGCCCCTGCGCGACGTCTTTGAAGCCTCCACGGTGGAGAAGCTGGCCGCGCGCCTTGGCACCGAGCTGTCCACCGGGCCGGGCCTCCAGTCGCCGCCACTCAAGCGCGTTCCGCGCACCGGCCGCCTGCCGTTGTCCTTTGCACAGCAGCGGCTGTGGTTCCTGGATCAGCTCGAACCCGGGGGCAACTCCTACAACATCCCCGCCGCGGTGAAGCTGACCGGGACGTTGCACGTCGAAGCCCTGGAGCAGTCCCTCGAAGCGCTGGTCCGCCGTCACGAGTCGCTGCGCACGACCTTCCAGGAGCAGGGCGGCTCACCCGTGCAGGTCATCTCGCCCGAGGCGCACGTGCGCCTGGGAACCGAGGACCTCACCGGTGCACCCGAGGCCGAGCGGGCATCGGAAGCAGCGCGCATCTTCGCCGAGGAGGCCCAGCGCCCGTTCAACCTGGAACAGGGCCCGCTGCTGAGGGCGTTGCTGCTGAAGCTGTCAGAGCAGGAGCACGTGCTGGTGCTGGTGATGCACCACATCGTGTCCGACGGCTGGTCGATGGACATCCTCGTGCGCGAGGCAGGAGCCCTGTACGAATCGTGCTCACGGGGCCTGCCCTCGCCGCTGCCGGAGCTGCCGCTCCAGTACGCGGACTACGCGGTATGGCAGCGCGAGTGGTTGAAGGATGCGGTGCTCGGCGCCCAGCTCGCGTACTGGAAGCACCAGCTCCAGGGCGCCCCCGCGGTGCTGGAGCTGCCCACGGACAAGCCCCGTCCCGCCGTGCAGACGTTCGTCGGCGAGGGCCGCGGCTTCCAGTGGCCGCGCGAGCTGTGGGAGTCCGCGAAGGCGCTGGCGCACGGCGAAGGCGCCACGCCCTTCATGGTGTTCCTCGCGGCCTTCCAGACGGTGCTGTCCCGCCACTCGGGGCAGGACGACGTGTGCGTGGGCTCGCCCATCGCCAACCGCACCCGGGCGGAGACGGAGGGCCTCATCGGCTTCTTCATCAACACCCTGGTGCTGCGGGCGAGGCTCGGCGGCAACCCCACCTTCCGGCAGCTCGTGGCGCAGGCGCGCGAGGTGACGCTGGGGGCCTACGCCCACCAGGACGTGCCGTTCGAGAAGCTGGTGGAGGAGCTCAAGCCCGAGCGGCACCTGAACCGGAGCCCGCTGTTCCAGGTGATGTTCATCCTGCAGAACACGCCGACGACGGAGCTACGGTTGTCGGGGCTGACGCTGGCGGGCATGGACACGGACGCCCGCACGTCCAAGTTCGACCTGACGCTGGAGCTGACCGAGCAGCCACAGGGGCTCTCCGTCGCCGTCGCGTACAACCGCGACCTCTTCCATCAGGACACCGTGGACCGGCTCGTGGGGCACCTGCGCGTGCTGCTGGAGGCGGCCGTCCGCGCTCCGGATACGCGGCTGGCGGATCTGCCGCTGATGGTCGGCGCGGAGCGGCAGCGGCTCCTCGTGGAGTGGAACGACACCCACACCCCCTTTGCGCCCGTCACCGTGCAGGCCCTCTTCGAGGCCCAGGCGGCGCGGACTCCGGATGCCGAGGCCGTCGTCGCCGAGGACTCGCGCCTGACGTACCGGGAGCTGAACCAGCGCGCGAACCAGGTGGCGCATCACCTGCGCGAGCTGGGCGTGGGCCCCGACGTGCCGGTGGGCCTTTACCTGGACCGCTCCGCGAGCGCCCTGGTGGGCCTGTGGGGCATCCTCAAGGCGGGTGGCGCCTACGTGCCCCTGGACCCGGCCTTCCCCCTCGAGCGCCTGCGCGGTGTCCTCGCGGACGCGGGCGCACGGGCACTCGTCACGCAGTCGACGCTGGCGGAACGTCTCGGATGGAGCGCCGGAGCGGTCATCCGTCTCGACGCGGACGCCCGCCTGCTGGCCGGGCGCAGCGCCGCGGACCCGGTGCCCGTGACGGCACCGGAGAACCTCGCCTACGTCATCTTCACCTCCGGCTCCACCGGCCGTCCGAAGGGCGTGGCCATCGAGCACCGGCAGCTCGTCAACTACGTGGAGGGCGTCTCGCGCAGGCTGGAGCTGCCTGCCTCGGCGAGCTTCGCCTCCGTGTCCACGCTGGCGGCGGACCTCGGCAACACCGCGGTCTTCCCCGCGCTCTGCCATGGCGGCGCGCTGCACCTGGTGTCTCGCGAGCAGGCCTCGGACCCGGCGGCATTGGCCGCGCTCTTCGAGCGCGAGGCGGTGGACTGCCTGAAGATCGTCCCCCCACACCTCCAGGCGCTCCTGGCCTCCGGGAACCCGGAGCGGGTGCTTCCTCGCCAGCGGCTGGTGCTGGGCGGAGACGTGTCGGACTGGTCGCTCATCGACCGGGTCCACGCGCTGGCCCCCGGGCTGGAGGTGTTCAACCACTACGGCCCTACCGAGACGACGGTGGGCGTGCTCACGCTCAAGGTGCCACGCGGGGCGGAGGGGCGCGTGTCCGTGTCCGTGCCGCTCGGCCGGCCCATTCCCAACGCGCGCACCTACGTGCTGGATGCGCAGCTCGTTCCCGTGCCCGTGGGCGTTCCCGGTGAACTGTGCATCGGCGGCCTCGTCGTGGGCCGTGGCTACCTGGGCCGTCCCGACCTGACGGCGGAGCGCTTCATCCCGGACCCGTATTCGGGCGCTCAGGGTGCGCGGATGTACCGCACGGGAGACAGGGCCCGCCTGCTCGCGGATGGACGGGTCGAGTTCCTCGGCCGTGTGGACCATCAGCTCAAGATTCGCGGCTACCGCGTGGAGCTCGGCGAGGTGGAAGCCGCATTGGAGCGGCACCCCGCGGTGCGCGAGGCCGTCGTCCTGGCGCGTGACGGACAAGCGGGAGGCAAGCGGCTCGTTGCGTACGCCGTGCCCGTGGCGGGCCAGACGCTGGTGGCCGAGGCGCTCCGTGACTTCCTGGGCGGGACGCTGCCCGACTACATGGTGCCGCAGGCGTTCGTGGTGCTGGACGCGCTGCCGCTGACGCCCAACGGCAAGGTGGACCGGGCGGCGCTGCCGGCACCGGACTTCGTCGCGGCGGAGCCCGAGTCGTTCACCGCGCCTCGCACAGAGACGGAGAAGGTGCTGGCGGGCCTCTTCGCCGAGGTGCTCGGGCTCACGCAGGTGGGCGTCCACGGGAGCTTCTTCGAGCTGGGTGGACACTCGTTGCTGGCCACGCAGGCCATCTCGCGGATTCGCAGCGCCTTCGGCATCGACCTGCCGCTGCGTGAGCTCTTCGAGGCACCCACGGTGGCGGCGCTGGCGGACCGCGTGGACCGTGCGGTGAGGGCGGGGGCGGGCTTCGTGGCGCCGCCCCTGAGGCGGAGGCGTGAGCACCAGGACGTCCTGCCGCTGTCCTACGCGCAGCAGCGCCTGTGGTTCCTGGAGCAGCTCGCGCCGGGTAGCGCGTTCTACAACGTGCCGGCGGTGGTGAAGCTGAGCGGGCCGCTGGACGGGGCCGCGCTGGAGCGGAGCTTCGAGGAACTGGTGCGCCGGCACGAGTCGTTGCGCACCACGTTCCGCGCCGAGGGCGGCCTGCCCGTGCAGGTCATCTCCCCCGCGGGCCGTGTGGTGCTGGACACGGTGGACCTGGGCGGACATCCGGAGCGCGAGCAGGAAGCACGCCGCCGCGCGGAGGCGGAGGCCGTCCGTCCGTTCGATCTGGCGCAGGGGCCGTTGCTGAGGACGTCGCTGTTGCGGCTCGGGGCGCAGGAGCACGTGCTGGTGCTGATGACGCACCACATTGTCTCGGACGGTTGGTCGATGGGCATCCTCGTGCGCGAAGTGGCCGCGCTGTACGAGGCCTTCTCGCAGGGCCGCCCATCCAGCTTGCCGGAGCTGCCCGTTCAGTACCCGGACTACGCGGTGTGGCAGCGGGAGTGGCTGAAGGGCGAGGTGCTGGAGGCACAGCTCGGCTACTGGAAGCAGCAGCTCGAAGGGGCGCCGGCCACGCTGGAGCTGCCGACGGACAAGCCGCGTCCGGCGGTGCAGACCTTCCGTGGCGAGGTCCGGCAGACACTGTGGCCGAAGGCGCTCTGGCGCAACCTGGAGTCGCTTGGCCGGCGCGAAGGCGCGACGCCGTTCATGGTGTTGCTGGCGGCGTTCCAGACGGTGCTGTCGCGCTACGCGGGGCAGGAGGACGTGAGCGTGGGAGCGCCCATCGCGGGGCGCACGCAGGGGGAGACGGAAGGGCTGATCGGCTTCTTCGCGAACATGCTGGTGCTGAGGGCGAAGGTGGAGGGAGGGCAGAGCTTCCGGCAGTTGTTGAGGCAGGTGAGGGAGACGACGCTGGGAGCGTACGCGCACCAGGAGGTGCCCTTCGAGAAGCTGGTGGAGGAGCTGCAGCCGGAGCGGGATTTGAGCCGGAGCCCGCTCTTCCAGGTGACGCTGACGCTGCAGAACACGCCGACGACGGAAGTGAAGCTGAAGCAGGGGCTGACGCTGTCGGGAGTGGATTCGGAGTGGAAGACTTCGAAGTTCGACCTGTCACTGTTGGTGGAGGAGGTGCCGCACGGAGTGGTGGCGGCGGTGAACTACAACAGCGACCTCTTCGGCGCCGAGACCGTGGAGCGGCTGCTGGGGCACTTGCAGGTGCTGCTGGAGTCGGCGGTGGCGAGGCCCGAGCAGCGGCTGATGGATCTGCCGCTGATGGGCGAGGCGGAGCGAAAGCAGCTCTTGGGCGGGTGGAGCGGCAAGACTGTCGAATACCCGCGAGAGGCCTCGCTGGCGGAGTTGTTCGAGGCGCAGGTGCGGAGGACGCCTGGCGCCGTAGCGGTGGAATACGCGGGCCAGCGGCTGACGTACGTGGAGCTGAACCGCCGGGCCAACCAGCTTGCGCACCACTTGAGGGCAATGGGAGTGGGGCCCGAGGTGCGGGTGGGCCTGTGCGTGGAGCGCTCGCTGGAGCTGGCGGTGAGCGTGCTGGGCATTCTCAAGGCGGGTGGCGTGTACGTGCCGCTGGATGCCAGCTATCCGCTGGAGCGCCTTGGCTGGATGAAGCGCGAAGCCGGAGTCGCGCTGCTGGTGGCGCAAGAGAAGCTGGCGGAGGAGATCGCTGAAGGCAGTGAGCTGCTGGTGTGCGTCGATTCGGAGTGGGCCACCATCTCGCGCCAGCCGGAGACCTCGCCTTCCACCCAGGTCAGCGGAGCAAACCTGGCGTACGTGATGTTCACGTCGGGAAGTACGGGCCGACCGAAGGGCGTGGGCGTGCCGCACCGGGCGGTGTCGAGGCTGGTGCTGGGGACGGACTTCGCGCACTTCGGGCCAGAGGAGGTGTGGCTGCAACTGGCGCCCATCTCGTTCGACGCGTCGACGCTGGAGGTGTGGGGGGCGCTGCTGCACGGGGCGAAGCTGGTGGTGTACCCGGCGGGCGCGCCTTCGCTGGAGGAGTTGGGACGCACGCTGGGCGAAGCGGGCATTACGTCACTGTGGCTGACGGCGGCGCTCTTCGAGCAGATGCAGGCGAGGCAGCCGGAGGCCCTGGCTGGAGTGAAGCAACTCCTGGCCGGTGGTGATGTGCTGCCAGTAGGCCGGGTGAAGGAGCGGCTCGCAGCTGGAGGAGTCCTCATCAACGGGTACGGCCCGACGGAGAACACGACGTTCTCCGCGTGCCACCGGATGGAGGGCTCGGAAGAGCTGGGCGTTTCGGTGCCCATTGGGCGGCCCATCCGCAACACGCAGACGTACGTGCTGGACGGGGCGATGCAGCCGGTGCCGGTGGGCGTGCCCGGAGAGCTGTACGTGGGAGGCGAGGGACTGGCGGTGGGGTACGTGGGCCGGCCGGAGCTGACGGCGGAGCGCTTCATCCCCAGCCCCTTCGGAGACGGCGCACGGCTGTACCGCACGGGCGACGTGGTGCGCTGGCGCGCGGATGGGGCGTTGGAGTTCCTGGGCCGGCGAGACACGCAGGTGAAGGTGCGTGGCTTCCGCATCGAGCTGGGTGAAGTGGAGACGGCGCTGGCGCAGCACTCGGGCGTCAACGAGGCCGTCGTCGTTGCGAGGGAGGACGGCACCGAAGGCAAGCGCCTGGTGGCGTATGTGACGGCGAAAGAGGGCGTGGAACTGGAGGCCAGCGTCCTGCGCATGCACGTGAAGCAGCGGTTGCCGGAGTACATGGTGCCGTCGGCGTACGTGGTGCTGGACGCGCTGCCGCTGACGCCGAACGGGAAGGTGGACCGCAAGGCCCTGCCGGCCCCGGACGCCCATGCTCCGAAGCCGGAGGCGTTCGAAGTGCCGCGCACGGAGACGGAGAAGAAGCTGGCGGCCATCTTCGCGGAGGTGCTGAACGTCGAGCAGGTCGGCCTGCACGGGGACTTCTTCGAGCTGGGGGGCCACTCCCTGCTCGCCACGCAGTTGGTCTCGCGCGTGAAGGAAGCCTTCCAGGTCGAGCTACCCCTGCGCGACATCTTCGAAGCCTCCACGGTGGAGAAGCTGGCCGAGCGGATCGAGGCAGGAGCCGGGGACACGAAGGGACTTCAGGCACCCGCCCTGAAGCGTGCGCTGCGCGATGGAGCGCTACCGCTGTCGTTCGCGCAGCAGCGGCTCTGGTTCCTGGATCAGCTGCAGCCGGGCAGCGCCTTCTACAACGTGCCGACGGTGGTGAAGCTGTCGGGGCGGCTGGATGTCGATGCCTTGGAGAAGAGCTTCCGCGAGCTGGTGCGCCGGCACGAGTCGCTGCGAACCACGTTCCGCACCGAGGCGGGCGCACCCGTGCAGGTCATCTCGACGGAGCCTGCACTCGCCATCGTCCGAGAGGATCTGAGCCCGCTGTCGGAAGCAGACAGAGCCCAGGCAGCACAGCGCTGGGTGGAAGAGGAAATCGAGCGTCCGTTCAGCCTGGAGCAGGGCCCACTGCTGCGGACGGCCCTGGTGAAGGTGTCGGAGCAGGAGCACGTGCTGGTGCTGGTGATGCACCACATCGTCTCGGACGGCTGGTCGATGGGCATCCTCGTGCGCGAGATGGTGGCGCTCTACGAGGCGTATGCGCAGGGTCGTCAGCCGGCACTGCCGGATCTGGCGCTGCAGTACGCGGACTACGCGGTGTGGCAGCGCAATTGGCTCAAGGGCGAGGTGCTCGAAGCGCAGCTCTCGTATTGGAGGAAGCAGCTCGAAGGGGCACCGGCGGCGCTGGAGCTGCCGACGGACAAGCCGCGCCCGGCGGTGCAGAGCTTCCGAGGCGACACACGGACCTTCCAGTGGTCGAAGGGGCTGTGGGAGGCGGTGAAGACGCTGGCGCAGCAGGAAGGGGCGACGCCCTTCATGGTGCTGCTGGCGGCCTTCCAGACGGTGCTGGGGAGGTACGCGGGTCAGGACGACGTGAGCGTGGGCACGGCCATCGCCAATCGCACGCGAGCAGAGACGGAGGGGCTGATTGGCTTCTTCGTCAACACGCTGGTGCTGAGGTCGCGGCTGGACGGCAGGTCCACCTTCCGCGAGCTGCTGAGGCAGGTGAGGGAGACGACGCTGGGTGCGTATGCGCACCAGGAGGTGCCGTTCGAGAGGCTGGTGGAAGAGCTTCAGCCGCAGCGAGACATGAGCCGGGGCGCGCTCTTCCAGGTAATGTTCGTGCTGCAGAACGCACCGGTCTCGGCGGTGAACCTGCCGGGACTGAAGCTGGAGGGGGCCGACTCGTCGGGCAAGACGTCGAAGTTCGACCTGACGCTCGGCATGGCGGACTCGGGCGATGGAGGTGTAGCGGGCGCACTGGAGTTCAACAGCGACCTGTTCGAGCCCGCCACCATTGAGCGGCTGATGGGGCACCTGCGCGTACTGCTGGAGTCGGCGGTGGCGCGTCCGGAGCAGCGGTTGGAAGCGCTGCCGCTGATGGCCGGGGTGGAGCGGCGGCGGCTGGTGCAGGATTGGAGTGGGAGGGCCGCGGAGTATCCGCGCGAGGCCTCCCTTGCCGAACTGTTCGAAGCACAGGTGCGGAAGACACCTGACGCGGTGGCGGTGGAGTACGCAGGCCAGCGGTTGACCTACGCGGAGCTCAATCGTAGGGCCAACCAGCTTGCGCACCACCTGAGGGCAATGGGAGTAGGCCCCGAGGTGCGAGTGGGCCTGTGCGTGGAGCGCTCGCTGGAGCTGGTGGTGAGCGTGCTGGGCATCCTGAAGGCGGGCGGCGCGTACGTGCCGCTGGACGCGAGCTATCCGTCGGAGCGCCTGGCGTGGATGAAGCAGGAGTCCGACGTGGCGCTGCTGGTGACCCAGCAGAAGCTGCTGCCGTCCGTGCACCAGACGGAAGTCGAGCGAGTCGTGTGCGTGGACACGGAGTGGCCCGTCATCACACGTCAATCAGAGGGCAACCCGCCGGTGCGAGTGGGCGGAGAGAACCTGTCGTACGTGATGTTCACGTCGGGAAGCACGGGCCGACCGAAGGGCGTGGGAGTGCCGCACCGAGCGGTGTCGCGGCTGGTGCTGGGAACGGACTTCGCGCACTTCGGGCCGGAGGAAGTGTGGCTGCAGTTGGCGCCCATCTCCTTCGATGCGTCGACGCTGGAGGTGTGGGGAGCGCTGCTGCACGGAGCGAAGCTGGTGGTGTACCCGGCGGGCGCGCCTTCGCTGGAGGAGCTGGGACGCACGCTGGGAGAAGCGGGCATTACGTCGCTATGGCTGACGGCGGCGCTCTTCGATCAGATGCAGGCGAGGCAGCCAGAGGCCCTGGCGGGAGTGAAGCAGTTGTTGGCCGGTGGTGACGTGCTACCCGTGGGTCGCGTCCGTGAGCGGCTGGCCTCCGGGAACGTGCTCATCAACGGGTACGGCCCGACGGAGAACACGACGTTCTCCGCGTGCTACCGGATGGAGGGCCCGGAGGAGCTGGGCGTTTCGGTGCCCATCGGGCGTCCCATCACCAACACACGAGCGTATGTGCTGGACGGAGCGATGCAGCCGGTGCCCGTGGGAGTGCCGGGCGAGCTGTACGTGGGAGGCGCGGGCCTGGCGGTGGGGTACATCGGCCGGCCGGAGCTGACGGCGGAGCGCTTCGTGCCCAGTCCTTTTGGAGACGGTGCACGTCTCTACCGCACGGGCGACATGGTGCGCTGGCGTGTGGACGGGACGTTGGAGTTCCTGGGCCGGCGAGACACGCAGGTGAAGGTGCGTGGCTTCCGCATCGAACTGGGTGAAGTGGAGACGGCGCTGGCGCAGCACTCGGGCGTCAACGAGGTCGTCATCATCGCGAGGGAGGTCGGCACCGAGGGCAAGCGCCTGGTGGCGTACGTGACGGCGAAGGAGGGCGCGGAGCTGGAGCCCGCCGGACTGCGCACGCACCTGATGCAGCGGTTGCCGGAGTACATGGTGCCGTCGGCGTACGTGGTGCTGGACGCGCTGCCGCTGACGCCGAACGGCAAGGTGGATCGCAAGGCCCTGCCCGATCCGACGGCTTCGGCTCGTACCGCCAGCGCCGAATACGAAGCGCCGCGCACGCCCAGGGAGGAGCTGCTCGCAGCGCTCTTTGCCCAGGTCCTCGGAGTCGAACGCGTCGGCACGAAGGACAACTTCTTCGAGCTGGGTGGGCACTCCCTGCTGGCGACGCAGGTCGTCTCGCGGATTCGCAGCACGTTCGGTGTCGAGCTTCCGCTGCGTGAGCTCTTCGAGGCACCCACGGTGGCGGCTCTCGCCGACCGGACCGAGCATGCGGCACGTGCGGGTCATGGGCTGGCCGCGCCTCCCCTGAAGCCGCGTACGGAGCGGCAGGCGGTGCTGCCACTGTCGTTCGCTCAGCAGCGACTGTGGTTCCTGGATCGGCTGGAGCCAGGCAGCTCCTTCTACAACGTGCCGGCAGTGGTGCGTGCGGAGGGCGCGCTGGACGTGGGTGTGCTCCAGCGAAGCTTCGAAGAATTGGTCCGCCGACACGAAGCGCTGCGTACGACCTTCGGAAGCAAGGACGGGAAGCCCGTCCAGGTCATCTCATCGGAGCCGTTGCTCGCCTTCGATATGAAGGATCTGCGCGCGGTGCCGGAGGGAACGCGTGAAGCGGAGGCCATGCGGCTCGTGGAGGAGGAGTCTCAACGGCCGTTCGACCTGGAGCACGGGCCGCTGCTGCGGATGACCCTGTTGAGACTGTCCGAGCAGGAGCACGTGCTGGTGCTGGTGACGCACCACATCGTCTCGGACGGCTGGTCGATGAACGTCCTCGTGCGCGAGATCGCCGCGCTCTACGAGGCGTTCTCGGAGGGCCGCTCGTCCCCACTGCCGGAGCTGGCTGTGCAGTACGCGGACCATGCGGTGTGGCAGCGCGAGTGGCTCAAGGGCGAGGTGCTCGAGGCGAAGCTCGGGTACTGGAAGCAGCAGCTCGAAGGCGCCACCCACGCCCTGGAGCTGCCGACGGACCGTCCGCGTCCGGCGGTGCAGACCTTCCGCGGCGGGCACGTCGAGGTCCAGTGGCCGAAGCGCCTGTGGGACGGAGCGAAGACGCTGGCACAGCGCGAGGGAGCAACGCCGTTCATGGTGTTGCTGGCGGCGTTCCAGACGGTGCTGTCGCGCTACGCGGGGCAGGAGGACGTGAGCGTGGGAGCGCCCATCGCGGGGCGTACGCAGGGGGAGACGGAAGGGCTGATCGGCTTCTTCGCGAACATGCTGGTGCTGAGGGCGAAGGTGGAGGGAGGGCAGAGCTTCCGGCAGTTGTTGAGGCAGGTGAGGGAGACGACGCTGGGTGCGTACGCGCACCAGGAGGTGCCGTTCGAGAAGCTGGTGGAGGAGCTGCAGCCGGAGCGGGATTTGAGCCGCAGTCCGCTGTTCCAGGTGACGCTGACGCTGCAGAACACGCCGACGACGGAAGTGAAGCTGAAGCAGGGGTTGAAGCTGTCGGGAGTGGAGTCGGAAGACAAGACGTCGAAGTTCGACCTGTCGTTGGTGGTGCAGGAGGTGCCCCAGGGGGCGGCGGCGGCGGTGAACTACAACAGCGACCTCTTCGACGCGGCGACGATGGAGCGGCTGCTGAGCCATCTGCGCGTGCTGCTGGAAGCGGCAGTCACCCAGCCGGAGCAGCGGCTGGAAGCGTTGCCTCTGATGGACAAGGAGGAGCGGCGCCAGGTGGAGCAGTGGAGCGGCCGGGCCGTGGAGTACCCGCGAGAGGCGGGCCTCCACGCTTTGTTCGAAGCGCAGGTGCAGCGGACGCCGCGGGCCGTGGCCGTGGAGTACGCGGGTCAGCGGCTGACGTATGAGGCGCTCGACCGCCGTGCCAACCAACTGGCGCACCACCTGAGGTCGATGGGAGTAGGCCCTGAGGTACGAGTGGGCCTGTGCGTGGAGCGCTCGCTGGAACTGGTGGTGAGCGTGCTGGGCATCCTCAAGGCCGGCGGCGTGTACGTGCCGCTGGATGCGAGCTACCCGCTGGAGCGCCTGTCCTGGATGAAGCGCGAGGCCGGCGTCGCCGTCCTCGTCGCCCAGGAACGGCTGGCCGACGAGATTGCCGAAGGCAGCGAGCTGCTGGTGTGCGTCGATTCGGAGTGGGCCACCATCTCGCGCCGGCCCGAGAGTCCCCTGTCGCCCATGGTGGGCGGGGAGAACCTGGCGTACGTGATGTTCACGTCGGGAAGCACGGGGCGTCCGAAGGGAGTGGGCGTGCCGCACCGGGCGGTGTCGAGGCTGGTGCTGGGAACGGACTTCGCGCACTTCGGACCGGAGGAAGTGTGGCTGCAGTTGGCGCCCATCTCCTTCGATGCGTCGACGCTGGAGGTGTGGGGAGCGCTGCTGCATGGAGCGAAGCTGGTGGTGTACCCGGCGGGTGCGCCTTCGCTGGAGGAGCTGGGCCGCACGTTGGGTGAAGCGGGCATCACGTCACTGTGGCTGACGGCGGCGCTCTTCGAGCAGATGCAGGCGAGGCAGCCAGAGGCCCTGGCTGGAGTGAAGCAACTCCTGGCTGGTGGTGACGTGCTCCCGGTGGGGCGCGTCCGTGAGCGGCTGGCCTCTGGAAACGTGCTCATCAACGGGTACGGCCCGACGGAGAACACGACGTTCTCCGCGTGCCACCGGATGGAGGGCTCGGAGGAGTTGGGCGTTTCGGTGCCCATCGGCCGTCCCATCACGAACACGGCTGCACACGTGCTGGACGGAGCGATGCAACCGGTGCCCGTGGGTGTGCCCGGAGAGTTGTACGTGGGAGGGGAAGGACTGGCGGTAGGGTACGTGGGCCGGCCGGAGCTGACGGCGGAGCGCTTCGTGCCCAGTCCTTTTGGACATGGGGCTCGCCTGTATCGCACGGGCGACGTGGTGCGCTGGCGCGTGGACGGGACGTTGGAGTTCCTGGGCCGGCGCGACACGCAGGTGAAGGTGCGTGGCTTCCGCATCGAATTGGGCGAGGTGGAGACGGCGCTGGCGCAACACTCGGGCGTCAACGAGGCCGTCGTCGTCGCGAGGGAGGACGGCACCGAGGGCAAGCGACTGGTGGCGTATGTGACGGCGAAGGAGGGCGCGGAGCTGGAGGCCAGCGTCCTGCGCACGCACCTGAAGCAGCGGCTGCCGGAGTACATGGTGCCGTCGGCGTACGTGGTGCTGGACGCGCTGCCGCTGACGCCCAATGGCAAGGTGGACCGCAAGGCCCTGCCAGCTCCGGACGCCCATGCTCCGAAGCCGGAGGCGTTCGAAGCGCCGCGCACGGAGACGGAGAAGAAGCTGGCGGCCATCTTCGCGGAGGTGCTGAACGTCGAGCAGGTCGGCCTGCACGAGGACTTCTTCGAGCTGGGCGGGCACTCGCTGCTGGCGACGCAACTCGTCTCCAGGGTGCGCGAGGCGTTCCAGGTGGAGCTGCCGCTGCGCGACGTCTTCGAGGCCTCCACGGTGGAGAAGCTCGCGTTGAAGCTGGACGGGGCGGGCACGGATACAGAGGTGAAGGCACCGCCCCTGGTCCGCGTCTCTCGCGACCGCGCCCTGCCGCTGTCGTTCGCACAGCAGCGCCTGTGGTTCCTGGATCAGCTGGAGCCGGGCAGCGCGTTCTATAATGTCCCAGTGGCCGTGAAGCTGACCGGGACGCTCGACCTCCGAGCCCTGGAGCGCAGCTTCGAAGCGCTGGTCCGCCGTCACGAGTCACTGCGCACGGTGTTCCGAACCGAGAACGGGCTCCCCGTGCAGGTCATCGAGCACGGGATGCAGGCGCGGCTGGAGGTGGTGGATCTGGGCTCCCTGCCCGAGGTCGCCCGCGCCACCGAGGCGAAGCACCTGGCCGGACAGGAGGCTCAGCGTCCGTTCAACCTGGAAACGGGCCCACTCCTGAGGACGACGCTGCTGAAGCTGTCGGAGCAGGAACATCTGCTGGTGCTGGTGATGCACCACATCGTTTCGGACGGCTGGTCGATGGGCATCCTCGTGCGCGAGGTGGTGGCGCTCTACGAGGCGTATGCGCTGGGGCGTCAGCCGGCACTGCCGGAGCTGACGGTGCAGTACGCGGACTACGCGGTGTGGCAGCGCGAGTGGCTGAAGGGCGAGGTGCTGGAGGCGCAGCTCGGGTACTGGAAGAAGCAGCTCACCGGGGCCCCGCGAGCGCTGGAGCTGCCGACGGACAAGCCGCGTCCGGCGGTGCAGAGCTTCCGAGGCGACACGCGAACCTTCCAGTGGCCGAAGGGGCTGTGGGAGTCCGTGAAGGCGTTGGCTCAGCAGGAAGGGGCCACGCCGTTCATGGTGTTGCTGGCGGCGTTCCAGACGGTGCTGTCGCGCTACTCCGGGCAGGACGACGTGAGCGTGGGCACGGCCATCGCCAATCGCACGCGGGCGGAGACGGAGGGGCTGATCGGCTTCTTCGTCAACACGCTCGTGCTGCGGACCCGGCTGGACGGCAACCCCTCGTTCCGCGAGCTGCTGGGGCAGGTGAGGGAGACGACGCTGGGCGCATACGCGCACCAGGAAGTGCCCTTCGAGAGACTGGTGGAGGAGCTGCAGCCCGAGCGGGACATGAGCCGCGGTCCGCTCTTCCAGGTGATGTTCGTGCTGCAGAACGCACCGGGCTCGGCGGTGAGTCTGCCGGGGTTGACGCTGGAGGCGGCCGAGTCGTCGGGCAAGACCTCGAAGTTCGACCTGACGCTCGGCATGGGTGAAACGGAGGAGGGCCTCTCCGGCGGCCTGGAGTTCAACAGCGACCTGTTCGAGTCCGACACCATCGAGCGACTGCTGGGGCACCTGCGGGTGCTGCTGGAGTCGGCTGTCTCCAATCCGGAGCAGCGGTTGGAAGCGCTGCCGCTGATGGGCGCTCAGGAGCGGCGGCGACTGGTGGAGGAGTGGAGTGGGAAGGCCGTGGAGTACCCGCGCGAGATGTCGCTGGCGGAGTTGTTCGAAGCGCAGGTGCAGCGGACACCGCACGCCGTGGCCGTGGAGTACGTGGGCCAGCGCCTGACGTATGCGGAGCTGAACCGCCGGGCCAACCAGCTTGCGCACCACCTGAAGGGAATGGGCGTCGGGCCCGAGGTGCGGGTGGGACTGTGCGTGGAGCGCTCGCTGGAGTTGGTGGCGAGCGTGCTCGGCATCTTGAAGGCCGGCGGCGTGTACGTGCCGCTGGATGCGAGCTACCCGTGGGAGCGCCTGTCCTGGATGAAGCGCGAGGCCTGCGTCACGGTGCTCGTGTCCCAGGAGAAGCTGGCTGTGGCCGAGGACGGCGTGCCGGTAGTGCTCGTGGACTCCGGGTGGACGGCGTTCTCGCATCAGTCCGAGAGCACGCCCCCGGTCCGGGTGGGTGGCGGCAATCTCGCCTACGTGATGTTCACGTCGGGAAGCACGGGTCGTCCGAAGGGCGTGGGCGTGCCGCATCGAGCGGTGTCGCGCCTGGTGCTGGGGACGGACTTCGCTCACTTCGGGCCGGAAGAGGTGTGGCTGCAACTGGCGCCCATCTCGTTCGACGCGTCGACGCTGGAGGTGTGGGGAGCGCTGCTGCACGGGGCGAAGCTGGTGGTGTACCCGGCGGGCACGCCTTCGCTGGAGGAACTGGGCCGGACATTGAGTGCGTCCGGCATCACATCACTGTGGCTGACGGCGGCGCTCTTCGAGCAGATGCAGGCGAGGCAGCCGGAAGCCCTGGCGGGAGTGAAGCAACTCCTGGCCGGTGGTGACGTGCTGCCCGTGGGCCGTGTGAAGGAACGGCTCGCAGCTGGAGGAGTCCTCATCAACGGGTACGGCCCGACGGAGAACACGACGTTCTCCGCGTGCTACCGGATGGAGGGCTCGGAGGAGTTGGGCGCTTCGGTGCCCATTGGCCGTCCCATCACGAACACGTCTGCATACGTGCTGGACGGGGCGATGCAGCCGGTGCCCGTGGGGGTGCCGGGTGAGCTGTACGTGGGCGGCGAGGGCCTGGCGGTAGGGTACGTGGGCCGGCCGGAGCTGACGGCGGAGCGCTTCGTGCCCAGTCCTTTCGGAGACGGTGCACGTCTCTACCGCACGGGCGACATGGTGCGCTGGCGCGTGGACGGGACGCTGGAGTTCCTGGGCCGGCGAGACACGCAGGTGAAGGTGCGTGGCTTCCGCATCGAGCTGGGTGAAGTGGAGACGGCGCTGGCGCAGCATTCGGCCGTCAACGAAGTCGTCGTCGTCGCGAGGGAGGACGGCGCCGAGGGCAAGCGCCTGGTGGCGTACGTGACGGCGAAGGAGGGTGCCAACATCGACGCGGCCACTCTGCGCACGCACCTGAAGCAGCGGTTGCCGGAGTACATGGTGCCGTCGGCATTCATGGTGCTGGACGCGCTGCCGCTGACGCCCAATGGCAAGGTGGACCGCAAGGCCCTGCCCGCACCTGACGCGGTGTTGGCAACCCACCGTCGCGAGTACGTCGCCCCACGTACGCCGGTGGAGCAGACCCTGGCCACGCTGTGGTCCGAAGTCCTGCGCCACGACAGCCCCGGCGTGCTCGATGACTTCTTCGAGCTCGGCGGGCACTCGCTGCTCGCCACGCAGCTCGTGTCGCGTATCCGCGAGGCCTTCCAGGTGGAGCTGCCGCTGCGTGAGCTGTTCGAGTCACCCACGGTGGCCCGACTGGCTCAACGCGTGGAGGCCGCACGGTCTCGCGCGGCCGGAACACAAGCTCCGCCCCTGAAGCGCGCTCCTCGCGACGGAGCGCTCCCGCTGTCCTTCGCGCAGCAGCGCCTGTGGTTCCTGGATCAACTGGAGCCGGGCAGCACCGTCTACAACGTGCCCTCCGTGGTGCGACTGTCCGGGGGGCTCGACACACACGCCCTGGAACGCGCCTTCGACGCGCTCGTGCACCGCCACGAGTCGCTGCGCACGACGTTCCAGGTCGCGAACGGCGCACCCGTGCAGGTCATCGAATCGCAGGGCCGCACCCGACTCCACGGTGTGGACTTCAGCTCGCTACCGGAAGACTCTCGTGACGCGGAGGCGCGCCGGTGGGCGCTGGTGGAGTCCCAGCGCCCGTTCGACTTGGAACAGGGGCCGCTGCTGCGGACCACGCTCCTGAAGCTCTCCGCGCAGGAGCATGTGCTGGTGCTGGTGATGCACCACATCATCTCGGACGGCTGGTCCATGGGGCTGCTGGTCCACGAGGTCGCGGAGCTGTACGCGGCCTTCTCCCAGGGCCGCCCGTCGCCGCTGCCGGAGCTGCCGCTCCAGTACGCGGACTACGCGGTGTGGCAGCGCGAGTGGCTGCGCGGGGACGTGCTGGACGCGCAGCTCGGCTACTGGAAGCAGCAGCTCGAAGGCGCCCCTCGCTTGCTGGAGTTGCCCACGGACCTGCCTCGGCCCGCGGTGCAATCGCTGGAAGGCGCCCTTGCTCCGTTCTCCCTCGGCCGTGAGCTGACGGACGCCGTGAAGGCGCTCGGCATGCGCGAGGGTGTGACGCCGTTCATGGTGATGCTGGCCGCGTTCCAGGCCGTGCTGGCGCGCTACTCGGGGCAGGACGACGTGTGCGTCGGGTCGCCCATCGCGGGCCGGACGCGGGCGGAGACGGAGGGCCTCATCGGCTTCTTCGTCAACACGCTCGTGCTGCGGACACGGCTGGACGGCAACCCCTCCTTCCGCGAGCTGCTGGCGCGGGTGCGCGAGGTGACGCTCGGCGCGTATGCGCACCAGGACGTGCCCTTCGAGAAGCTCGTGGAGGAGCTGCGCCCCGAGCGCAGTCTGAGCCACTCGCCGCTCTTCCAGGTGATGCTCACCCTCGACAGCACGCCCAAGGCGGCGGGACAGGGCCTGTCGGACCTGGCGCTCCGTCCCGTCGAGGTGGAGCACCGGGTGGCGCGGTTCGACCTCACCCTCGGTCTCGCGGACGGGGAGGACGGGCTCACCGGCGGGCTGGAGTACAGCACCGCGCTGTTCGAGCCCGCGACGGTGGAACGGCTGCTTGGTCACCTGAAGGCGCTGCTCGAAGGCGCCCTGGCCCGGCCCGAGGCGCCCGTCTTCACCGTGCCCCTGCTGCGAGACGCCGAGCGGCGCCGCCTGCTGGTGGAGTGGAACGACACCGGCTCGGCGGGGCCCGCGGACGCGTGCATCCACACCCTCTTCGAGTGGCAGGTGACCGCCACCCCGGACGCAGTGGCGGTGCTCGCGGGTGACGTGTCGCTGACGTACCGCGAGCTCGACACGCGGGCCAACTGGCTGGCGCACCACCTGCGCGGCCTGGGCGTGGGTCCGGAGGTGCGGGTCGGCCTCTGCGTCGAGCGCACGGCGGACCTGTTGGTCGCGGTGCTCGGCATCCTCAAGGCGGGCGGCGCGTACGTGCCGCTCGACCCGGCGTACCCGCGCCAGCGGCTCGCGTTCATGCTGGAGGACGCGAAGCCCCGCGTGCTCGTGGGCCAGCGCCATCTGCTGGACTCCCTGCCTCCAGTGGAGGCGGCCCGGGTGGCGCTCGACGATGCGCACATGCTGGCTGTCGAGCACACGGAGGCACCGACCTCCGGCGTCACGCCGGACCACCTGGCCTACGTCCTGTTCACGTCGGGCAGCACCGGCAGGCCCAAGGGCGTCGCGCTGGAGCACCGGAGCGCGGTGGCCTTCCTGCGGTGGACGGCGCGCGTCTTCGCGGCGGAGACGCTCGCGGGCGTGCTGGCCTCCACCTCGCTCAACTTCGACCTCTCCGTCTTCGAGCTCTTCGCTCCGCTCACGCGTGGTGGCGCGGTGGTGGTGGCGAGGAACGCGCTCGCGCTGCCCTCGCTGCCGGCGGCTGGTCGCGTCACCCTCATCAACACTGTCCCCTCGGCCATGGCGGAGCTGGTGCGCGCCCACGCCGTCCCCGGCTCCGTGCGCACGGTGAACCTCGCGGGCGAGCCGCTGGCCAACTCGCTGGTGCAGGCCATCCACGACGCCGCGCCCGGCGTGGAGCGCGTGCTCAACCTCTACGGCCCCACCGAGGACACGACGTACTCCACGTGGACGCTGGCGCCCCGGGGCGCGACGCGGGAGCCGACGCTGGGCAGACCGTTGGATGGGACGCGGGCGTACGTGCTGGACGCGTTCGGCCAGCCCGTGCCCACGGGGGTCGCGGGAGAGCTGTACCTCGGCGGCGCCGGCCTGGCCCGGGGCAATGTGGACCGGCCCGAGCTGACGGCGGAGCGCTTCGTTCCGGACCCGTTCAGCACGACTCCGGGCGCGCGGCTGTACCGCACGGGAGACCGGGTGCGGTGGCTCGCGGAGGGCGTGTTGCAGTACTTCGGCCGCATCGACCAGCAGGTGAAGGTGCGCGGCTTCCGCATCGAGCTGGGCGAAATCGAGGCGGCGCTGCGCCAGCATCCCGACGTGCGCGAAGCCGTCGTGTTGGCCCGCGAGAGCGGCGCCGAGGGCAAGAGGCTGGTGGCCTGGCTCGTGGCTCAGGCGGGGGCAACGCCGGACACGGCGGAGCTGCGGCGCTTCCTGAAGGAGCGGGTGCCCGACTTCATGGTGCCCTCCGCCTTCGTGTCGCTGGACGCGTTGCCGCTGACGCCCAACGGCAAGGTGGACCGCAAGGCGCTCCCGGCACCGGAAGTCCGGACGGAGCCGGCACACACCTACGTGCCGCCGCGCGACGACCTGGAGCTGCGTCTCGCCCGCATCTGGGAGGAGCTGCTGGGCGTGTCACCCGTTGGCATCCACTCGGACTTCTTCGAGCTGGGGGGCCACTCGCTTCTGGCAATGCGGATGATGTCCCTCATCCGCGAGCGCCTGGGCCGGAGCCTGCCGGTGGTGGCCCTCTTCCAGTCGGGCACGCTCGAGGAGCTGGCGGCACGGCTGCGCGAGGCACAGGGGAGCCTGTCTCCGTGGGTGTCACTCACCAACGGGGGCTCGCGCCGGCCGTTCTTCTGCGTCCACCCCGTCAGCGGCAACGTCCTGCCCTACCTGGAGCTGGCTCGCGCACTGGGCCCGGACCAGCCGTTCCACGCGTTCCAGGCGCCCGGCATCGAGGACGAACAGGCTCCGTTGGAGACGGTGGAAGCCCTGGCGGCGCGCTACCTGGAGGCCCTCCGTGAAGTCCAGCCCGTCGGCCCGTACCGGCTGGGAGGCTGGTCCATGGGAGGCACGGTGGCCTTCGAGATGGCGCGCCAGTTGGAGCAGCGGGGCGAGCAGGTGGAGCAGCTCGTGCTCATCGACTCCTACGCCTTCGACAAGCGCCCGCCGGAGGGGGCAGGGGAGTCGTGGCTCGCGGCCCGCTTCGTCGAGTTCACGGCCCGACTCGTCGGCCTGCCAGCTCCCGAGCTGGATGCGGAAGCCCTGCCCGGCGGCGACGCGCTGCTGAACGGGTTGCTGGAGGCGGGGCGGAACGCCGGAGTCCTCGCCCGGGGCGTGGGCGTCGAGCAGCTCCGCATCCTGTACCGCGTCTTCGCGAGCAACCTGCGCGCCCTGTGGCGGTACGAGCCGGGCGCGTACGGAGGCCGCGTCACGCTGGTGCGCGCCAGCGAGACGCAGGTGCCCACCGGCCCGGACGGTGGCTGGGCGCGGCTCGCGGCCGGCGGCGTGGAGGTGTGCGAGCTCCCCGGTGACCACCACTCCCTGCTTCGTGCTCCCACCGTGGAGGCGCTCGCGAAGAAGCTTCAGGAGTGAGCGAGACACGGGCGTGCCGAGCGGCACGCCCGTGTCTGGCGCAGACGGCCTGAGCGTGCTCCCGAATCCGTGGAGGGCTTTAGAGCGCCGTCCTCATGCCTGTGGCCGGGAGCTCCGAGGGGAGAAGTGCTCGCAGGTAGCCCTCCACCTGCTCCGGAGTGCCCGGGCTCGCGAACAGGCCGAGATGGCCATCCGGTCGCACCAGCACGAGCGCATCGCCTCGCACGTCGTACGCCGTGCGGGCCCGCGCGCTGGAGTCGATGAGGTCTGGCCCTTGGCACGGCTCTCCCGGCTGGACCAGTCGCAGCGCGCGCACCGTGGGCGCGAAGCGAGCCGTCATTCGAGCCACCGTGCTCGCATGTGCCGCTCCGAAGGCGAGCAGCGTGAAGTGTGGTCCCCGGAAGGACTCGAACAGCCGGACGGCGCCTCCGCTGGCGTCGTGGCAGGGGGCATCCGGGGCCCGGTCTCCCGCGCGGAGCCTTCCGGGATGGCGTTGCTCGTCGCGAGCCAGGGAGCCGCCGCGGTAGCTGATTCCGAGCTGCTGCGTGTCGGCTCCTCGCCGTTGGGGCTTCATGCCCCCTCCGGTGGCGGAGGCCTGTCGGTACAGCCGGGTGGAGAGGCCCAGCACGTGCGCGGCGATGGGCAGCCGCTCCTCCTCGTAGGTGTCCAGCAGCGCCTCGGGCGCGCCCGCGAGCACCTGGCCGAGCTTCCAGCCCAGGTTGTACGCATCCTGGATGCCGGTGTTGAGCCCCTGGCCTCCCGTTGGCGGGTGCACGTGCGCGGCGTCTCCCGCCAGGAAGACCCTGCCCACCCGGTAGCGGTCCACCATCCGCACGTTCGGCCGGTACAGGGAAAGCCAGCTCGGGCTGTGGAGGCGGATGCCCGGGGGCGGCCGGGCGGACTCGGCGAAGTATTGCTGGACGCCGCGCTCGGACAGCTCCGGCGGCTCGGCGCCGGTGGGGAGCTTCACGAAGAGCTGGAAGTGGTCCGTGCCGGGCAGGGGGCAGAGCGCGATGGCGCCGCCCTTCGTCTTCGGCCAGACGTGCCAGTGCTCACGGTCGAGCCCCTCCACCTGGACGTCACCGACCACCATCCGCTCGCCTTCGTAGGTCTCTCCCTTGAAGGTCACGCCCAGCGCCTTGCGCACGAAACTGTGCCCGCCATCGGCGCCGACGAGGTAGCTCGCCCGGACCTGCTCGGTGCCCCCCTCGCGCGACAGCGTGGCCGTGACTCCGTCGCCGTCCTGCTCGAAGCCGGTGAGCGTGGTGGCCAGCTCCACCTTGCCGCCGTCAACGGCGAGCCGCTCGCGCAGGAGCGCCTCGGTCCTCCACTGGGGCACGAGCCAGGTGTTGGGATACGGCACGTCCGGGGTGGGCTCGCGCTGCGCGAACATGCTCCAGCGCGCGAGCGCGAAGCGCCGCCACCAGACACGCAGGCGCGGGTACTTCGTACCGGACGCCAGGAGCGGCTCCACGATGCCCAGGTCGTCGAAGAGTTCCAGCGTTCGCGGCTGCAGACCCTTGCCGCGCGAGCCGGCGAAGTGCCTCGGTTGCGCCTCCACCAGCCGGAACGCGACGCCTCGTCGCGCCAGCTCGCAGGCCAGCGTCAGTCCGGTGGGGCCCGCGCCTGCGATGAGGACTTGAAGCTCAGGTGACTTGCTCATGACGACTCCCGGCCGGACCCTGGAAGGGTCCGGCGCTCGTGAGGTCATGAAAATGTAAGGAAGTGCTTATTTTGTCAGCTTGCATTCCCCAACCGGTCGCGACGCCTCTGGGTGGACGCCCCGTGGGCACGACTTGCTGGCATTCGGATGCGGAAGTTCCCGGGGCTCAGGGCGAGCGCTGAACGACGACCGTCGTCTGGTCCTCGATGGGGGGCTCGGCTCGCGGCTCCATGGTGTGCGTGGGCGCGTCATCCAGCGAGGGTTCCGCCGGCCGCTCCCTCGTGAGCAGCACCTCGACCTCGGAGGGCGTGGGGTCGCTGAGCTCCGACAACTCCCGCTCGCGGCCCCAGCGCTCCGCGAAGTTCCCGCGCAGCCAGGAGGCGAGGTCGATGGCCGGAAGCTCTTGTCGCACCGGGTCGAGCGCGCGCTGGAAGCTCCAGGCGTCGGTGAAGCGCTTGTCCGGACGCGCCTGGAGCGCGACGTCCAGGACGCCCCGGAGCATCCGGTACGCCTCGGGCGCATCGGGGCGCTCCAGACCCGGAAGGCGGGGGCCTCCCGAGGCCGCGTGCGGACCCGGGAGCGTGCCGAACAGCAACTCGTGGAGGACACAGCCGAGCGCGAAGAGGTCGCCGGACGCGGTCGCCTCGGCCCCCGCGCGGCGCTCGGGCGGCATGTACACGAACTTCCCGATGACGTCGCCCACCTGCGTGAGTCGCTCCGAGGACGGAACCGCCCACGTCCCGGTGACCTGCTCTTTGGCGTCACCGGAGCCATGCGCGATGCCGAAGTCGACGACCTTCACCACGCCATCGAAGGACACGACGAGGTTGTCCGCGCTGATGTCGCGATGCACCACGCCTCGTTCATGCGCATAGGCGAGTCCGCGCAGGGCCTGCTGGCAGAGCTCCACCACCACCTCGAGCGGCAGCGCGGCTCCCTTCCTGACGCGCCGGGCGAGCTCCAGCATGCTCACGCCGCTCAGGTACTCCATGACGATGAACCACCCGCCATCCATCTGCCCGAGGTCGTAGACGGACACGACGTGCGGGTGGTGCAGGCGCGCGGCGGTGCGGGCCTCTCCGATGAAGCGGTGGAGCCGGACCGCGGGGTCCTCGCCGCCGCCCTCGTCCAGCATCCGCTTGAGGACGACGAGCCGGTTGAAGCCCGCCCGGCCGGTCCTCACCGCGAGCCACACCTCGCCCATGCCGCCGCGGCCGAGCCGGACGAGCCGGCGGTAGCGGTGGATGCCCGTCCCCAGGTCCGCGCCCCGCAGCGAGCGCGCGGTGAGGATGGCGAGCGCGGTGGAGGCGAGCAGGAGGAACGGCAGCCCCACCAGTGCGAAGAGCGGCGGCCCCGGAAGCCAGCCGACATCAATCGCAAGCTCGCGGCCCAGGAGCGCGAGCGCGACGAGCGAAGCGACGAGCACGGCCATCGCCATCGCGCCACGGCGCTTCAGGAGCCGCACCGCTTCGAAGGCCCAGGTCCCCGCCACACACGCCGCGAGGAGCCAGAACAGCGGCAGGCTCAGGCCCGCGGTCGCATGCGAGAGCTCCTCCGACGTCAGCCGCGTCGCCGGCAGCGCGAGCACGGAGGCGGAGATGTCGAGCACCCGCACCGCGCCGAGCGCCACGGCTACGCCCAGCATCACCCGCCGGCCAAAGGTGAGCGGCTGGTCCAGCAGCGACCACGCCACGCGAAGCAGGGGGTAGGGGAGCAACACCGACGTGAGCGTGCCGAACACCAGCCACGGACGCGTGTCGGAGAAGATGGCACTGGCCTCGCGGCTGGTGAGCCCGATGGTGAAGCTGATGACCGCGAACCCGAGGAAGCTCCAGGCCAGCCAGAGCTGCACGCGCTGCGAGCGGACCGCAATCCAGGTCGCGAGGTGCACCAGCGCGAGCACGAAGAACGCTCCCGCGAGCGCCAGGTGCAACATCGTATAGGGGGTCACGGACCGGGAGCGTATTCGAGCGGGCGACTTTTCGTGAAGACCAGGGAAAGCTGGAACGAAGCCCCGCAGGGGGTGAGTCGCGGTACACTCATGGTGTCAGTGGAAAGGACGGCTCCGCGTGCCCGTGCGAACGACGAGAACTTCCCGTGGAGTGCCTGGATGGGGGCTCGTCGTCCTGTGTGCGGTGCTGCTCTCCGCCACCGCGAGCGCCCAGACGTCCGAGGACCGCGCCTACGTCAGCTACAGCCTCGCGCGCGGTACCGCCATCGGCTCGGAGGGGCGGAAGCTCGACAACTGGAAGCAGCTGGACCTCCGCCTTCCGCTGCCGCCCGTCTTCCTCGGGAAGACGATTGTCGTCCCGTCGCTGGCGTACGAGACACGCTGGCTGGCGCTGGAGCCGCGGGGCGCCCTGGCGGGCCTCGACGAGGACGTGCTGGGCCGTCGCTTCCACCGCCTCCAGCTCGGGCTCACGGTGGTCCGGCCGCTCGCGCCCCGGTGGCTCCTGTTCGCCGGGGCATCCGGCATCGCGCGCACCGACTTCCGCAACGCCTTCGACGTGGGCATGGACATGTCCTGGGTGGGCTACGCCATGGCGAACTACCTGATTGGCGGTGACCCGGGCATGCGGCTGATGTTCGGGCTCGTCGTGATGTGGCCCTTCAACGTCCTCCCGGTCATCCCCATGGTGGGCTTCACCTACCGCAAGGGGGCCTACGTCGTGGAGCTCGGCCTGCCGCGGCTCACCCTGCTGCGGAAGTTCGGCGACGGGCTGGAGCTGGGCCTTACCGGCGCGTTCGATCAGCAGGTCTTCCACGCCCGCCTCCCGGGAGATGGCCAGACGCTGGGCGCGCACTTCGTGCAGGAGACGTCGATGCACGTCGGCCCCACGGCGAACGTCCGGCTGGGGGGCGGCAGCGTCTGGCTGAGTACGTCCGTCGGGCTCGACCTGCTCAACGACTTCTCGCTGCTCGACGGCGACCGGGAGCGGCTGGGCCTCGGTGTCGGCTCCACGCGCGCCGCTCCCTTCGTCCGGGTGGCCGTGAACTGGCGCCCGCCCCGGCGGATGCCGAAGGCACCGGAGCCGCCAGGCAGCGGCCCCGCCCCCGCGGCTCGGTGAGCGAGGCCCTTCCTCCATCTGCGCGGAGGAAGGGCGCGGGCCCGTTGGACAGGGCCTCACCTCTTCATGTCATCGCGTGGCGGCCGGCTGCTCGAGGCGCTTGACGGTCTCCGCGGCGCTCGTGTTCTTGGGGTTCAGCTCCACGGCGCGGCGGTAGTTCACGAGCGCCTGCTCCTTGTTCCCGCCGGCCAGGTACGCCTCGCCGAGGCTGTCGTAGACGTTCCCCTCGCCAGGGAACATCTCCACGTTGAGCTTGAAGATCTCGATGGCCTCCGCCACGCGCCCGGAGCCGAGGAGCCGGTAGCCCACATTGTTCAGCTCCCGCTCGGCGAAGTCGTACTCGGTGGCCTTGGTGGTCTTGAGGGTCCGGTACCGGGCGATGGCCTCCGCGGCGGACGACTTCTCGAGGGTCGCCATCACGACCTCGCCGATGGACGCCTGGGGCTGCTTCGGCGGGATGCCATGAAGGATGCTCAGTGCCCCCGTCGCCATCGCCATCAGCTTCGAGCCACGGGCCGTGTTGTCGAGGAGGACGACGACCTCCTTCCGCTCGGGCGCGCGGACGAACAGGGCGCTGAAGCCATTGATGCCACCGCTGTGGCTGATGGTGGCGACCTCCGTCTTGCCGTCATGCAGCTTGATGGGCCCGACGTGCCACCCGAAGGCGTAGTCATCCAGCGCGGTGGTGAACATCCGCTGCTTGAGCGGTGCGGGAAGCAGCTTGTCTTCGTAGAGGGCTCGGTCCCAGCGGTAGAGGTCCTGCACCGTCGAGTACATCGAGCCCGCGGCGTAGGGGAGGCCCATGTCGAGGTAGGGCGCGTTGACGTACCCGCCAGGCTGCGCCTCGTAGCCGCTGGCGCGCTTCGGGAGCACGGTGGCGGACACGTCGTAGCCCGTGTTCTTCATGCCCACCGGGTCGAAGATGCGCTGCTGCAGCGTCTGCGCGTACGTCTGTCCGGTGACCTTCTCGATGACGGCGCCGAGCAGGAAGTAGCCGGAGTTGCTGTAGTTGAACTTCGTGCCGGGCTCGAACTCCAGGTCACCGCTGCAGAACTTCTTCACGAAGTCCGCGACGGTGTAGGGGTCGCGTGAGGCGGTCTTGAAGAAGGTGGGGTTCGTGTAGTTGGGGAGGCCGGAGGTGTGGTTCAGCAGGTGGGCGATGGTGATGCGGTCGCCCGTGTCCTTGCGGTAGTCCGGCAGGTACTTCGTGACGGGGTCCTCGACCTGGAGCTTCCCCTCCGCCACGAGCTGCATGATGACCATCGAGGTGAACTGCTTCGTCACCGAGCCGATGCGGAACTTCGTGTCCGGCGTATTCGCCACCTGCCACTCGAAGTTCGCGAAGCCGTAGCCCTTCTCGAGGATGACGCCCTTCTCGTTGGCCACCAGCACGCTGCCGTTGAACTGGTTCATCTGCTGGTACTTCGTGATGAGCCGGTCCAACTCCTGCCGCTGCGATGCCGCCTCGGCGGCAGGCCCCACACACACCCACGCCACGACCACGCCCACGCAGAGCGTCTTCAGCCAGTTCATTCGTCCTCCAGGAGGTTCCCGGGACGTACGGTAGCTGGCGGCGGCGATTGCGTGGGCGCGTCACATCGCCAGGGCGCCCGGCAGGAGCAGGGGTGTGTGCCTGGCGGTGGTGGCCTGGGGGAGTTGGATGCGGAAGGTGGAGCCGTGTCCCGGCTCGCTCTCCACGTGGATGGAGCCGCCATGCGCCTCGAGGATGCGCCGCGCCACGGAGAGGCCCAGGCCGACGCCCGGGATGTTGGCGCGGTGCGTGGCGCTGCGGCGGAAGGGCTCGAAGATGCTCTCCCGCTCCGAGGGGGCCACCCCGACGCCCGGGTCGTGCACCGCCACCCAGGCCCCATCCGCCGTGTTTCCGACCTCCACCCGCACCGTGCCTCCATCCGGGGAGTACTTGATGGCATTGCTCAGCAGGTTGTTGAGCACCTGGGCGATGCGGGCGCCATCGCACCGCACCCACAGCGACCCCTTCGGCCAGGAGGTCTCCAGGGGGTGCGCGTCGCTCAGGGGCCGGTGCAGCTCCACGGACTCCCGCACCAGCTCGACGAGGTCGTGCTCGCCGCATTGCAGGGACAACTGCCCGGCCTCGATGCGGGACGTGTCGAGCAGGTCCTCCACCATGCGCGCCAGCCGGTCCACCTGACGTGCCACCAGCGAGAAGCGGTCTCTCAGCGTCTGCTCGGGAGGAAGGGGGCGCTCGGGGCGCACGCTGGTGGCCGCCGCGCGCAGGGCCTGGAGCGGGTTGCGCAGGTCATGCGCGACGCCCGCGAGGAAGCCGAGCTGCACCTCCCGCTGGCGCTCGAGTCGCGAGGCCGTTTCGTTGAAGGCACTCGCGATGTCGCGGATCTCCCGCACGCCCGCCGCTGGCGCACGCTGGAGCGGCATGCCCGGGCGGAAGCGCAGCAGCGCCTCGCGGACGGCTTCGAGCGGCCAGTAGAGCTCGCGGCGCAGCGTCCAGAACGCCAGGGCCGCTCCGGTCACCATCGCCAGCGACACGACGAGGCCCACGACGTGGGCCCTGCGCGCCCACCGCTGATTTGCCGCGAAGGTGGCGCGCGCATCCGCCGAGTTCAGCTTCTCCAGTGCTCGCGAGAGGTGCATCTCCCGGTCGAGCATCTTGCCCGTCTTTGCCTCGAAGGTTCCCGGCATGGGGGTCGGGTGGGCGAAGTACCCCTCGAGCTCCTGGTCCAGCTCATCGACGAAGGACCGCTCCTCGGGACTGTCCGCCAGTTGCCGGGCCTGCGCGAGGGACTCCCGCACGCGTGTCTTCGCGTCTTCCGCCTGCCAGACGTGGGCGAGCTGGCCTGTCGCCTCGTAGAGCCGCTGCTCCCGCTCATGGAAGATGAGCGCCTTCTCCATGCTCTCCGACGCCTGCATGCTCTCCAGCACGTGCATCATCCGGGCGCTGTTGCGCTCCATGCTCGCAGTGGTGCCCGCCAGCGCGGCGACCGTTACCCCGATCAGTGTGCCCAGAAGCAGGGTGAGGGTGACGGCTTGGCTTCGCAGGCTTCGACTCATGATGCTCCCCCGACAGCATTTGACGTCAAGGCTCAACAACCGATCCGGAGGTCTCCTGAAGCGCGCCGCGCGGACACGCGGCCACTGGCTTCACTGCTCGCACGTGGGGCTCACGGCACGAGCTCATAGGCGGTCAGCTCCTCGGTCTGTCCGCCGATCTCCTTCACCTTCCCGATGCCCCGCACGTACCAGTAGGTCTTCGCGGTGCTGCCTCCCGCCTTGCGCAGGACCAGCGCGCGGAACGTGCCGGCGGGCACGGTGATGGACTCTCCGTCGGCAATCACCGTCCAGCGGTCCCTCGCCGTTTCCGTGCTCGCCGCGCCATCGGTGGGCTGCTTCGTCTCCTCGTAGATTTCGAGCCAGCTCGCGCCCACGACGATGTGCTCGGGAGTCTCGTCGAGGTGGAGCTTGGGCGGATCCCACTGCTCCTCCAATTCGAGCGCCCCGGTGCTGGCGCGGAACGACTGCTCCCGGTAGCGGATGACGCGCTCGCCCGACAGGGCCTGCCAGCTCACCGTCTGGTCATTCACGCCCTTCCGGGTGACGACGCGGTTCGCGAGGAAGTCCCGGCTCACTCCCGTCCCGCCGACGGGCTCCAGCTCGCCCACCGTGGTCTCCTTCTCGGAGACCTGGCCGTCCTCGGTGACCCGGTATGTCCACCGGTTGCCCGCCTTCCACGGCAGCAACGGCCCCGAGCCGAGCGCCTCTTCGCCGCCGTCATCGGCGGGCATGGCGCTCTCGCCACAGCCCGTCACCATGAGCCCGAGCAGCACCGCGGCTCCGAGTCTCCACGCGTGTCGCTTCACCGAGACCTCCCTGAGGCTCATTGGCCCCGTCCGGGGTGCGGGCGGGCCTGCTTGATGACGACCCGGGGCGTCTCGCCGGGCTCTCCGTCGAACTTGAACTCGACGTCCATGGCGTACCAGCCGTCGTTGCCCGCCTTCGGGCCATAGGCGGGGGAGAAGCGCTCGTGGATGGCATCGAGCGCCTTGCCCAGCTCGTACACCTGCGCCGACGTCAGCACCGTCTCTCCGTCCCTCACCAGGTTGGAGCGGGACAGGTAGGTGATGGGCAGGCCGGGCTGATGGAAACCGTAGATGAACTGGTCGCTGGTGATGCCCGGGGGCGGGTGCACCACCTCCGCGTCTCCTCCCGCCTGGACGTTGACGTAGAAGCCGGGCTCCACGCCGGACGGGTCATACGGGTTGGCGGTGAGCGCGACGCCGTTGGCCTCTTCGTCCGGGAAGTTGTGATGCACCAGCAGCGCCATCACCACCGACTTGTGGTCGATGCTGCTGTACGAGCGCTCCTCGAACGTGCGGAACAGCCAGATGCTGGCCCACGTCTCGCGGATGGCGTCGAGCACGTCCTCCCAGTCACCCGCGTCCCCCGTGTGCGACTCGTAGCAGCCGGCGCAGGGAAAGCCCTCCAGGTCCTCGCTGTTGGTGCTGGTGCGGAAGCGCATGCTCAGCCCCGGGTAGTCCGCCGCCAGCTTGTCCTTCAGCCGTTGCTGGAAGGTGGCATCCACTGGTGCGACCTCCATGGCCTCGCGCAGCTCCTTCAGGCGTGCGTCGCGGACCTCCGGCTTCGACTGGAACTCCGCATCCGCCAGCAGCGCGTCCACGCGGGCGTAGAACCCGTTCTGCTCCATGAACTGGACGTAGTACGCGGCGGGAATCGCGAAGGCCTTCCGGATGGGGAGGCCCTCCGTCCGGGCCATCACGGAGTAGTGCGCGGCCTTGCCACCGAAGGCCGGCACCGCGGCCTTGATGGCGTCCCGCAACGAGCCCGTGCCTTCGACCACCACGTCCTCGATGTCCCTCAGGTCGGTGACGCTCACGTCCGGCGCGGGGAGCTGCACGGGCTCGGGCTTGTGCTCCTCCCAGAATGCGTCGGCCACCTCGCTCGACACGGCCTCGATGCTCCAGTCGAACGCGCCGACGGTGAGCCGTACCCACTGGCCGTCGAGTGCGCGGAGCCGCGGGTCCGTCATCGCCGATCGCAGTCCCATGTTGGGCGTCTTCCGGTTCTGCGACAGCACATTCACGTGAGACAGCGGCGTCTGGAACTCCTCGGTGATGATGCCAAGCACCACGGAGATGTCGTTCGGCACCACGTCCAGCACGACGATGTCGCGGAATGACACGTAGGTCGTGGCCAGCTCTTCCGCCGTGAGGAAGCGCAGCCTGCCTACCGACGTGGCCAGGTTGAGCGGCTGGTAGTCGATGGCCGCGAACAGCGCGTCCGTCGTCATCACCGTGACGCTGGACGGCAGGTTCTTCGCCTCTGCCGCGACGGCCTGCGACGTGGGGTGGAACACGAGCGCGGGGCCGAACCAGGCCTCCGCGCGGATGGCCTCGTAGAGCTGCGCCATCAGCGTCGCGGAGGCGGAGTCGTAGGGCGCCAGCTCCAGCGCCCAGACGCCGGGCCCCTCGTACCAGGTGACGGCGCCCAGCAGGAAGCGGCGGTCCGGGGACGTGTACTCCGTCTGGTTGAAGTCCGCGAGCGAGCCCACCACGGGCCGCCCGTTGCCGGAGAGGTTCGCGGAGGTGAAGGCGTAGTGGATGGCGTACTTCTGGCTGTTCTGGAAGTAGAGCGTGTCCCCGTCGAAGCGGTCGAGGACGACCTTCACCGAGCGGGCTCCCGGGATGCTCGTGTCGAGCGGCTCCGAGGCCAGGGCCTCGAAGTCCCCCTGGCAGCCGAGGTGTTTCAGGAAGTCGGGAGCGGAGGCTCCCTCCGCCACCTGGCAGGCCTCCTCCCGCACCTCGTCCTCATCCGAGGTGGACGAACACGCGAGCAACGGAGCGATGGCGATGGCGGCGAGCAGCAGCGTAAACGCGCGCATGGGGGCTCCGGGGAGAATCAGGGTCTGACGGCGAAGCAGTAGATGCCGCCATAGCCACCGCCACCGCCCACGGTGGCGGAGCCGTTGCCCGGGCCTGTCTGGGAGAGGTTGACTCCGGCCCCGCAGCCCGGCGCCTCGTGGTCGGACATCCAGTTGCCGCCGTTGGAGGGGTTGCTGGCGCTGCGAGGCCAGGAGTGGCCAATCATCGGCCGCCCGGTGGAGCCCGTCGCGCTCGTCCAGTCGTTGCAGGTGTTGGCCCGGCTGCCGCTGAACTGGCCCGACTTCGTGGAGCCGGTGAGTGTGTCGTGGTTGTCCACGCCCTGGTGGTTCGGCTCGCCGCGCTCGTTGGGCAGGTCGTTCTTGATGGCCGCGTCGCCAGACGGCCGGCTGCCCAGGAGGCCCGCCTTGTTCGACGCCACGAGCCGCCCGTTGCGGTCGTACCAGGGCCCGTTGCCGATGCGGTCGATGGCATGGATGGCGCCACCGTTGGTGCCGCCCGTCGACGCGCTCAGGAAGGCGCGCCAGTCCTTCTGTCCCGCGCCGGCCACCGCCTGCTCCGCGATGGTCCGGCAGATCTTGTCCGCGCCCGCCAGCCCCGTGGACTCACCGAAGCGCAGGTCTCCACCGAAGCCATTCTGGCTGCCGGAGAGCTGGCGCATCGCCTCCAGGCTCGTCACGAAGAAGCTGAAGTCCGTCGAGCCCTCGCCGGTGGGCGTCCCTGCGTCGGTGTCCGTCGAGCCGTCACCTCCGCCCGGCTCGAGGGGCTCTGGGTTCGAGCCACACCCCGGGAGCCAGGCTCCCAGGAGAGCCATCACGACAGTGGGAACGATGATCGAGCGTCTCATGCGGGGGCTCCCTTCCAGGGTTCGACGAATCACTGGCACGTCAGGTCCGCGCGGCAGGTCTTCCCGTCGGGGCAGTCCGCGTTGGTGCTGCACGACATGAGCCCGGGGATGAGGACCTCCCGCTCCACCTGGGACAGGACCAGCAGCTCCACGCACCCGGCGGACGTGTCCGTCGAGTCCGCGGTGCGCCGGCTGAGGGTGAGCTTCGGGAAGCCGGCGACGCCCTCGTCGAGCAGCCGCGAGAGCAGTCCGGCGGGGATGTCGAAGCGCCCGGTGTCCTCGATGCCGTCGCACTCCACCGAGGCGGCGATGCCGCCGTGGTGGGCGAGGTCCACGACCACGTGGAGGCGCGCGGCCTCGGACGCCGTGGAGGGTGTCCACGACACCGTGACGGGCAGGCCGCGTTCCAGGGTGATGGCGTCCTCGGGGACCTCGAGCGCGGCCACGCCCTGGCCCTGCAGCGTGAAGGTGGGGAGCTCGGCCCCGCTCGTCACCAGCGAGATGTCCGTGCCCGGGTCGAAGCCGGGATGGGGAAGGGTCGTCGCGCCGTTGGAGTAGAACCGCGCCGAGTTGGGCGACATGGAGAGGTCGGCCTTGAGCCCCAACACGCGCACCGTGCCCAGGTCTTGCGCGGTGGGGTACGGGATGCAGGCGCCATCCTCGCCGCAGGTCTGGGATGCGCCACACGCGGGCTCGCAGAAGAGCGTGCGTCCCAGCAGGAGCCGGCACTGGCCTTCCTCGGCCTCCACCTTCCGCACGTTCGCCGGCACGACACCGCTGAGCGCGCGTCCCTGGACCGCCGTGTAGCCGTCTCCCAATTCCACCGTGAACTGCCCCACGCGCTGGCTCGCGTCACACGGGGCATAGGTCAGGTCGTTCACGATGACCGGGTAGAGGCCGTCATCCGGCTCCGGCTCGGAGCCGCACCCGAGCGCGCACAGCACGAGCAGGAGGGAGAGCTTCGTGTCGCGTGTCCTGCGTGCCATCACCTGACCTCCTCGGGGCCACGATGAAGTGTGCCCCTCGAATCTGAAGATTTCCTTGAGCGGAGCGCGGGCTGCGTTACGCCGGGTCCAGCGATGCGCTCCGCACGCCCGGCAGCCGGTTGCGCAGTCCCTGGAGGAGCTCCAGGCCATCCGCGCGCATGGGCACGGAGAGCTCGACCACCGCCGTGCCCTCCGAGGAGGAAGCGGACTGCTCCAGCGAGAGGAAGCGGACCTCGGGGTGCAGCGCCCGCAGGGCTGGCAGCGCGGCGGCCACGTCCTCCAGCCCCAGCGACAGCGTCACCACCTCCATGCGCCGCTTGCTGACGGCATCCAGCACCAGCAGCACGCCACCGAAGAAGAGGGACGCGCAGATCGCGATGGAACCGGCGCCCAGTCCACACGCCATCCCCACGCCAATCATCACGAACATGGCCGCGGCGTCCCTCGGGTCCTTGATGCCCGATCGGAAGCGGATGAAGCCCCCGAGCCCCACCAGGCCGAACGCGCGGGACATGCTGTCGCCGATGACGGTGGTCATCACCGCGCCGGCCACGGCGATGAGCACCTGGGTGTGCGCCGTCTCCGGCGGCATGGGCGGCACGTGCGGCATCAGCCTGCGCCAGGGCCGGTACGCGAGGAACGCGCCCAGCAGCAACGCCAGCGTGAAGCGCGTCAGGAGCGTGGAGATGGTGAGCGAGTGGGGTCCGGCATCCAGACCCTGCATGACGTTCTCAAGCGGAGGCATCGAGGGCTCCCAGGAAGGTGTCCGCCGCGCCACGGGCCGCCTGGCGGAGCAGGCCGACGTCGTGCGGGTTCGCCGCCAGCAGCCGCTCGGTGAGGGAGCGCCCGCGCGGGGTGTTGAGCAGGGGGCCCAGGCTCCGCACCGTCGCCGTGGGCCAGGTGTCCGCCAGCGCGGTGCGCAGCCCCCAGGCCGAGGGGCCATCCATGCCGAAGATGGAGTCCAGCACCTCCTCGCACTGCGCGCCGAAGGACTCGCGCAGCATCCATGCGCGCGGGTGGTCCAACCCGTCGAATGTGCCGAGCACGGCCCTGGGCGCGCGGGACACGTGCTGGTCGCGGAGCTCCCAGGAGCGCGGACTGGTGAGGCCGGCCAGCGAGCGGAGCACCGCGTCCGGGGCGATGCTCCAGGCGCGCTCACGCCAGGCCCAGGCCATGGAGTCGTCGAGCCCCCGGATGGAGCGGCACGCCGTGCGCGCCACCGGCTCCAGGCCGAGCGCGTCCTCTCCCCCCGAGCCCGTGAGCCAGCGCTGCCGCTCCGTCCAGGCGCGGTCTCCTTCGAGCCCGGCCAGCGAGCCCACCACGGCCTCCCACGCGGAGAAGGAGAGCCGCTCCCGCATCCACCAGGACTGCTCGGTGTCGAGCCCGCCGAGCGACTTCGCGACCTCCAGCGGCGCCTGGGTGATGAGCCGCTCCCGCAGCTCCCACGCCTCTGGCGCATCCTGGGCCGCGTCCGTGAGCGAGCGGAGGACCTCCACCGGAGCTGACTCCAGCAGCTTCCAACGCAGCCGCCAGGACGCCTCGTCCGTGAAGCCCGCGAGGCCGTGGGCCACCAGCTCCGGGTGGTGTTCGGCCAGGCGCGTGCGCCGCTCCAGCATGTCCGCGCCCGTCATCCCCGAGAGGAAGTACGCGGCGAGCGGCGGCTCCTCGTCCATCCACACGTCGAGCTGGTGCAGGAACCGCGCGCGGGCCTCCTCCACCGTGCGGACCGGAGGCGGCGCCGGACGCAGCACCCGCGCCGACGGAGCGGTGCCGCCGCGCGCCTGGAGGATGTCCTGGACCACCTGCTGGACGAGCACCTCGAGCGGGACGCCCGCGTTCTCCAGCAGCGTCCATCGCTCGGGGCACTCGGCCGCGAGGGCGCGGTAGCCCGCGCGCAGCCTCACCTGGAGGCCCGTGCCCGCCAGCCCCTTCCGCGACGGAGTGCCGGGCTTCGGTGAGACAATCTTCGAGATGCGGCGGCGGGCCCGCGCCAGCGCCGGCAGCACGTCCATGAGGAAGACACGGTCCGGCACCAGCCCGCGCGAGCACACGTCGAGGACGGGGCGCACCGCGCTCTCCGGCAGGCCGCGGCCCCACCGCGCGAGCACCTCGGCGGTGTAGAAGAAGCGGTCGGTGATGACGACCTCGTGCGCGGTCAGCGCCGGGCGCGTGACCTCTTCGAAGAGCTGGACCTCCCGCGCGGCGTAGAGGAGCAGCTCCGCGGTGGGCGTGAGCGCCAGGTGCGCCGGGTCTCTCGTGAAGCGCCGCAGCGCCTCGGAGACGGGGGAGGCGAGCGTGCCGCCCTCGCGGACATGGCGGACGCTCAGGCCCGCGCGGCGCAGCTCATCGGCGACGCGGTTGGAGAGGGTCGTCTTCCCGGACCCGTCGATTCCCTCGAATACGATCAACATCAGAAGCCAACCTCCAGTTGCACCAGCACGGCTCGCCGCGAGGCGAGGCTCTCTTCCAGGGCCTCCAGCACCGGGGGCGTGCCGGAGCTGGCCTTTCGGACCTCGAACTGCGTCTGCACGCGCCACCGGTTCCACTGGCCGGCGTTGAGGCCGGCGGCGCCCTCCCACAGCAGGTCGTCGGGACGGTCCAGGTCCGGGTCCATCGCGGAGAGCATCAGGAAGGGCTCGACGTACGCCTTTCCCCGGTCCGCGCCGCCCAGGCGCCACCCCGTCACCACGCGGCCCATGAGCATTTTCCCGGTGCCGCCGATGAGAGCGGCGCGGCCGGTGAGGGCCTCCGCCCAGGTGCGCAGCGCACCACTGCCGAGCGCGAGCGTGTGCCTCACGTCCAGCTCCGCCAGCCAGCTTCGCTGGTCACCTCCCGGACTGGCGCCCGCGGGCTGCAGCAGCCCGGACGCGCCCAGCTCCACACTGCCCAGCTCCCACGTACCGCGCAGCGCGGGCATGAGGCCAAGCCCCCGCTCCAGGGCGACCTTCGAGTCCGGATCCTGCGTCTGCCACACGCCGGACAGCAGCCTCACGTTGCCGAGGCAGCCCGGGCACTTCCACTCCACCTGCGCGCCGGGAAGTCTGCCGCTGAGGCCCAGCGCGTCGTCCAGCACGTCGCGCAGCAGGCCCCGGCGGACCACGGGCAGCCGCGTGGCGGACTCCAGCTCGATGAGGGACAGCGGCACCTTGAAGCGTCCCGCGCGCGTGGCGAAGCCCTGGCCGAGCTTCAGCCAGATGAACGCGTCCTTCACCTCTCCTCGGACGTCGAACTCCACCACGGCGCGCAGGCGCTTCTTCCAGCGGTACGTGGCCTCCAGCCGCGCGGCGGGCAGGGTGAGCTCGCCGGCCCAGATGCCGCCCTGGGGCTGTTCGATGGTCTCACGTACATTGATCCGGCCGCCGAGCTGCACGTCTCCGAAGTTCGTCGAGAGCACGAGCGCCTCCGGCTCACGCGAGGTGGGCTCGGGAGCCTCGGCCCCGCTGCCGGGGGCGGCAGGCTCGGGAGCTTCGGTTGCCGTGTCGGAGGCGCGAGGCGCTTCCGTGTCCTGGGCGCTGGCGGGCCGACCCAGGACGAGCAGGGCAATGAGGAGCACTCCGCGGCCCATGGGGCCACGGTGGGGAAGGGGTCGCACGGTAGAGAGGTCCTTGGATGAGGAGGCCGCCCCCGTGAGGGCGCGGCGGGTCGGCGTGCTCAGTCGTCGCGCGGTGGGAGTGCTCCACCCAGGAGCACGCGCATGCCCTGTTCGAACTTCGAGCCCTGCGTTTCCGAGGGTGCGAGCGGCCGGAGCGCCTGCTCCAACCACGCGGGCGCGCGGCCCTGCCACTTCACCTCGAGCAGGGCGGCGGAGGCCCGTTCGAGCAGGCGTGTGGGCTCGGCCGGGTCCCCCGGCAGCGGGGGCAGGGCGAAGGCGAGGTCCTGGTCGAGCGTGATGCGGACCCGCTCATCCGCCGTCGTGCGCGTGACACGCCGGTACCAGGCCGTCACCCACGGCATCACCGGGCCCCGGGCGAGCCGCTGAAGCAGTCCCGCGGCGGCGCTGCCCTCGGGGAGCGACAGGCCGGCCAGCAGCGCCTGCGCCTCCTCCGCCGAGAGCAGGCAGCGCGACTTCGTGCGCCGCTCGCCGGACGTCACCTTCACCTCCAGGAAGCGCCGCCCGGTGAGGACGGGCGGCTGCCCCAGGTCCACCGCCGCCGCGTACTCGCGCAGGCGCAGGCGCTGGGCATGGCCGCTGCCCGCGGACGCGAGGAGGTCCAGCGCCGGAGTGTCGAAGTACGTGGTGCGCGTGAAGGCGTGGGGGTGGCCGGGCTCGTAGACGCGGGCTTCGGTGTAGGGCCCGGTGGCGCGCAGGAACGCTTCCATCGCCTCGAGGAGCGGCTGGAAGCGCCGCTCGTGGTCCAGGTCTGGCGCGTCGCAGTTCATGGGCGGGGCCGCGGTCCAGGCGAGGGCGTTCATGGGGCGTTCCCGAAGGTGGAGCGCACCGCCGCCTCGCGCTGCTCGACGAAGCCGAACAGCCCCGCGCTGCCCGTGAGCGACGCGTCGAACTGCTGCGCGTTGGTGTACGTGAAGCCCTCGCGCTCGGCGGTGTCGCCCGACACATAGGGCGCGATGAGGTCGTGCGCCGCCTGCATGCGCGCCTTCATCGTGGCCGGGGAGAGCGGGCCGTCGATGGACTCGCGGGCGTACTGCTCGTACTGCGCGCGGTACACCGGGTCATCCATGAGGAAGCGGATGAGTGGCCAGGACCCGGTGACCTCGGAGAGCGTCAGCGACAGCGTGCGGTTGGACGACATGGACAGGTTGTGGTCCCACGTAATCCAGTGCAGCCGGTTGCCGTCGTTCGGGTCCGCGTACAGGTAGTAGTTGTGGGACATGTTCCCGTAGCTGTCCCAGTTCACCATCACCGTGTTGACGGCGAGCCACTGGAGGAACCCATCCACGTCCAGCCGCTCCTCCAGTCGCGCGCGCCAGGCGGCCGCGTCGCTCCGGTCGGAGTGGAGCGTGGCGATGGCGGCCTCCACGCTCTCCCACGTCGCCTCGGCGGCGTCGGACTGCGGCTCGAAGGACTCCTGGTCGAAGGCGCCCCAGGTGGCGCCGGTGCCGTCCGCTTCATAGAGCGCGCCGTCGTGGTTGCCGAAGTGCGAGTCGAGCAGGGACTTCTGCGGGTCCTCGGCGGACGTGTAGAGGCCGAAGTACTCGGGCCCGGCACCGTGGTCCACGTACACGGCCATGAAGCCCGTGTGCGCGGTGGGCACGCCCGCGGCGAGGAAGGTGTCCGAGGCCACATGGTCCCGGATGTACGAGGTGTCGCCCTGGTTGCTGGAGAGGGAGAGCTTGCTGAAGCCGTAGAAGTGCTGGCCTTCGATTTCGGGGTACTGGTCCTCGAACTTGTCGAAGTTGAGCCGGAAGGGCAGCTTGCCGATGCCGGAGCGCCAGCCTCCCGAGAGCGTGGAGTTGCCCTTGTAGCGGATGCCGACGTTCCACCAGGTCTGACCGTTGAAGCGCACCGTGGCGGGCACGTACACCGGGGTGCGGGGGATGAGGTCCATGCTTCCGCCGCCCCCTGGCATGCCGCCGGTGCCTCCGTCCGCGCCGCCCGGGCCTCCGGGGCCGCCCGGGCCTCCGCCCTGCGGAGTGCAGGCGAGCGTCCCCGTGCCGTCGGGGATGGAGGCACAGGTGGAGGTGAAGGTGTTGCCGAAGAGGGTCGCGGTGCACGCGTCACCCGCGGCCTTGCCCTGGCAGGCCGTGATCAGCTCCGCGGGAAGCGTTCCTCCGCCGCCGGGCATGCCACCGCCGGGCATGCCGCCGTCGGGAGCACCACCGCCGGGGTTCATGGTGCCGCCCGTGCCGAAATCACCGAGCATGTCTGTCATGTCGTCCTGCATGGACTGCCAGTCGGAGGCGGAGATGACGACGTCGAGCCGCTGGACCTTGTCGGACGGGAAGACGACGTCATAGGCCGGCTTCGCATTCTTGCCGTGGGACTCCTCGCTCCAACCATCCGGGCGGCCATCGCCACAGGCGGCGACGAGGAACAAGGCGGTGGCGAGCGCGGCGACGCGCGGGACTCCGTGCATACGACTCTCCTCGTGAGAGCAGGCAACCCTCGGTCAGGGCCGGCTCCGTGCCGGCGCTGTTGCTGCGAGGTGACACCTTGAGGCGGAGTCGTGACTCCTGTGTTTCACATCCGTGACGAAGTATTTCCGAACGGAGGGAGGGGGCCGCCTACGTTGAGCGAGGAGGCCCCAATTCCTCCGGAAGAGGCGTCCGAAGAAACTTCAAGCCTCTCGGCAAGCGAACGACCTGGAAGCCCTGGCCAGCGATCTTGACGAGGTCGCCGTCATTGGCGCTCCCACCGCGCAACCATGCATCTGCTTCATCCTGCGTCGTGAAGGTTTGCGCGATGGGGACGCTGAAGGATGGATCGGAGAACTCGCGGTAGTACTCGAGGAAGTCCTCCAGCTTCTGGATCTTGCGGAGGTAGAGCAACGAGATCGCTGCAAGCTGAACCGTCGCCTCTTCTTTCGAGCCGGCCGGGTAGTTCTTGCTGGCCGCGTCGAGGATGCGAAGCGTCGAGTCCATCTCGAAGTCGTTGTTGGTTGTCATTTCGCAATCCTTCTTTCATGGGCTCAAAGAGCAAGCGGCGCAAGAACCAGCGCACCGGCGCCGCCAGTTGCGACCATGAACGTCACGCCCGCAACGATGACGATGGTGCCGATGGCCACCTCCGACTTGTGGTCCCTCAACCAATCCAGCGCGCCGTCGATGCTCGAGAACCGCAATGCCGTGCGTTCCGTGTCGTGCCTCGAGTGCTCCTCTTCCTCGATGCAATCCATGTACGCCTTCCGGCATTCCTCCGTGCAGTACTCATGATGTTTCCCTGAGCCTTTCTTGATGCTGCTCAGTGGCGGTGTGGAGTTCCAGCACTTATCGAAGCAATCGACGTGCTCGGCGTCGCAATCGCGTGTGCCCGAGCCGCCTACTCCAGCCGCGTCTTCCGAGATCACGTAGACGCGGCGCTCTGGTCGTTGGGCATGTGTGCAGCCCCAAAGGGCGGCTGCCAACAGGAGCGTCCATGCCTCCAGGAACCGCCTGGGTATGCATGTTCCTCGCATCGGCTCCCTCGGGCGGTTCGGGGGACTGGGTCTCTTCGGGATCTTCGCCACATGCCGAGTCCCTCTCTATGTGGACAAGGGACACTTGTGCGCTCACGGACATCTCGCGGCCGGCTCGTTGAGGAACCCCGCTCCTGCTACTCCGTTACCGGAAGCCGGCGCCCGAGGAGGAAGAGCTTCGGCAGGTTCCGCTCGACGGCTTCGACGAGCTCGCGTCCCCGCAATTCATAGGTCTCCGCCTCGGCGGTGGCCTGGCCGTTGGAGATCTGAACGGTGTAGCGGGCGGAGTAGACGAAGCGGAAGTCAGGCGGCGCGAACCAGTGCTCGGGGTCTCCATCGGGTTGGACGGTCACCGGCCACCGACTCGCGAAGGGCGGCGGCTGGACCTTCCGCAGCGCCATCTGGAAGTGCTCTTCGGTGTAGTTGCCCGTCATCTCCTCGAGCGTCGCGCCCTTCTCGAAGCGCACGTGCGGGAAGAGGCGGTAGTTCGTGTGGTGATGGTCGAGCGCGTAGAGCCACTCCCCCGGCGGAACGAGCTCCCGGAAGACCGTGAGCATCTTCTCCGCCAGGTCTCGATACAGCTCGAGCAGCTCGTTTCTGCCTCGCGAGCCCAGCGCTTCGTCGACGACGAACTGGACGCCTCCTTCCCTCGGCTCGGGCCACGGGTGATTCAGCGCGGACGTCTCTTCGTCACCGGACAGGAGGAACCAGGCCTGGGGCTCGTGCGTGCTCACGCCAGCGGTTATGTCCCCGGAGGCCTGTCGGGGCAATGCGACATGCTGTCCGCTTCCGGGAATGACGCGTGCCATGTCCGAACACGGCCCCGGGCTTCCGGCGCGCCTCGGGTGCGCCAAGCGCGGGGCGCCAGGAAGCCCACTCCCGTCTGGCGCTAGAGTTGCACTCACTCGAGGCCCCCATGTCCCAGCTCCTCCAGGACGTCCGTCTCAGCCTGCGCCGCATGCGGCGCGAGCTCGGCTTCACGCTGGTCATCATCGCCACGCTGGCGCTGGCCATCGGCGCCACCACCGCCGTCTTCAGCGTGGTGTACCAGGTGCTGCTGCGGCCGCTGCCGTACACCGAGCCGGAGCGGCTGGTCCGCCTGTTCCAGTCGAGCCCCCGGATGGAGCGCATGGGCGTGTCGCTCCGCGTCCTCCAGGCGTGGCGCGAGCGCACGCATTCCTTCCAGTCCCTGGAGGGCATGACGGTGCGCGACTTCACGCTCACCGGCGATGGCCCGGCGGAGCGCCTGCGCTCGGGGCGCGTGACGGTGAATCTGCTGCCCATGCTCGGAGTGCGGCCCATCCTCGGCCAGGGTTTCGGCGCGGAGATGGAGGTGGCCGGGCGCGACCAGGTCCTCCTGCTCTCCCACGCGCTGTGGCAGCGCCGCTTCGGCGGAAGCCCGGACGTGGTGGGCCGGACGCTGAACCTCAGTGGCCGGCCGTACACGGTGCTGGGCGTTCTGCCCGCGGACTTCCGCCTCGCGCCCGGCGCGGACATCTGGACGCCGCTGGCTCCGGACCTCGCCGGAGGAGAGCGCCCGGAGGACATCTTCCTGCGCGCCCTGGGCCGCCTGCGTCCCGGCATTCCGGTGGAGCGCGCGCGGGAGGAACTGGACGCGCTGGCGACCTCGATGGCCCACGAGGAGGCCTTCGCGGGCGAGGCGTCGGGCGCGCGCGTGCTGCCCCTGCACGCGCAGGTGGTGGAGGACACGCAAGCGCAGCTCTGGCTGCTCGCGGGCGTGGTGGCGCTGGTGCTGCTCGTGGCCTGCGCCAACGTGGCGAACCTGCTCCTGGCCCGGGCCAGCGCGCGGGAGCGCGAGGTGTCGGTGCGTGCCGCCCTCGGCGCGAGCCGTGTCCAGTTGATGCGCCAGTTCCTGGTGGAGAGCGGAATGCTCGCGCTCGCCGGAGGCGCGGCCGGCCTGCTGCTGTCCCTGTGGGGCATGGACGTGCTGCGCGTGCTGGTCCCCGTCGAGGTGCTGCCTCCGGACGCGGTGCGGTTGGAGCCACATGCGCTGGCCATCGCCGGAGCGCTGTCCCTGCTCACCAGCGTCCTGTTCGGCCTGGTGCCGGCGCTGAGGGCGGCGCGGGCCGACGGACGTGGGGCGCTCGGAGGACTGCATGGGGGACGTGGTGCCACGGGGCAGGGACGCGCTCGCGCCGCGCTGGTGGTGGCGCAGGTGGCGCTGGCACTGGTGCCGCTGGTGGGCGCGGGGCTGATGCTGCGCACCCTCCACTCGCTGCATCAGGTGCCGCTGGGCTTCGAGCCTCGTGGTGTCACCGTGGCGGAGGTGTTCGTTCCCGCAGAGAAGTACAAGGATGACGCCGCCCGCCGCGTGGTGCTCGCGTCGGTGCTGGAGCGGGTGCGGGGGCTGACGGGTGTGGAGTCCGCGGGTCTGGCCAGCACGGTGCCGCTGTGGGGGCGCAAGGGCCTGGCCACCGTGTTGCTGCCGGGCGAGCCCGCCTCCGTCGCGGAGACCCGGGAACTGAGCACCTTCCGCACCGCGAGCGACAGCTACTTCGCCACCCTGCGCATCCCCATCAAGGAAGGGCGAGGCCTCGAGGCCTCGGATGGTCCGGGCACGGCGCCCGTGGTGGTGGTCAGCGAGACCTTCGCCCGCACCTGGTTCCCCGGACGCAGCGCCGTGGGGCAGCGCGTGAAGCTGACGTTCGACGACGAGCCCTTCCGCGAGGTGGTGGGCGTGGTGGGTGACGTCCACCACGACAGTGTGGATGCGGCGCCGGCCAGTGAGGTGTACCTCCCCGTGGGCCAGTTCGAGGTGCTGTACATGCTGCTTGCCGTGCGCACCTCGCAGGACATGGCCGCCCTGGCGCCCATCCTGCGCGAGACGCTGCGCGCGGTGGACCCGGACCTGCCGCTGGTCCAGGTCCGCTCCATGGTGGACCTGGTGGACGCCAACCTCGGGAGCACGCAGGTGCTGGGCACGCTCCTGGCGGCCCTGGCGGTGCTGGGGCTGGTGCTGGCGGGGGTGGGGCTGTACGGCGTGCTGGCGTACTCGGTGAGCCAGCGCACGCGCGAATTGGGCATCCGCATCGCGCTGGGCGCCCGGGACAGCCAGCTGATGTGGCTGGTGGTGGGGCAGGGCGTGCGGCTCGCCGCGGTGGGGGTGGCCCTGGGGCTGGTGGGCGCCGCAGTGCTCGCGCGCAGCCTGTCCGGCCTGCTCTACGGCGTGGGCGAGTTCGACGCCTTCACCTTCGGCGTCGTGCCCCTGCTGCTCGGGGCGGTGGCACTGCTGGCCAGTTGGCTCCCCGCCCGCCGCGCCCTGCGGGTGCCGCCCAACGAGGCGCTCCGCGGCGACGGCTGAGCGACGCGCACGGGCCCCCGAGCAGCAGGACCCGCGCGCATCGTCACCTCACGTCACTACGGGCAGCCCATCAACCCGGTGGCCGACTTGCGCGTCCCCGTGCTACCGCTGGCGGTGCTGCCGGAGTGGGCGCCGCAGGTGGCCCAGGCCCTCACGGCGGCGGGCGGGTTGAAGGGGTTGAAGGGGCCAATCCAGAACGAGCCACGCTCCACCTTCTCCGAGTTGTTGGCGCTGCTGCTGCCTCCGCTGAAGGCGGTGCCCAGCAGGTCCACGTACGTGACGACCACCCGCATCGAGTGCGGCTCGCCCACCTGCCGCGAGCACACCCACGGGATGATGCCCTTCCAGCAGAAGAAGCGCTCCGTCCGCGTCCCGCCGCTGACACGCTCGGTGGCGCTGCTGGTCCAACTGAACACCGAGTGCAGGTTGATGGCGTAGCCCCGGATGCAGAAGCCGGAGGCGTTGCAGAACGTGCCGGTGCCGTCGAACGCGTAACGCTCCCCCTGCGCCGTGGGGCCCGTGCTCTTGAGCGCCTGCGCGGCCTTCCCGTCCTTCGGCGGGATCTGCAAGTCCCCGCAGACCTCCGGGCGGACGCAGATGCGCTCCTTGCCGATGTAGACGTACCCCTGGAGCCCGCCGAGGAAGGCGCCCACCGGGTTGACGACGTCGCGCACCGTCTTGGTCTCCGCGTCCGCCATCCCCGGCGCTCCGGCGATGTCGTAGTCGCCGCTGACGCCCTCGAACTCGCCCGTCTCGGGGTGGGTGTGGACGCGCGCGTTGAGCGTCTTCTGCGCGTACTCCGCGAAGGCCTTCCAGTCCTGGAACTGCAACGGCTTGGAGCTGGCGGGCTGGAACACCACCTTGTCACCGGTGGCGTCGAAGCGGACGATGCCCGACTTTTCGGAGTTGATGACGGTGGGCTGTCCCGGCAGCGGCTCCTCCGCGAGGGCGCTGACGGTGCCTTGATCCGCTTCGGGTGTCTCGCCCGCCGTGCCCCCGCACGCGGTGGTGAGTGCCATGAGCCATACGACGAGCTGCTTCCTGGTGTTGTACACGGTGATTCCCCCATTTCCCGCGCGGATGAATGAGAGGCTTTTGCGCGGGCAGGGGCAGTATTCACGGACTTCCGTGTTACATCCAGTTTGTCTTTGTTATTTTTATCCGTCGAGGGACGTGCGCTCGCCCGGGGTGAGCCACGTCACCCGGTCCGCGAGCCCCGCCCGGGTGAGCTCCCGCCGGGCCTCGTCGGGGCCCTGCCTGAAGTGGGTCCACCCGTCGTAGTGCACCGGGACGATGCGCTGGGCCCCGAGCGCCTGGGCGGCGACCACGGCCTCCCGCGCGTTGAACGTGTAGCGGAGCGGCCCGGTGAGGGGGAACCCCACGCAGCCCAGGTGGAGGAAGGCGGTGTGGACTCGGAAGCGCCGGGCCACCTCCGCGACGCCGTCGAACCAGACGGTGTCGCCGGAGATGTAGACGGGCCCCGGGAGCGAGGGGGACTCCAGGAGGAAGCCCACCACGTGCCCGACGATGGGCAGCGAGCCCGGCGGGCCATGGCGCGCGGGCGTGGCGGTGATGCGCACGTCGCCCACCGTCGTCGACTCGAAGGGCTTCAGCCCCACCGCGCCGGAGTGGCCCAGGCGCCGGGCCGCCGCGGGCGTCGTCACCAGGTGGGCCGCGCGGGGCAGCAGCGTGCGCCCCGCGTCATCGAGGTTGTCGGCGTGCTGGTCATGGGTGATGAGCACCGCGTCCAGGTGTCCGATCTGCTCCAGGGGAAGGGCGGGGCCCGCGGTGCGCTTCGAGCTCGTCCCCCAGCCGAAGCCATACGTGCGCCCCGGCGGGTCGAACGCCGGGTCCGTGAGGATGCGGAGCGGACCGATTTCGAGCAGCAGGGTCGCCGTGCCGATGTGGGTCGCTGAGAAGGCCATGCCCCACCATGCTCAAGGACTCCCCACGAAGGCAACGGCTCAGTCGTCATCCGCCGACCCGGGCCGTTGTAGCATTCCGCGTTACACACCGAGACGCTTCGCTGTAAAGTGTAGCATTTTGCGTTACACGTCGAGACACCTCGCCGCAAAGCTTCATCATCATTGGATGTCTCGCTTCACACGTGGTGAATATCGTACAGTCCAAGATTCGTGGAACTTTCTGCCGGTTCCGCGAGCCTGGACCACGACCGGCCGGGGTCCATCCATGGCAGGAGGGCGCGGCCGTCCGCGCGAGTACGAGGTCACACATGAAGCAGGTGAGTGATTGGAAGCGAATCCCGTGGCGTCTGGCGCTGGGAGGCGTCGCGCTGGCATGGGCGGCTGGCTGTGGCGAGGCGCCTCCGGAGGCCTCGCCTCCCATGACGACGCCGGAAGTGACTCCGGAAGTCGTCGTCCCGGAGCAGTCCTCCCACCCGGAGCGCCGCGGCATCGGCGCGGTGGCGCTGCCGCCACGGGGCCCCTCGGCGCAGGCCACCCCCCTGGACCCGCGCAGCTCGCTCATCGTCACCGATGACGCCATCGTGAAGAACTTCCCGCTGCAGAAGGTGATGCAGCAACTGGTGACCCAGTCGGCCGTCGCGGGCCTCACCCCGCTGGCGCTCTTCCAGAACTGGTGGAGCACGGCGACGCCGCCCGGCTGTACGCCGGGCTTCAACAACTTCCCCTACCAGTGTCCGCGCGTCGAGGGGAACCAGGCCACCGTCAATCCCTTCATCAATCCCTCGGTCAACCCGGACGAGTACGTCCCCACCGCGCTGGTCAACCGCTTCGACCTGGCGCCGGTGAGCGGGACGGACTGCGGCGAGTACCGCATCGTCTACGCGAAGCGCTCCGGAATCACCAACCCGGGCCAGCGCAACCTCCTCATCTTCGAGGCGGTGCTGCCCAACCCCACGCCGGCCCTCGGGCTCGCGGGCTGCATGCCGGTGGCGAACTTCTGGGCGTCGCTGACCACGGCCAGCCTCGCCACGCGCATCGCCGGGCTGCAGAACTTCTACTTCACCGGCCTGGGCGGCGGCTTCATGCCGGTGGTCCACTACGACAACTACGGCAACCGCACGGGGATTCCGGCCACGGGCCAGGTGCGCACCAACCAGTTCATGCAGCCGCCCTGGACGCTGCGTGAGTTCAAGGTCCTGCGCACGATGTGCGGCTCCGTGCCCTGCGCGCTGAACTTCCGGCCGGTGGTGGACTCGACCAATCCGGGTGGGCTGCTCTTCAACCCGGCCTCCGGTCATCCGGAGGCCTTCAACTTCCAGAACGCGCAGTTCCCGTCGCAGGTGCCCAACCTGGCCATCAACGACATCAACCTGTTCAACTTCGCCTCCACGCAGCCGGAGAACAGCGGGCAGAGCAACGCTCAGGGCCCGGAGAATGACTACCTCTTCCACTTCGGCCCGGGCCCCAGCGTCTTCCACGGCAACATCCAGGCCGCGCTCACCGCCATCCCCAGCGCGCTGACGCCGCAGCAGGTCGTCGCGCGCTCGCTGGCCCTGTCGTGTGGGGGCTGCCACCAGCTCAGCAACGGCGCCAACCTGGGCGGCGGCATCATCTGGCCCCCGTCGCTGGGCTTCGTCCACGTGTCGGAGCAGACGTCCCCCGGCCCGTTCGGCCCGCGCTACAACATCTCCCCAGCGCTCACCGGTACCTTCCTGCCGCACCGTCAGGCCGTGCTGGAGACGTTCCTCAACTCCTCGTGCGGTGACGCCATCTGCCAGCCGTGGGAGACGCACGCCGCCTGCACGCTGGACTGCCCGTAGTCGCTCCACCCACTGTCTCGGGGCCCTGCGCACACCGGGCTCCGAGACATGTGTTCTGTGATTGAAGTCATCCAGGCCCGGGGCGGGTCAGTCCCGCCTCTGTAGTCAGACAGGAGCGTGCGGGTGTGTTTCGCATCCCGCTCCATGTTTATGCTCTGGGTGTGCAAAGGCAGTCATAAACAAGGCATGGCGGCACACACGGGTTTTTAAGTAAGACCCGACTAGCCCGAAGGCGCCCCCTCGCCTTCGCGGCTCCCCTCATGCGCCCTCAGTTCGGCATGTCCGTGTGGCCTCATGGCTCGAAGGCTCGTCAGCCTTCCTGCCGGCCTTGCGGGGGCCTGCTTCTCACACGCCTGCTCTGCCGCACGGAGTGTGAGCATCTGCTGCCGGTGCCGCTCTCCTCCGTGCAGGTCAGCGCTGTCGTCGCGCGCTCCCACCGCGCGCGGAGTGGAGCCGCCACCGGGAGCACCGTCCGATTCCGCTTCATCCACCGCGGCCGCGTTGGCCCCACCGAGTCGATGGGAATCCCGCCATGGAACCATTGAAGAAGAGCTTCCCCGCGCCGGAGCGGGCTCGCACGCCGGTCATCGTGGCGCGCACGGAGGAAGCGGAGCTGTCCTTCGCCCAGCTCCGGTTGTGGCTCGTGGACCAGTACCAGTCGGGCACCTCGCTCTACAACATCCCGGCCGCGCTGCGGCTGAAGGGCGCGCTCGACGTGCCGGCGCTGGAGCGGGCCTTCACGGAGGTGGTGCGCCGCCACCAGTCGCTGCGCACCACGTTCCGCGCGCGTGAGGGCCGGCCCGTCCAGGTCATCCACCCCGGCATGCCGTGCGAGCTGGACGTGGCGGACCTGCGGCGCCTGCCCGGGCCGGAGCGGGACGCGGAGGCCCTGCGCCTCGCGCGCGAGGAGGCCCGGCGCCCCTTCGACCTGACGCGCGGGCCGCTGCTGCGCACCGGGCTCGTCCGTCTCTCGGAGCAGGAGCACGTGCTGCTGGTGACGATGCACCACATCGTCTCCGACGCGTGGTCGCTCTCCGTGCTCATCCGCGAGGTGGGCGCGCTGTACGACGCCTTCCTCTCCGGCCAGCCGTCGCCACTGCCGGAGCTGCCCATCCAGTACGCGGACTACGCCGTGCGCCAGCGCGAGTGGCTCCAGGAGGACGTGCTGGACGGGCAGCTCGCGTACTGGAAGCGGCAGTTGGAGGGCGCGCCGCCCCAGCTGGAGCTGCCCACGGACCGGCCGCGCACCGCGGACACGCGCAACCCGGGTGCGATGATGCACGTGGAGCTGCCTTCGGCCCTCACCCGGAACCTGCGCAGCTTCTGCCGCGCGGAAGGGGCCACGCTGTTCATGGCCCTGCTGGCGGGGCTGCAGGCGGTGCTGGCGCGTTACTCGGGCCAGGACGACCTCTGCGTGGGCGCGCCCATCGCCGGGCGCCGTCAGGCGGAGACGGAGGGGCTCATCGGCTTCTTCGTCAACACGCTGGTGCTGCGCACGCGGCTGGGCGGAGACCCCACGTTCCGCGAGCTGCTCGCCCGCGTGAAGGAGGTGACGCTGGGCGCCTACTCCCACCAGGACGTGCCCTTCGAGAAGCTGGTGGAGGTGCTCCAGCCGGCGCGGCAGCTCGGGCACACGCCGTTCTTCCAGGTGGCGCTGGGGCTGCTCAACACGCCGCCCCTGGAGCTGTCGCTGCGCGGCCTCACGCTCACGCCGCTGGACGCGGTGGACAGTGGCACGTCCAAGTTCGATTTCACCCTCACGCTGGTGGAGTCTCCCCAGCGAATCGCAGGCACCCTGGAGTACCGGACGGACTTGTTCGATCCGGCCACCGCGGCGCGGATGATGGAGCACCTGCGCGTGCTCCTGGAGAACGCCGTCCTCTACCCGGCGCGGCGCCTGTCCGAGCTGTCCCTCCAGCCCACCGTGGAGCGGCGCCGGGTGCTGGTGGACTGGAATGCCACCTCCGTGGAGTACCCGCGCGACGTCAGCCTGCCCTCGTTGTTCGAGGCCCGCGCCGCCAGCACCCCGGACGCCGTGGCGGTGGAGTCGGCGGGCCGGGCCTTCACCTACGCGGAGCTGGACCGAAGCGCCAACCGGCTCGCCAACCACCTGCTCGCCGAGGGTGTACGCCTCGGAGACAGGGTGGCCCTGTGCCTGGAGCACTCGCCGGAGGCCGTGGTGGCCGTGCTCGGCATCCTGAAGGCCGGCGCCGCCTATGTGCCACTGGACCCGTCCGCTCCGGCCGAGCGGCTCGGCTTCATGCTGGAGGACACCGGTGCCGCGCGCGTGCTCACGCTGGAGGGCGCGTCGCGGCACCTTCCCCCGGGCGGAGTGCGGCCGCTCTTCCTCGACGCGGACGCCGCGCGCATCGCCGCCGCGCCGGACACAGCGCCACGCATGGAGACCACGGGCGCGGACCTGGCGTACGTCATGTACACGTCCGGTTCCACCGGCCGGCCCAAGGGCGTCTGCGTACCCCACCGCGCGGTGACGCGGCTGGTGCTGGGCACGGGCTTCGCGCGGCTGGGACCTGACGAGGTCTTCCTCCAATTGGCGCCGCTGGCCTTCGACGCCTCCACCTTCGAGCTGTGGGGCAGCCTGCTCCACGGCGCCCGGCTGGTGGTGCCGCCGCCGCATCCGCTGTCGCTGGAGGAGCTGGGCCGCGTCCTGGACAGGCACGGCATCACCACGCTGTGGCTGACGGCCGCGCTCTACGAGCAGATGGTCGCGGGCCAGCCGGCGTCCCTCGCGCGGGTGCGGCAGGTGCTCGCTGGCGGCGATGTGCTGCCGCCGGAGCGTGTGCGCGAGCACCTGGTCCTCGGCGGGCGGCTGGTGAATGGCTACGGCCCCACGGAGGGCACCACCTTCACCTGCTGCCACGTGCTGACGGACCCGGCCGGGGTGGGGCACTCGGTCTCCATCGGCCGGCCCATCGCGAACACGCGCGTGTACCTGCTGGACGCGCACCTGCGGCCGGTGCCCGTGGGCGTGCCGGGCGAGCTGTTCATCGGGGGCGACGGCCTGGCCTGGGGCTACCTGCGGCGGCCGGAGCTGACGGCGGAGTGCTTCATCCCGGACCCGTACAGCTCCACGCCCGGCGCTCGCCTCTACCGTTCCGGAGACCTCGCGCGGTGGCTGCCGGACGGGCGGCTGCAGTTCCACGGTCGCCGCGACGCGCAGGTGAAGCTGCGCGGTTTCCGAATCGAACCCGGCGAGGTGGAGGTGGCGCTGTCCCGCCACCCGGGCGTGCGCGAGGTGACGGTGGTGGCGCGCGACGACATGCCCGGCGGCAAGGCGCTGGTGGCGTACCTCGCGCCGCGCAACGCCGACACGCCGGACCCCCAGGTCCTGCGCGCCTTCCTCCGCAAGAGCCTGCCCGAGTACATGGTGCCGTCGGCCTTCGTCGTGCTGGACGCGCTGCCCGTCACCAGCAACGGCAAGGTGGACCGGCGCGCGCTGCCACACCCGGACACGGTGGGCGCGGGCGTGAAGGGCCGTGAGTCGGTGGCGCCGCGCACACCCGTGGAGGAGCAGGTCGCCGCGCTGGTGTGCCAGGTGCTCCGGCGCGAGCGCGTCAGCGTGCACGACGACTTCTTCGCGCTGGGCGGTCACTCGTTGCTCGCCACCCAGCTGCTCTCCCGCATGCAGCACACGCTGGGCGTGGAGCTGCCGCTGCGCGCCATGTTCGAGGGGCCCACCGTGGCCGACCTCGCGCGGCGCATCGAGGCGGAGCAGGGCGCGCCGGTGCGCTCACTGCCCCCGCTGGTCCGCGTGCCTCGCGACGGGCCGCTGCCGCTGTCCTTCTCGCAGGAGCGGCTCTGGAAGCTGTTCAAGCTGAACCCCGCGTCCACGGCCTACAACCAGCTGGGGACGTACCGCTTCGTCGGGGACATGAAGGTGGAGGCGCTCCACGGCGCGCTCCAGGCGATGGTGGACCGGCACGAGTCGCTGCGCACCACCTTCGTCGAGGAGGACGGGCGCCCGTTGCAGAAGGTGGCCCCGTCGTTCCACTTCGCGCTGCCGGTGACGGACCTGCGCGGGCGGGAGGACGCGCGGGACGAGGTGTTCCGGCGCATCTCCGAGGAGGCGCGCCGTCCTTTCGACCTGACGCGCGGGCCGCTGGTGCGCGGTGAGCTGTTCCGGCTCGCGGACGACGAGCACCTGCTGCTCTTCAGCAAGCACCACATCCTGTCGGACGGCTGGTCCGAGGGCATCCTCACCCGCGAGGTGGGGCTGTTCTATACGGCGCTCTCCACGGGCGTGACGCTGGCGCTGCCGCCGCTGCGCGTGCAGTACCCGGACTTCGCGGCGTGGCAGCGGGGCTGGCTCGCCGGGAGCGAGCTGGAGTCCCGGCTGGGCTACTGGCGCGCGGCGCTGGCCGGCGCGCCCACGTTGCTCGCCCTCCCCACCGACAAGCCCCGGCCGGCGACGCGGACCTTCAACGGCGCCTCGCTGCCGGTGGAACTGGGCCGCACGCACAGCGACGCGCTCAACGCCCTCTGCCAGCAGGAGCGGGTGACGCCCTTCATGGCGCTGCTGGCCCTGTTCGGCGCGGTGCTCTGCCGCGAGTCGGGCCAGGACGAGGTCGTCATCGGCTCGCCCATCGCCAACCGCACGCTGCCGGACCTGGAGCCGCTCATCGGCCTCTTCGTGAACGGGCTGGCGCTCCGCGTGGACCTGCGCGGCGGCCCCTCCTTCCGCCAGCTCCTCGCCCGCGTGCGGGACGTCACCCTGGGCGCGTACGCGCACCAGGAGGTGCCCTTCGAGCAGGTGGTGGACGCCATCGGCGTCCAGCGGCTGCCCAACCGCCCGCCGCTCTTCCAGGCCATGTTCGCGCTGCAGAACGCGCCCGCGGAGCCGGTGCCGCTGCCCGGCCTGACGCTGGCACCCATGGAGTCCACGGACCGGGGTAGCTCCATCTACGAGCTGTCCCTGGCGTTCTACGAGAGGGAGGGCGGCTTCAGCGGCAGCCTGGAGTTCAACACCGACCTGTTCGAGCCCACCACCGCGGAGCGCTGGCGCGACGCGCTGCTCGCGCTCATGGACCGGGTGCTGGCGAACCCCGATTCGCTGTGAGGTCTTCCATGGAAGAGAAGAACCGCTACCGCAACACGGAGTCGATGATCGTCCACGGCAATCCCTCCTTCCAGGCGGCGAAGGAGGCGGGGCTCCTGGACCTGTCGGTGCGCAACACCGGACGGGGCTCGCTCGAGCTGCCGGACGGCCGCGAGTTCATCAACATGTGCTCCTGCTCGTACCTGGGGCTGGACTCGCACCCCGACGTGCTCGAGGGCGCGATTGACGCGCTCCGCCGCGAGAAGACCATGGACATGGCCATCTCCCGGCTGCGGGTGCGCGTGTCCATCCTGGACGAGCTGGAGGAGGAGCTGTCCCGCCTCTGGCGCGCGAAGACGGTGGTCACCACCACGGCCAGCGCCGCCAGCGCGGGGCTGTTGCCGCTCATCGCCTCGGGGCACCTGCTGCCCGAGAAGCAGAAGCCGGTGCTCGTCTTCGACAAGGCGGCGCACTTCTCGATGAACCTCATCAAGCCCATCTGCGCGGACGAGACGGAGGTGCTCACGTCGCCGCACAACGACCTGGACTTCCTGGAGGACGTCTGCCGCAAGCACGCGCGCGTGGCCTACGTGGCGGACGGCTTCTACTCCATGGGCGGCGCGGCGGTGGTGAAGGAGCTGCTCGCGCTGCAGGACCGCTACGGCCTGTTCCTCTACTTCGACGATTCGCACTCCCTCTCGCTCTACGGCACGTCGGGCGAGGGCTTCGTGCGGACGCTGATTGGAGGCGAGGTGGGGCCGCGCACCATCATCATCGGTTCGCTGGGCAAGGGCTTCGGCACGGCGGGTGGGGCGGTGATGCTCGGCGCGGCCCACCACACGGACCTGGTGGGGCGCTTCGCCGGGCCGCTGGGCTGGTCGCAGAGCCTGTGCATCCCCGCCATCGGCGCCGGCCTGGGCTCCGCGCGCCTGCACGGGTCGGCGGAGCTGTCGAAGCGGCAGCAGGCGCTGCGCGCCAACATCCGCGCCTTCGACGAGCGCATCCCCACGCGCACCACGGGCGAGGACTTCCCCATCAAGGTCATCGAGGTGGGCCCCGAGGCCGCGGCGGTGGAGCGCTCGCGCCGGATGCTGGAGCGGGGCTTCTACACGTCGGCCGTGTTCTTCCCCATCGTCCCCAGGGGGCGGGCGGGCCTGCGCATCATGCTGCGCGCCAACCTGTCCCGGGACGACGTGCAGCGATTGTGTGACGCCGTGCAGGAAGTGTCAGCGCCGGTGGCTTGAAGAGAGAAAGCGGAGGCGTCATGCCGTTGCCCATTCCCAGCAGGACCTACCTCGTGACTCCCGCCCTGGACCCCACGCGCTTCGACAAGGCGGCGGCGGTGGGGGCGGACGTGGGGTTGCTCGACCTGGAGGACGGTGTGCCCGGGGCCCTCAAGGCCGAGGCGCGCCGGCTCGCCGTCGACCACCTCTGTCGCACCCGCCCCAGGGGCCCCATGACGGTGCGCATCAACAGCCTGCGCACCGTGGACGGCCTGCGGGACGTGCTCGCCCTGCTGGACGCGGACGCCCAGCCCGACGCCATCCTGCTGCCCAAGGTGGAGTCGCCCGTGGAGTTGCAGCAGCTCGACGAGCTGCTCGGCGAGCGCATCCCGGACGCCGTGCTGCTGGCCATCATCGAGACGCCCCGGGGCGTGTCGGCGGTGGACGCCATCGCCGGTGCCACGCCCCGGCTGCGGGGCCTCATCTTCGGCGCGGCGGACCTGTCGTCGCAGCTCGGCGTGCCGATGACGTGGGAGCCCATGCTGTACGCGCGCTCACGCATCGCCATGGCCGCGGGCCTCGCCGGGCTGGCCGCCATCGACTCGCCCTTCTTCGACCTGGAGGACCCGGAGGGCCTGGCGGAGGAGACGCGCCGGGCGCGCGCGCTGGGCTTCACCGCGAAGATCGTCATCCACCCGGACCAGGTGGACCTCATCCACGAGGCGCTCCGTCCCACCGCCCGCATGGTGGACCACGCACGGCGCGTGCTGGCCCAGGCGGATGACGGGAAGGGTGGCATCCACCTCGTGGGTGGCAACATGGTGGGCCCTCCGCTGGTGGCGGCCGCGCGGCGGGTGCTGGCGAGCGTGAAGCTGGAGGAGGCCCTGGAGCCCGTCGCGCTGCGCACGAGCGCCGGCAGGGGAGACACATGAAGAAGATGGTCACCGCCCACAAGAAGGTGGGCAAGCAGCGCTACCGCGAGACGCACGGCCTCTATTACGAGGACTTCGAGGTGGGCGACGTGTTCGAGCACCGGCCCGGGCGCACCCTCACCGACGTGGACAACATCTGGCAGTCGCTGCTGTGCCTCAACACGCACCCGCTCCACATCGACGCGGTGTACGCCAGCAAGACGGAGTGGAAGCGGCCGCTGATGTCGAGCCTGGTGACGCTGGCCATCGTTGGAGGTATGAGCCTCAACAGCACCAGCGCCAAGGGCGTGGCCAACCTGGGCTGGGACAAGGTCCGTCTCACCGCCCCCGTCTTCGTGGGCGACACCATCTACGCGGAGAGCCGCGTGCTGGACAAACGCATGTCGAAGTCGCGCAAGACGCAGGGCGTGGTCTCCGTGGAGACGAAGGGCGTGAAGGCGGACGGCACCGTCTTCATGACCTTCGAGCGTTCCTTCCTGGTGCCGCTGCGCAAGCACGCGGTGGACGTCGATGCCAACTACTGAAGCGGCCATGCGGGCGGTGGTGCTGGAGGAGTTCGGCGGGCCGGAGGTCATCCGGCTGGCGGAGGTGCCCCGTCCGCGGCCGGGCCCCCGCCAGCTCCGCGTGCGCGTGCGTGCCGCCGCCCTGAATCGCGGGGACACGGTGCAGCGCAGCGGCGGCTACCCGCTGCCTCCCGGCATCAAGAGCCCGCGCATGGGCATCGAGGTGGCGGGCGAGGTGGAGGCGGTGGGCGCCGAGGTGCGCGGCTTCACCCCGGGCCAGCGCGTCTTCGGCCTGGTGGACGGCGGCGGCTACGCCGAGGCGTGCCTCATGGAGGAGGGGATGGCCATCCCCATGCCGGACGGCTGGTCCTTCGTGAACGCCGCGGCCACGCCGGAGGCCTTCATCACCGCGCACGAGTCGCTGGTGGAGCTGGGCGGCCTGCGCAAGGGCCAGTCCGTGCTCATCCACGCGGGCGGCAGCGGGATTGGCACCGCCTGCATCCAGGTGGCGCATGCGGTGGGCGCGAAGGTGTTCGTCACCGTGAGCACCGAGGAGAAGCGGCGCCGGTGCCTGGAGCTGGGGGCCGACGCGGGCGTGCTGCGCACGGAGCGCAACTTCGCCCGCGAGGTGCCGACGCTCAATGGCAACGCGGGCGTGGACCTGGTGGTGGACTTCGTGGGCGGCGCGGCGCTGGAGCGCAACCTGTCCGTCCTGAAGTTCGGTGGGTGCGTGCTGCTGCTGGGCATGCTGGAGGGGATGAGCGCGGAGCTGGATTTGCGACAGGTGGTCATGCGCCGCCTGCAGCTCAAGGGCATGGCGCTGCGCCCGCTGCCGCCGGAGGAGAAGGCGGCCGTCACCCGGCGCTTTCGCGAGCGGTGGCTGCCGGAGCTGGTCGCCGGGCGCGTGCGCCCCATCATCGACTCCACCTTCCCGCTGGAGCGCGCGGCGGACGCGCACCGGCGCATGGAGTCCAACGCCAGCTTCGGGAAGATCGTCCTGGAGGTGTAGGCGCCCTCGCCGTGTCAGAAGGAGAGGTTGACCTGCAGGGTGATGAGGTTCGTGGTGCCCGGGTCCTTCGCCAGGCTGAGGCCCGTGGCGGCGGCCGGGTCCGGCGACTCCTGGTGGGCGATCTGGTAGCGCAGCTTGAGGGCCAGGTACGGCGCGTCCACGAACCACGCGAGCTGGGCCTCGCCGACGTAGAGCAGGTCGTTGTCTACATTCCCGCTCGCGTCCAGGTAGCTGAGCCGTACCCCCGCATCCAGCACCTTCTTGTAGAAGACATAGTCGGCCTGCACCCACGCGCCGAAGCTGGTGAAGTGGGCCGCATCTCCGGGGGGATCGGTGCGGCGCAGGTACGCCTCGCCAAAGAAGCTGAAGCGCCGGGCCTGCACGAACACGTCCACCGAGCCCGTGGCGAAGCGGCGCACGCCCTCGCGCTCGATCTTGAAGATGCCGGCCTCCGGGTTGAAGTTCTCCTGGATCTGCTCCACCTCGCCGCCCGCGCCCTGCACGGTGAAGGACACGTTGAGCGGGGGCGGCTCCTTGTCACCGGACATGATGAAGGGAAGCTCGCCGTAGCCGGGCTTCCCCATGGGGGAGCAGGTGAGCCGGGCATTGAGCTGGTAGCGGCCGGGCTCCGAGGTGATGGTGCGCAGCGGCGAGCCGCTGTAGATGCCCGCGTAGTACTCCAGGTGCTCCGTCGTGCCGAGGAAGGTGACGCCCTTGTCGCGGCCGGTCCAGAAGTAGTTGGCGATGGGCGCGAACTCGGGGAAGAGGATCTGCTGCGGTCCCCACGACTCGTGCCGGCTCAGGGGCGTGTACTGCTGGCCCGCGCGCAGGCCGACCGCGTCGATGGGCTGCACTTCCACGAACGAGTCCAGCACGTAGATGGGAAACGCCGCCATCTCCAGCGAGGTCCAGAAGCGGATCCACGGCCGGTAGATGTTGCCCTTGAGGATGGGACGCAGGAACGAGAAGGCGGTGCGGGACTCGGCCTCGCCATCCACGAAGATGGGCTCGATCTTGTACCCGGCCTGCAGTCCCAGCCCCAGCAGGTAGTTGCCGTCCGCGGACTGGAGGTGGAAGCCCTTCTGCCGGTCGAAGCCGCCCGTCAGCGACGGGCCGTCCTCCTTCGAGTCCTCGTCGTCGTCTGCCCACCCACGGGCCGGCGCGAGCAGCGCCGCCACAGCGAGCCCACCCACCCATTGCTTTCGGCCCATGTATGTCCCCCGCGCCCGGTCCGTGCAGCAGGGTGGGGACTCGCGGGCTCCGCGCAAACGGAACGCGGGGGGCATCGTCGTCGGGACGACGCGGGGACGGAAGCAACGTGTCCCGGCCGATAGCGGACCGGGACCTGGGGGAGGGCCCTGCGTCGCGTGTCAGGGGCGCTCCGGGCCGCTCGTGCCGGAGCCTCCCGTCGCGGACCCGGCGCTGGGGATGGGCTTCGCGGCATACAGGTTGCCCCCCAGCGTGTTGATGACCTGGGTGATGGCCTTCTGCGCGCGCACGCTGTTGCCGGCCTCGTCCAGTGGGGGCGAGAACACGGCGATGGCGTAGCGGCCGGGCACCACCGCGACGATGCCACCTCCCACGCCGCTCTTGGCCGGCGCGCCCGTCCGGTAGAGCCACTCGCCGGTGTTCTCATAGAGGCCGTTGGTGGCCATCAACGCCAGCGTCCGCCGCGCCGTGTCCGGGCTCACCACGCGCTGGCCCGTCACCGGGTTGACGCCGCCATTGGCCAGCGTGGCGCCCATGGTGGCGAGCTGCTTCGCCGTCACGTCCAGGGAGCACTGTCGCGTGTACAGGTCCAGCGCCTGTTCTCGCGGGGAGCCGAGCACCTTGTAGGACTCCAGCAGCGCGGAGATGGACTGGTTGCGCGTGTTGGTGGCCGTCTCCGACTTGTAGACCTCATTGTTGACCGGCAGCGGCTCGCCGGCGAACGCGGCGAAGGTGTCGTTGATCTTCTTCCAGCGTTCCTCGGGCGTGCGGGCCGGCAGCATGCTCACGGTGGTGATGGCGCCCGCATTGACGAGCGGGTTGCCGGCCCGGTGGTCGTCGTTCATCTCGATGGCGACGATGGAGTTGAAGGGCTGGCCGGTGGCGTCCACGCCAATCGTGTCCTCCACCTTCTGCGCGCCCACCTCCTCCATGAGCCGCGCCAGGGTGAAGGGCTTGGACACGGACTCGATGGGGAAGGGCGCCTGCGCCTGCCCCTCGACGAACACCCGTCCGTCGACGGTGACGAGCGCGAGGCCGTACAGCTTCGAGTCCACCTTCGCGAGGTAGGGGATGTAGTCCGCGTTCTTGCCCTCCTTGTCGTTGGCGAAGGCCTGGTGGGCCCGCTGGAGGGCCTGGTGGATCTCCTGCTCGGAGGGGAGCTCGGACCCCGGGGCGGGGGAGGCCGCCGGGCGGGCGGACGCCGGGGAAGTCTTCGTCTGGGGCGCGCCGCCCAGCGCGGTGCCCGCGCCGCCCAGGGTGAGCAGGAGGGTGGAGAGGAGCCAGCGGCTCCGGCATCGTGCGGCCTGCGTCATGGTGGAGTCCTCCGGGGTCGGTGGGTAGCAGAGAGATGGGAGAGCCGCGCTCGCGCCGCAACGGCCGGCGGCCGGGGCTGGGAAGCAGGGGGGGACTCGGACCCACGCCCCCGGCGCAGGGAGCACGCCGGGGGCGGGCACGTCAGTGGTGGTAGCCGGACGCTTCCTCGCGCGTCATCGGCGCGCTCACCGGGTGGCGCTGGAAGTGCTGGATGCTGGCGACCAGGTCCGTCACCAGCAGCGCGGCCAGGTCCCGGCTGACGCCGTGGCGCACCAGGATGCGCTGCACCACCACGTCCTGGATGTTCGAGGGCATGGGGTAGGCGGGCACCTGCCAGCCGCGCTCACGCATGCGGTCGGCCAGGTCGTAGAGCGTGAAGCCCGGGTTCGCGCCCTCCCTCATCCTCCAGCACACGCCCGGCACGCCGCCCCTGCCGTCGTAGATGACCTCGAAGAAGTCGAGCTGCTGGATGGCCTTCGCGATGACGAAGGCGGTGTCCGAGCACGCCTGCTGCACGCGTCGGTAGCCCTCCCGCCCCAGCCGGAGGAAGTTGTAGTACTGGATGACGATCTGCCCGCCCGGCCGCGAGAAGTTCAGGGCGAACGTCGGCATGTCGCCGCCCAGGTAGTCCACGCGGAAGACGAGCTCCTCTGGCAGGTCGGCCGCGTCGCGCCACACCACCCAGCCGCAGCCCAGCGGCGTCAGCCCGAACTTGTGGCCGGACGTGTTGATGGACTTCACGCGCGGAAGCTGGAAGTCCCACACCACGTCCCTGTGGATGAACGGTGCGATGAAGCCGCCGCTCGCCGCGTCCACGTGGATGGGGATGTCCAACCCGGTGCGCCGCTGGAGGTCGTCCAGCGCCTGGGAGATATCCTGCACCGGCTCGTAGAGCAGGTTGAAGGTGATGCCCAGCGTGGGCACGACGCCGATGGTGTTCTCGTCGCAGCGCTTGAGCACCTCCTCGGGCGTCATCACCATGCGGCCGGGCGCCAGCGGCACCTGGCGCAGCTCCACGTCGAAGTAGCGCGCGAACTTGTGCCAGCAGATCTGCACCGGCCCGCAGATGAGGTTGGGCCTGTCGGTGGGCTTGCCCTCTGCCTCCCGTTTCTTGCGCCAGCGCCACTTGAGCGCCAGGCCCCCCAGCATCGCCGCCTCGCTGGAGCCGGTGGTGGACGTCCCCACGGTGTGGGCCGCGTCGGGCGCGTGCCACAGGTCGGCGAGCATGTTCACGCAGCGCGTTTCAATCTCGGCTGTCTGCGGGTACTCGTCCTTGTCGATCATGTTCTTGTCGAGGCACTCGTCCATCAGCCGGTGGACCTGCGGCTCGGCCCAGGTCTGGCAGAAGGTGGCGAGGTTCTGCCGTGAGTTGCCGTCCAGCAGCAGCTCGTCGTGGACCACGGCGTAGGCGTGGTCGGCGCTGTGCTCGTCGTCGGGGATGCGGTACTTGGGCATCGTGACGGACAGGTCGGGCGAGGCGTAGACGTCGTCGTTCAGGTGGTCCCGGACTTCTTCTTTTCCGTGCAGTGGCATTGGGCCCTCCTTGGGATGTGACGCCTACCGGCTGGTGAGGCCGGCGGTGAGCTTGTCCATGACCTGGTCGACGGTGAAGCTCGCGGCCTTCTGCCTGGGCGGGAAGGCCTTGAAGGACTCCAGGAACTTCCCGACGATGGCCTGGGTCGGCACCGCCAGGAAGGCGTGCTTGAGGCACCAGTCGTAGTAGGTGTTCGAGGTGATGTCCGCCCGCTCGAAGGGGTCGGTGCGCAGGTTGAAGAACTTCGGCATGCGCAGCACGATGAAGGGCTCTCCCCAGACCTTGAGCGTCCCGGGGGCGCGCTGCTCCAGGAAGGTCATCTTCCAGTTGTCGAAGCGCACCGCGACCAGGTCCCCGTCGTCGGAGAAGTAGAAGAACTCCTCGCGCGGGCTCTTCGGCTCCTGTCCCGTCAGGTACGGCAGGACGTTGTAGCCGTCCAGGTGCACCTTGAAGGTCTTCCCGCCCGCCTTGTATCCCTTCAGCAGCCGTTCCTTGACGTCGGGCGCGCCGGCGGCGGCCAGGAGCGTGGGCAGCCAGTCCAGGTGGCTCACGATTTCGTTGGAGACCGACCCTGCCTGGATGTGCCCCGGCCAGCGGATGAAGGCCGGCACCCGGTAGGCGCCCTCCCAGTTGGTGTCCTTCTCACTGCGGAAGGGCGTCATGCCGCCGTCGGGCCACGAGTTCATGTGCGGCCCGTTGTCCGTGCTGTAGATGACGATGGTGTTGTCCGCGATGCCGAGCTCGTCCAGCAGGTCGAGCATCGCTCCCACGTGTTTGTCGTGGTCGATCATCGTGTCGTGGTACGCGGACTGCCACCGTCCCGCCTGGCCGCGGCTTCCGGGCTTCACGTGGGTGTACAGGTGCATGTGCGTCGTGTTGAACCACATGAACCACGGCGTGCCGTCCGCGTTCCGCTCGCGGATCCACTTCGTGCCCGCCTCGAGGAACTCGTCGTCGACGGTCTCCATTCGCTTGGCGGTGAGCGGCCCCGTGTCCTCGATCTTCTGCCCGCCCTCTGGATTGGCCCGGCAGTGGAGGACGCCGCGGGGGCCGAACTTCTCCCGGAACTGCGGGAAGTCCTTCGGCGAGGGGTAGTCGTACCGCTCCGGCTCCTCCTCGGCGTTGAGGTGGTAGAGGTTGCCGAAGAACTCGTCGAAGCCGTGCATGGTGGGCAGGTGCTCGTCACGGTCTCCGAGGTGGTTCTTCCCGAACTGCGCGGTGGCATAGCCGAGGGGCTTCAGCAGCTCGGCGATGGTGGGGTCCTCGGGGCGCATGCCATTCGCGGCACCCGGCAGTCCCACCTTGCTCAACCCGGTCCGGAACACGCTCTGGCCGGTGATGAACGCCGCGCGGCCCGCCGTACAGCTCTGCTCACCGTAGTAGTCGGTGAACATCATTCCCTCTCGCGCGAGCCGGTCGATGTTGGGCGTCTTGTAGCCCATCACGCCGTGGGAATAGGCGCTGAGGTTGTTCATGCCGATGTCGTCGCCGAAGATCACCAGGATGTTCGGTTTGTTGCTGTCCTTCTTCGCCATGGTCGTCTTCCTCTTGTCTCCAGGTTGCGTCCGTAACCGCGGACTCAGGAAGCTCACGGCCGGGCCTTGAATCATCGGGCCGGAGGGGGGGAGTGCCGTGCCGTCGGGCGATAGGCGGGCTCCTGCGGTCGGCAGGCCGTGGGCGTGTCAGTTCAGTGAACGATGGCCATCACCTTCCGGACCATGGCGAGCGGCCAACGTGGCGCGCACCGTTTCCAGGCCCTCGCGCGTCACGGAAAGGGGAGCGGTACGCCTGGCGTGGCCCGGGAGCCCGACGCATGTTCGAGTGGAAGACGGAAACGGAGCTCTGGGCGCGGCTCGTCCTGGCGGCCTTCGCCGGCATCACCCTGGGGCTTCCGTACCGCCGGCGGCCGGGAGGCGTCAGGACTCACCTGCTGGTGACGTTGGGCGCCACGCTGTTCTGCACCACCGCGGTCCGCTTCGGCACGCGCATGAATGAGGACGTGCTCCGCGTACTGCAGGGCATCACTTCAGGCATCGGCTTCGTGGGCGCCGCGAGCGTCCTCAAGCGGCGCAACTACATCCTGGGCATCACCACGGCCGCGTCCATCTGGGTGGCGGCGGCGGTGGGCTGCGAAGCCGCGCTCGGCAGCCCCCTCCTGGCGGCGGTGCTCGCGCCAGCTGTCGCCACCTTGAGCTGGGTGGTGGCCTTGCTGGAGCGCAGGGTCTTCCACCGCCAGCGCCGGGTACGGCTCCCCGGGGGCTCGCGACCCCGTTCGTGAGTTGCCCAACGTCGTTCCCACCCGGCGTCCCGCTTCACCCCGGCATACTGGAACCCACCTTCAGTCCTTCGAGTCCATCTGTCGAAGGAGCGCGTCATGCCGTTGAAGGAATACGAGCCGGGAAAAGCATTCAACGGAGTTGCCGGGAGGACCTTCGAGGAGTCCGAGCCCTCCTGGCCCAGTCCGATGCGAGCCAGGAAGGGCGCGGCCAACGTCGTCTTCATCGTCCTGGACGACACCGGCTTCGGACAACTGGGGTGCTACGGCTCACCCATCCGCACGCCGAACCTGGACCGGCTCGCGGCGGGCGGTCTCCGGTACAACAACCTGCACACCACCGCGCTGTGCTCGCCCAGCCGCTCCTGCATCCTGACGGGCCGCAACCACCACTCCAACGCCATGGCGTGCATCACCGAAGGGGCCACCGGCTATCCAGGCTCCAACGGCATCATCCCCTTCGAGAACGGCTTCCTCTCCGAGGTGCTCCTGTCACAGGGCTACAACACCTATGCCGTGGGCAAGTGGCACCTGACCCCCGCCGAACAGTCGAGCGCCGCCGGCCCCTACGACAGGTGGCCGCTGGGGCGCGGCTTCGAGCGCTACTACGGCTTCCTCGGGGGTGACACCCACCAGTACTACCCGGACCTCGTCCACGACAACCACCAGGTCCGGCCGCCGAAGACGCCGGAGCAGGGCTACCACCTCACCGAGGACCTGGTGGACCACGCCATCGAGTTCATCGCGGACTCCCGGCAGGTCGCCCCCGACAAGCCCTTCTTCCTCTACTTCGCGCCCGGCGCGATGCACGCCCCCCACCAGGTCCCGCGCGAGTGGGCGGACCGGTACAAGGGACAGTTCGACGACGGCTGGGACGCCTACCGCGAGAAGGTCTACAAGCAGCAGATGAAGTTGGGGCTGTTGCCGCCCGGCACCCGCCTGTCCTCGAGAGACCCCGACGTCCAGGCCTGGAGCTCGCTGTCCGCCGACCAGCGCCGGCTCTATGCGCGGATGATGGAGGTGTTCGCCGGGTTCCTCGAGCACACCGACAATCAGATTGGCCGGCTCATCCAGTTCCTGGAGGGGGCGGGACAGCTCGAGAACACGATTCTCATGGTCGTCAGCGACAACGGTGCCAGCGCCGAGGGCGGCCCGAACGGGTCGGTCAACGAGAACCTGTTCTTCAACAACGTCCCCGAGCGGCTGGAGGACGGGCTCGCCGCCATCGACGAGCTGGGAGGGCCCAAGCACTTCAACCACTACCCGTTTGGCTGGGCCTGGGCGGGCAACACGCCCTTCCGCCGGTGGAAGCGTGAGACGTACCGTGGCGGCACCAGCGACCCGTTCATCGTCCACTGGCCCAAGGGCATCCAGGCGAAGGGCGAGGTCCGCAGCCAATACGCGCACGTGATCGACATGCTGCCCACCGTGCTGGAGTGCCTCGGGCTGGAGCCGCCAAAGCAGGTCCGCGGGGTGACGCAGTCACCCATCCAGGGCGTCTCGTTCGCCGCGAGCTTCAACGACGCGAAGGCGGAGAGCCTGCACCGCACGCAGTACTTCGAGATGTTCGCCCACCGGTCCATCTACCACGACGGCTGGCGCGCCGTCTGTCCGGTGCCCGGGCCGTCCTTCGCCGAGGCCGGCGTGGGCTTCGGTGAGATGATTGTCACCGAGGAGAAACTGCGCGAGCTGGATGCGCACGGCTGGGAGCTGTACCACGTCGCCGAGGACTTCTCCGAGACGAGGAACGTCGCGGCGAAGAATCGCGAGAAGCTCATCGAGATGGTTGCGCTCTGGTACGTGGAGGCCGGCAAGTACAACGTGTTGCCGTTGGACAGCCGGGGTGCCACCCGGCTGGCCGATGACCGCCCGCAGCTTGCTAAGGGGCTCCAGCGCTACGTCTTCTTCCCCGGCACGTCGACCGTCTCGAACAAGATTGCCCCGCGCCTGCTCAACCGGCCGCACAGCATCACCGCCACCGTCGAAATCCAGAACGGCGCCGAGGGCGTCCTCGTGGCGCAGGGCGGGTCATCCGGAGGGTACTCGCTCTACGTGAAGGACCACCGGCTGCACTACGCCTACAACTACGTGGGCATGGAACACCACCACCTGGCCTCGAACGTGACGATTCCCGAGGGTCGCCACGAGCTGCGCTTCGAGTTCGAGCCCACGGGCCAGCCGGACATCAACCATGGCAGGGGCTCGCCGGGGCGGGCGCAGCTCTACATCGACCGCCAACTGGCCGGTCAGCTCCAGCTCCCGGTGACCATTCCGCTCGACATCGGCATCACCGAGGGCCTCACCTGCGGCCGGGATGAAGGCTCTTCCGTGACGACGGACTACAGCACTCCGTTCCCCTTCACCGGGACGCTGGAGCAGGTGGTGGTCGACGTGTCTGGCGACGTCATCGAGGACAAGGAAGCCGAGATGCGGAACATCATGGCCCACCAGTAGCGGCATGCGCGCGTGCCGCGGGGAAGGGTGTTCGCCCTTCCTCGCGGACCGCGACGCGGGTGTCATCAGCGAGCCGCTTGGCCCTCCCAGGAGGGATGGGTGTCCTTCCACCATCGGCTAGCCACCCTGTGCGACGTGCGAGAGCGGCCCGCGGCCCGGCAAGGGTCGGAGGGCATGGAGCCCGAGGGCGGTCCGCACGGTACGGGAAGGCGGAGCGGCATGGCATCGCAGGAGAAGAAGGGCAAGACGTCAGGCAACGGTCACGGCGGCAACGGTCACGGCAAGAGCGGCGTGCAGCGAAAGCCGAACATCCTGGTCATCTGGGGTGACGACATCGGCCTCTGGAACGTCAGCGCGTACAACCAGGGGATGATGGGCTACCGCACGCCCAACATCGACCGCATCGCGAAGGAAGGCGCGCTGCTGACGGACTGCTACGGGCAGCAGAGCTGCACCGCGGGCCGCGCGGCGTTCATCACCGGCATGAACCCGCTGCGCACGGGGCTCACGACCATTGGCATGCCGGGCGCGGACTACGGGCTCCAGGAGGGCGACCCCACCATCGCGGAGCTGCTGAAGCCACTGGGCTACACCTGCGGCCAGTTCGGGAAGAACCACCTGGGGGACTCGAACCGGTTCCTGCCCACGGTGCACGGCTTCGACGAGTTCCACGGCAACCTCTACCACCTCAACGCGGAGAACGAGCCGGAGTGCCCGGACTACCCGAAGGACCCGGCCTTCAAGGCGAAGTTCGGCCCGCGGGGCGTGCTCCACTGCCATGCCACGGACCGCGACGATCCCACGGAGGATCCGCGCTGGGGGCGCGTGGGCCGGCAGCGCATCGAGGACACGGGCCCGCTGACGAAGAAGCGGATGGAGACGGTGGACGAGGAGTTCCTGGCCTCCTCGCTCTCCTTCATGGAGCGCGCGGCGAAGGACAACAAGCCCTTCTTCATCTGGCACAACACCACGCGCACGCACGTGTGGACGTTCCTGCAGGAGAAGTACCGCAACAAGACGGGCAAGGGGCTGTACGCGGACGCCATGACGGAGCTGGACGACCACGTCGGCGTGCTCCTGGCCAAGCTCGACGAGCTGGGCATCGCCGACAACACCCTCGTCGTCTTCTCCACGGACAACGGCGTGGAGAAGATGGGCTGGCCGGATGGCGGCAATGCCCCGTTCCGGGGTGAGAAGGGCTCCACCTGGGAGGGCGGCGTCCGGGTCCCCTGCGCGGTGCGCTGGCCGGGCGTCATCGAGCCGGGTCGCGTCATCAACGACATCTTCGCCCACGAGGACTGGATGCCGACGCTGGTCGCCGCGGCGGGCGGCGCGGAGGACCTGGTCGAGAAGTGCAAGCAGGGCTACCAGGTGGGGAACAAGAAGTTCCGCGTCCACCTGGACGGGTACGACCAGCGCACGTTGCTGGCCGGTACCGAGCCCGGCCGGCGCCATGAGTTCATCTACGTCCTCGACAGCGGCAACATCGCCGCGGTGCGGTACGACGACTGGAAGGTCATCTTCAGCTACCAGGACGGCGAGGGCCCCGACATGTGGTTCAGCGGCAAGCGCTTCAACCCGGCGTGGCCGTACCTCTTCAACCTGCGCTCCGACCCGTTCGAGTACGCGACGCACTCGGGCCTGTACACGAGCTGGTACGGCGAGCGCATGTTCCTCTTCGTCCCGGCCCAGGGGCTGGTGAAGAAGTTCGCGGAGAGCCTCATCGAGTTCATCCCCAGCCAGGCACCGGGCAGCCTGAGCATCGGGCCCCTGAAGGAGCGCGTGAAGGAGAAGATGCGGCAGGCCCAGAACGACGGGAAGTCCGAGGTGGGTGACCAGGTCATGGCGCTCGCCAACGACGTGGAGGAGGCCCTCCGCCGCTTCCAGCAGAGCCACGCATAGTCTTTCGCGTCAGGAGCCAGCCAGAACAGGGGCTCGGCTCCCTGCTCGCCCTGGGAGCCGCATGGGCTGTCCGCTCGCCAGGGCGAGCCTTATCTAGAAGGCGGCATGCTGACTCCGCCTTCTTCCCATCCCGGCCTGCCGATGCGCGAGAAACATCCCGCCCAGCAGGGGGATGGACGCGGGCGGCTCCCGCCCCAGCGCGAGAAGCTCCTCCAGGCGCGCATCAAGGACCTGGCGCTCCGGCTGTCGGGCACGCAGCTGGAGCGCGACATCGCCCAGCTCCACGCGGAGCTGGAAGCCAAGGGCATCTCCTTCAAGCCCCAGTGCTACCTGTCCGACGAGTGGGGCTGCCCGTCCGGCGTCCCCGTCATCGGCGTGCCCTTCTATCTGGCGGACGCGGAGCTGCACTCGATTGAAGAGGAGCTGGGCGGAGGCGTGGAGACGGAGGAGGAAATCCTCATGTACCTCCGCCATGAAGCGGGCCACGCCTTCAACTACGCCTACCGCCTCTACGACACGGACGAGTGGCGCAAGGTGTTCGGCGACTACTCGCGCCCCTACCGCGACGACTACAAGGCGCGGCCCTTCTCGCGGCGCTACGTCCACCACATCTCCGGCTGGTACGCGCAGAAGCACCCCGACGAGGACTTCGCGGAGACGTTCGCCGTCTGGCTCACCCCCGGCAGCGAGTGGCGCAAGCGCTACCAGGGCTGGGGCGCGCTGAAGAAGCTCCAGTACGTGGAGGACACGGTGGCACGGCTCGGCCGCGCGCCGCCGCTGGTGCAGCTCGCCGAGCCGGACCTCACCACGGAGGAGATGGAGGGCACCGTCCTGGACCACTACCGCCAGCGCGAGCTGGACGCGAAGGTGGACCTGGAGCTGCGCGACGCCTTCGACCAGGCGCTGGAGGACATCTTCTATGGCCCGGGCGAAGCGCCCGCCCGCGCGGAGACGCTGGTCCGCTCCGAGCGCCAGCGCCTGTTGAGCGCGGTGAGCCGCTACACCGGCGTGAGCCCCAACGTGGTGCGCGCCCTGGTGGACCACCTCGCCGAGCGCACCGCGACACTCGGCCTCACCCTGCACCCGGACGACAGCCGCGAGGCCGCCGTCCACATCGCCTCGCTGGTGACGGCGTTGGCGATGAACCACCTCTACACCGACCGCTTCTACGAGGAATGACCATGCCCGTTGGCCCCCTGCGCATCGCGGTCCTCCACTACCAGCCGAAGGGCGAGGCGCCCGACGCCGTCGTCGGCCAGGTGCGCGCCGCCCTGGAGGAGGCGGGCCACACGACGGTGGACGTCGGCGTGGACGAGAGCGTCACCGACCTCATGCGCCAGGTGTCGTGGAGCCGCGCGGACCTCGTCTTCAACATCTGCGAGACGTTCGCCGAGGACTACCGGCTGGAAGTGAATGTGGCCGCGGTGCTGGAGCTGGCGCGAGTGCCCTTCACGGGCTCGGGCACGGCGGGGCTCCTGCTGGCGCAGGACAAGATCCTCGCCAAGCAGCTCCTCCAGTTCCACGGCGTGCTCACCCCGCGCTTCGCGACGTTCGACGGCGACTCCTTCCAGACGAGCGCCGACCTCAAGTTCCCGCTCATCGTGAAGCCGGCGCGCTCGGACGCCTCCATGGGGCTGGGCGTGGAGAAGGACATGGAGGGGTTGGCCCGGCGCGTGCGGAAGATTCGCGAGGAGTACGACGACGAGGCGCTCGCGGAGGAGTTCATCGAGGGGCGTGAGCTCTACGTGGGCGTGCTCGGCGACCACGCGAATCCGGACGTGCTGCCGGTGGTGGAGCTGGACTTCGGCAAGAAGTGGAGCCGCAAGCGGATGAAGATTGCCAACCGCGAGGTGAAGTTCGCGCCGGAGACGGAGGGCAGTCCCCGGCTGGTGATGCCGCATGACCTGTCGGACGAGCTGCGCGGCCGCGTGGAGCGGGCCGCGGTGACGGCCTTCCGAGCGCTCAAGCTGCGCGACTACGCCCGCATCGACTTCCGCGTGTCCAGCCGCACGAACGAGCCGTACCTCCTGGAGGTGAACCCCAATCCCTACCTGGAGGCGCAGTGCGAGGTGGCGCTCGGCGCGCGCGAGCGGGGCATGTCCTACGCGCAGCTCGTGCAGCGCATCGTCGAGGTGGCTGCCCGCCGCCATGGCCTGACGAAGGGCCGGGCGCCCCGCGCCACGCCTCCTGCTTCCGGGCACGTCACCGCGCACTGAGCGGCCCAGCGCCGCGGGGCTCCAGAATCGGCCCCGCGCCGCGGGGCTCCGGCGTCGCGCCGGTTGAAGCGGGCGGGGTGGGGCGTTATAGCCGGGCACGCACGGCTGCTCATGGTGAGCGCGCCGAGCCCGGACGAGGCGCGCCGTACCCGGTCAGGACAAGACGACGCGAACACGGGAGTCGTGCGTCATGTCGTGGGTCCTTCTCGTCATCGCCGGGCTGCTCGAGGTCTGCTGGGCCATCGGGCTGAAGTACACCGAGGGCTTCACTCGCCCCATCCCCAGCATCCTCACCGGTTCCGCCATCGTCGCCAGCATGGTGCTGCTGGGCCTGGCCGCGAAGTCGCTGCCCATCGGCACGGCCTACGCGGTCTGGGTGGGCATTGGCGCGCTGGGCGCGGCCGTGCTGGGCATGGTCCTCTTCCACGAGCCCGCCACGCCGCTGCGCATCTTCTTCCTGTCGCTGCTGCTCGTCGCCATCGTCGGGCTGAAGGCCACGAGCGGCGTCGGCGAAGCCCCCTGAGGCTTCCCGGGGGACGGGGCGGAGTTTTTTCAGCCCCGCCCCGTCCGCGCCTTCCATTTCTACAGGGACGCAAGAGAGGGTGGCCGCAAGAGTTCGATTTTCCTCATCGTGGCGTTGGCACGCGGACTGCTTTGGGCAGCAACCGCGTATGAGGTCTCCCAAGAACATCCACCGCCCGTACACGGTCGAAATCGCGACCGAGGCCTGGGGACAGGTCTCCCACCTGCCACGCGAAACCTATCGCGCCATCCAGGCCCGGCTGGAGTCGCTGGCCTGGCAGGCCGCGCTGGCGTCCCAGGAAGCGCCCGGGGAGGAAGTCCCGAGCTTCCGAATCGAGGACCTCACCATCCACTACGCGGTGGATGCGCGGCGCCGCCTCATCGAGCTCGTGCGCATCTCCCGGGCGCACGGTCCGGCCTCCGAGTCCCGGCGCGAAGAGACGCAGGGCTGAGGACGGGCGGGCAGGCGCGGGAATGGGGGCTCATGCGCTCCGCCCCGGGCGTGCAGGGCAGGACACGCCTCCGCCGGTGGACGGCCGGTGTGGTGACTACCTTCCACGCATGGCCGATCCGGGGGTGGAGACGACCAATGCGGGCCTCCGCCTGTGCGACTTCATCCTGGCGCGGCGGGCGGAGGTGCTGGCGGAGTGGGAGCGCCGCGTCCGCGCGTACTCCGTGGCCCGGCACCTGAGCGGCCCCGCGCTGAGGGGCCAGGTCTTCCAGTTGCTGGAGCGCATCTCCCACGTCGTCCGCGGCGTGAGCTCTGGGTACCCCGGGGCGCGCGAGCCCCTGGGAGACCTGCCAGACATCCATGCCCTGGAGCGACTGGTGACGGGCCATGACCCGCACATCGCCGCGCGCGAGCTGGGCGACCTGCGCGACACCATCCTCGCGCTGTGGGAGCGCGAGGCCGCCGGAGCCATCACCCTCCAGGAGGTGCGGCGGCTCGACCAGGCCATCGACGCACTGCTCGCCACCGTCACCGAGCGGCTGCGCCGCGGCGAGGCGCGGCTCCAGGCCATCCTCGACACGGCGGTGGACAGCATTCTCACCATCGACGACCAGGGCACCATCCTCGCCGTCAACGCGGCCACCCCGCGCATCTTCGGCTACGGCCCGGAGGAGATGGAGGGGCGGAACATCCGCATGCTGATGGCCGAGCCGGACCGGAGCCAGCACGACACCTGCCTGAGCACCTGTGTGGGGAAGGGCCTCGGCCGCGAGGTGCTGGGGCAGCGCAAGGACGGGCAGGTGTTCCCCATGGAGCTGGCCGTCAGCGAGACGGTGTTCCCCGGGGGCCGCTTCTTCACCGGTATCGTCCGGGATATCTCCCGTCGCAAGACGGCGCAGCGGGCGCAGGCCCTGCTGCAGGAAGCGGGCACGCTGTTGGCGCAGTCGCTGGACGTGGAGTCCACTCTGCGCAGCCTGGCCCTGCTCGCGGTGACGCACCTGGCGGACTACTGCGCGGTGGATCTGCTGGGCGAGGACGGGCAGCTCCACCGGCAGGTGGTACGGGCGAAGGACCCGGCGCGGCAGTCGCTGGCGGACCGGCTCATGGATTTCACGCCCCGGCAGGGCTCGCGCAGTCCCGCCGCCAGCGTGCTGGAGACGGGACAGCCGGTGGCCACCGAGGCCGTCCCCGGGTGGCTGGACGCCATGACGCACGACGCGGAGCACCGGGCCGCGCTGGAGGCGCTCGCCCCGCGCTCCTCGGTCATCGTCCCGCTGGTGGCCCGGGGGCGGAGGCATGGCGTCCTCACCATGGCGTCCTCGGTGCCCGGCCGCATGTCCCTGCCCACCATGCTGGAGATTGCGCACGCCGTGGCGGACTGCGCCGCCATCGCCATCGACAACGCCATCCTGCTGCGCGAGGCCCAGGACGCGGTGCGGATGCGCGAGGACGTGGTGGCCATCGTCAGCCATGACCTGCGCAACCCGCTCAACGCCATCTCGCTGGCCTCGCTGTCGCTGCTGCGGCACGACCCGCTCACCGAGGCGCAGAGCCGGGGCTTGCGGCGCATCGTCTCCGCGGCGGACCGCGCACACCGGATGATTCGCGACCTGCTGGACTTCACCCAGGCGCGCGTGGGCGGAGCCATTCCCATCCACCCGCGCCCGGTGGACCTGCACGAGCTGACGCAGCGGGTGGTGGACGAGGTGCACCTGGCCAACCCCGGGCGCCGCATCTCCGTGGAGGTGCGGGGCGATGGGCGCGGCGATTGGGACGAGGACCGGCTGGCCCAGGTCATCACCAACCTGGTGGGCAACGCGCTCCAGCACAGTCCGGACGACGCGCCCGTGCGCGTGTCCTCGCGCGCGGAGGAGAGCGGAGTCTCACTGGGAGTCCACAACGTCGGCGCGCCCATTCCCCCGGCGCTGCTGCCCACCATCTTCGAGCCCTACCGGCGAGGTCCCGCGGCCGCGCAAGGGCGGGGGAGCATCGGCCTCGGGCTCTACATCACCCGGCAGATCGTCCTCGGCCATGGAGGTCACATCGACGTGCGCTCTTCGGAAGAGGACGGCACCAGCTTCATCGTATGGCTGCCAAGGAGTCCGTCGCGCGTGGTGCAGTGACGTCGGGGTGCCAGGAGACTTCGCGCGTCTACGTACTCTCCCGCATGCGTGGAGGTGGGGTTGCACGCTCGGAGCGGCGGCACCCAGACTGTGCCCGGATGCGAATCTCCCTCACGCAGAAGATCACCCTCGCGCCGCTGCTGGTGGCGCTCTTCTTCACGCTCCTGTCGTTCGGCTACACCGTGCCCCGCATGCGCCAGTCCTTCGAGGACCAGGGCCGCGAGCTGGGCGCGGCGGTGCCCACGGCGCTGGCCTCCACGCTGACGGGGCAACTGCGAGGCAAGGACCCGGCGGCGGTGCAGGCCACGCTGGACACCGTGGCCCGTGAAGGGAAGCTGGCCTATGTGGCGGTGGTGGACGCGAAGGGTGACCTGACGGCGGTGGCGGGCCGGCACACGCAGACGCTCCGCGACCACCACGAGCAGTTGGCGAAGGCCGCGAATGGAAGCGCGCTGATGTCGGGCGGCTCGGAGCTGCTGGACATGAACGCACCCATTCCGGGTGGGCTCGGAGTGGTCCACGTGGGCTTCAACCGCACGGAGGCGCGGGACAGGGTGGAGGACATCCTGGGCAACCTGCGCCTGGTGCTCCTGGGCGCGTTGGTGGTGCTCACGGCGGTGGCGTTCGCGCTGAGCCGCCGCATCGTCGCGCCGCTGAACCAGCTCACCGCGGCGGTGCGGCGCATCGCCGAGCACGGTGACCTGCGTGAGTCCGTGCACATCAACTCCACGGACGAGGTGGGGCAACTGGCGCGCGCCGTCGGCATGCTGGTGGGCAAGCTGAAGGAGCTGTTGCACCAGCTCCAGGCGTCCACGGAGCTCTTGAGCGACTCGGTGACGGGGCTCAACGAGTCCTCCGATCAGCAGAACCAGATGGTCTCCCGCAGCGCCGCGGCCCTCCAGGAGACGCAGGTGACGGCGCAGGAGATCCGCCAGACGGCGCTGATGGCGTCGGACTCGGCCGAGTCCGTCATCCAGGTGACCGAGCGCGCCGAGTCCCTGCGGCGCACCGGCGAGGAGGCCATCGCCGCGAGCATCGAGGGCCTGGTGGACCTGCGTGCGCAGGTGGAGCAGATCGCCGAGCGCATCATGTCGCTGGGCGAGCGCACGCAGCAGATCAGCGGAATCACGGAGACGGTGAAGGATCTGGCGGACCAGTCCCACCTGCTGGCGGTCAACGCGGCGATTGAAGCAGCGCGCTCGGGTGAGCACGGCAAGGGCTTCGCGGTGGTGGCGCGGGAGATTCGCGCCCTGGCGGACCAGTCCATCCGGGCGACGAAGCAGGTGCGGGCGATTCTCTCGGACATCAGCGAGGCCATCGCCGGCACGGTGGACATCACCGCGGCGGGCACCCAGCGCATGGAAGCGGGCCTGACGCAGGTGCGCACGTCCGGGGACACGCTGCGGCAGCTCACCGGCATCGTCCAGGACAGCACCACTTCCGCGCGGCAGATTGCGCGGACGGTGAGCCAGCAGGCCACCGGCATCGAGCAGATCTTCACCGCCGTCAACGAGCTGAACACGCTGATGGGCGACACGGTGAAGCGCATCTCCAACACCAGCGACGCGGCGGTGTCCCTGAAGATGCTCTCCGAGCGCGTGTCCCAGGTAGTGCGGGCCTACCGCGTCTGACGTTTCAGCCCTCGCCGTCGCCCGAGCGCGCCTGGGCCAGCGCGGGCGCGGGACGGAGTCGGGGCAGCAGCCGGGACGCCATTTCCCCCACGGAGCGCACCGGCTGGGCCCCGGGCTCGAGGATGCGCGCGGCGAGCAGGCCCGCGCCCAGCCGGGCCACGGAGGACAGCACGAACAGCACGTGCAGGTTCACCCACTCGTGGCCGGCCAGCATGAACTGCCGCGGCAGGGCGGCGGCGATGGCGCCCCCCACGGCGGCGGCGGCGGAGTACGCGAGCCCGCCCGCGGTGGCGAAGGCGGCGAGGTAGAAGGGCCGGCCCTTGCGCGGGGCCACGGTGAGGGGCAGCGCGAAGATGGCCAGGCCATGGCCGCTCCACAGCGAGCCGGCCAGCAGCACGTCGAACAGGAGTGGCCACAAGGTGCCCGCGGACGGCAGGAGCCACAGCACGGGGATGGTGCTGATGCCCAGCGAGCACGCCATCAGCACCGGCTGTGCGCCCACCTTGTCAATCATCTTCCCCCACAGCGGCGCGGTGAGGATGCGCACCCCCGCCACCGCCGCGGCGTGCAGCGCCATGATGACGAAGGTCATCTTGAGGTTCTGCAGGCTGTGCAGCGCGAAGAAGGGCGCGGACACGCCCACCGCCGCGTTCCACGCCATCTGGTAGCCCAGCACGCGCCGCGCCGTCGGGTCCTTCAGCGGCACCAGCGCGCCCTTCAATTCCAGTCGTGGCGTGGTGCCCGGAGGGGCCGGGTCGTGCTGAGTGGCCATCAGCAGCGTCGTCACCACACCCATGACACAGGCGCCCAGGGCGAGCAGGGGCAGCCCCAGGCCCACGCCTCCGGGCATCCGCAGCCTGTCCATGAGGAGGCCCGCGGCGAGCGAGGCAACCGTGCCCGCCAGCGTGGTGAGCGCGGTGCGCCGGCCGAAGAAGCGGCCCCGCACGGAGCGCGGCACCAGTTCCCCCATCCACGCCACCCATGCGTTGTTGCCCACCACGCCCAGCAGCGCGGACCCGCCGGCCACCGCCAGAAGCAGGTGCTGCTGTGCGGGGAACGTCAATCCCAGCCACGGCATCACGGCCAGGGGGAACAACACCAGACGCGACAGGCACACCGCGGTGAGTGCCACCCGGCGGTGCCCGAAGGTGGACGTCAGCCACGCCGCGGGGAACTGCACGAACTGGGCGAAGAAGGGCAGGGCGGTCATCACCCCGACGAGGAACGGCCCCAGCTCGAGCGCAATGGCCCAGGCCGTGAGCACCGTGGCGCCCGCGCACGCGGTGAATACCTCCGCGAACATGCCCTCCACCACCGAGGCGCCCATGCTGCGCCGCAGCCGGCCGGTGGCCCGGGTGGAGCCGGGGCCCGGCCCGTCCGCCGGAGGCGCGCCCAGCAGCGGCGCGGAGGAGCCCGGCAGCGACGAGCCCGGGCGGAACAGCGGGACGGCGGTGGCGAGCGAGGCGAAGCTGCTCAGGACGTGGCGGCGGAAGGTTGCGGCGGGGCTCAACGGGTTCCTTCTTCGAAGAGCGACGGGGCCCTTCATCTGTCGCACAGCCCTCCCGGCCCCTCAATCCGCCCCCGGGTGAACCCCGCGCGCACGGCTGCCCTCCATGCGGGCGCAGGCCACATGTCCCACCCCGCCTGCCCGCCTGGAGGGGGCCGCTGGATTCAGGTGCAGTTCACGCGGTCTTGAACTATATGAACGGGCGAGGAGACGGCGCACATGGACCTGGCTCGTGAGCTGACGGACTTTCTGGGGGCGGTGGAGCAGCGGCTTGGGAGCACGCTCGTGGACGGCAACGCCGGTCCGGACGTGAAGGGCGACACCCTCATGGAGGCAGCCCGTCACCTGTGCCTGGGCAGCGGCGGCAAGCGGGCGCGTCCCATGCTGGTGCGGCTGTTCGGCGGCGCCGTGGGCGTGAAGCCGGAGCGACTGGTGGACGTGGCCGTCGCCTCGGAGCTCATCCACTCCGCCAGCCTCCTGCACGACGACGTGGTGGACGCGGGCATGTTCCGCCGCGGCCGGCCCACGGTGAATGCGCGCTGGGGCAACATCGTGGCGGTGATGAGCGGTGACCTCATCCTCTCCACCGGCCTGCACCAGCTGTCCATGCTGGACGCGCGCCTGACGCGCAGCGCGCTCTCCGTCGTCGCCGAGATGACCCGCGCCGCCATCGCCGAGGTCGAGGCCCGTGGCGACCTGGACCTGCCGCTCAACCGGTTGCGCTTCATCGCCGAGGGCAAGACGGGCTCGCTGTTCGGTTGGTGCGGCAACGCCGCGGCCACGCTCTCGGACAACCCGGAGGCCGTGGAGCGCTTCGACGGCTTCGGCCGCCACCTGGGGGTGGCCTTCCAGATTGCCGACGACATCCGCGACATCCTCGGCACGGACGTGGGCAAGCCGCGCTACGCGGACGTGCACTCGCGCACGCCGTCCATGCCCATCCTCCTGGCGGTGGCCAAGGAGGAGTCCCTGCGCCGCAAGCTGAAGGACGCCTGGGCGTTCTCCACGATTACGCCCGAGCGCACGAAGGAGATTGGCGCGGCCATCGAGGCCACGGGCGCGGTGGAGGCGGCCATGGCGCGGATGAACGTGGAGATTGAAGCGGCGCTCGACAAGCTGGGCCACTTCGCCAGCGACCCGGCCGGCGCGGAGCTGGTGGGCTGGGCGCGGAAGCTGTCGGCCGGCATCGCCGAGCAGGTCCAGGGACGCGCTGCATGAAGGGCTACCTGTGGACGGGGGCGCCCGGGAGCCCGACATCCGAGGAGCCAGCGCAGGAGGGAAAGCTGGCACCGTGGGAGGCCATCGCGGTGGACGCGGTGGGCAATGTCATCGAGTTCTGGGGCTTCAAGCGCAACCAGGGCCGGGTGTGGGCCCTGCTGTATCTGCGGGGAGAGCCCCTGACCGCGGGAGAAATCGAGCGCGAGCTGGACCTGTCCAAGGGCGGCGTGTCGATGCTGCTCAGGGATCTGGAGCGCTGGGGGGTCATCCAGCGGGTGCGCCTGCCGCAGGACTCGGCGTGGCGCTACGCGGCGGAGACGGACCTGGTGCGGATGGTGACGCACGTCATCGAGGAGCGCGAGGCGGGCTTTGTGGCGCGCATCCGCGCGGACCTGGCGGAGGCGCGGCGGCTGGCGCAGTCGGTGACCGGCGTACCCGGCGAGCGGCTGGCCCGGCTGGAGAAGATGACCACGCTGGCCGAGCACGTGGAGCGCGCGCTGCGGCTGTTCATCAAGACGTCGCGGCTGGACGTGTCCGGCGTGCTCGCCGTGTTCCGTGACGAGGCGGGCTCGCCGCGCCGGGAAAAACGCTAGAAGGGGCGGACCATGGACTCGCACTACGACCAGGTGATGAAGGCGCGCGAGGGGGCGGACCCTTCGGCCACGCGCCTGTATTTCGCGTACTCCACCATCCTGGACCGCGCCGCCTTCGACGAGTGGAAGCAGCAGCACAGCTACGGCTTCTTCGAATTGCCCGAGGGGCGGCTGGCGGAGGCGGTGGACGTGGACCTCGTCTACGACTTCCCGTCGCGTTGGTGGGGCGGGCGGGTGGCGGGGCTTGCGGACGCGGCGGGTGGCAAGGTGTATGGGCGCTTGTTCGAGATTCGCGGCCAGGACTGGCCCATCGTCCAGCACAAGGAAGGCTTCGTGACGGGGATGTGCGTGGAGCGCCCCGTGCACGTGCGCGTGGACGGCCAGGAGGTGGAGGCCACGGCGTTCGTCACGAATCCGCGGCGCGCCTCGCAGGACGGCCCGGTGAGCCCGCGCTTCGTGGAGGCGCTGGTGCGCGGCGCCCAGGCAGCGGGCCTGCCCGCGGAGTACGTGGAGCGGCTGAAGCGCGGCGCGTAGCTCCCAGCCGACACGGTGTGCTGGCCGACAGCGCTGCGCCCCGGGCTTCCCAAGAGCCCGGGGATGCGCAGGTTCTTCCCCGCCCATGTTCTTCTTCTTCTCGAACAAGCTCGGCTGCCTCGGCAGCATCGCCGTCTCCGCTGCCCTGAGCGCGGTGCTCTACTTCCTCTTCATGCGCTGAAGGGCCCGCCGGCTCACGGCTCGCCGTGCCAGAGGTCCTCGGAGTCCTCGTCGCCCAGCGGGTGGACCGTCACCACGCTTCCGTCCTTGTCGGGTGTGCTGCGGACCTGCTCCGCCTCGGCCGGAGTGTGAGGCGCCCGCTCGGAGAAGTTGTCGTTCTGGAGGTGACGCTGGCGCTGCTCGCTCGTCCCTCCGTAGCCCTCGACGATCTTCTTCTTCGCCATCTCCCTGCCTCCTGCTCCGGGTGGAGCATCAAGCCCAACGCTGGGGGCGAGGGGAGGGGGAAGCAAGCGATGCCCGGCGCGCGCCCGCCACTGCAACCGCAGGGCAGGCGAGCGACCTCCATCCAAATGAAGTGCCGTGCCTACATGAACGTGTCTTCAGTCTGTCGCCGCTGATCGCAATTCGGGACGGAACGGGCTTTCAGTGATTGGCACTGAAATTGCGGACTGTCGTGCCTACATGAACACCTCTTCAGTCAATCCAGACGTAGCTCCGGACGTGCCGTGCCTACATGAACGGGTCTTCAGCTATTTTTCCACCCTCGACGACTCAATTATATATCAATCAGTAGTATGTTGATTCAGATGGCTTGTCTGTTTTGTGTTTTATTTGTATGTATTTTATTGAGCCACTGTGACGCCGTGCGTCCATGCGGCGAGGGTCTCCGGCAATCCAGATCTATGTCGGAATCCTGGGATACTCTCCCCGTCGCATCCACCCTCACGGACGGGGAAGACCATGAAGCGCGGCACCCGGTGGCTCGTTGCATGTTTTTCGCTCTCACTCGCGGCTTGCGGCTCGGAATGGCCGGAGGCGGCCCAGGCGCCTCGGGAAGAGGGCGTCTCCCGAATCGCGGACATCGAGGCGGCGCTGCGCGCGCTGCCGGGCACGGAAGTCCTCGGCCTGAATGACGACGGCGTGCCGTACATGCTCGGCGGTCCGCTGGGCGAGACGGGCCGGGGCATCACGGGGGCCTCGGCCCGCCAGGCGCATGCGCTGCTGACGCCGGCGATCGAGCGCATCACCCCGGTGTTCCGCCTCCGAACTCGGGACCTGGTGCCCCTGAGCACCTCCACGGACGAGCAGGGCCACACGCACCTGCGCTACGCCCAGACGAAGAATGGCCTGCCGGTGGTGGGGCAGCAGCTCATCCTCCACCTGGACGAGAAGGGCCGCGTGTACTCGGTGAACGGCACCGCCCGGGATGGCGAGAGCGTCGCCTCCGAGCCGCGCATCAGCGCACAGGCCGCGCGCCAGTCGGCGCTGGGCTCCACGAAGGGCGGCAACACCGTCGTCGGTGAGCCCCGGCTCGTCTACGTGCGCGCGCCCGCGACGGAGCGCCTCACGCTGGCCTTCCAGGTCCAGGTGGAGGGCGAGGAGGACGGCACGCCGGTGCGCGACCAGGTCTTCGTGGGAGCGCTCGACGGAGCCGAGGTCTGGCGCTACGCGGAGGTCCACCCCGCGAGGAACCGCCGGGTCTGCTCGGTGGGCGGCACGAACAACGGCACCTGCCGCAACGAGGGGCAGCCCGCGACGGGTGACGCGGCCATCGACACGGCCTACGACAACCTGGGCCGGTTCTACGACTGCTTCAACGTGAACTTCGGGCGGGACAGCTACAACGGCGCGGGCGCGCAGCTCTACGCGCGCGTGCACTACATGAGCAGCTACGCGAATGCGTACTGGGACGGCACCGGCATGGTGTGCGGCGACGGGAATGGCTCCACCGTCGGCCCGTTGTGCGCGGACCCGGACATCGTTGTCCACGAGGTGACGCACGCGGTGACGGACACCACCTCCGGCCTCATCTACTCGGGTGAGCCCGGCGCTCTGTCCGAGGCGTACTCCGACATCTTCGCCGCGTACTGCCACAGCTGGATCACCGGCCCGTGGATCATGGGCACCGACGTGTGGAACATCGCGGAGCTGGCGTGGACGCCCTCCACGGCTGGGGATGCGCTGCGGTACATGGACGACCCCAAGCGGGACGGCGCCTCGCTGGACTACTACGCCGACTACAACTCGACGGTCGACGTGCACTACGCCTCGGGCATCATCAACCTGGCGTTCAAGCTGCTATCCACCGGTGGCCTGCACCCGCGCGGCCGCTCCACGGTGAACGTGCCGGGCATCGGCATCCAGGCCGCGGGACGCATCTTCTACCAGGCCAACCTGAACTACTTCACCGCGAGCACCACCATGGCCCAGGCGAAGACGTACACCCGCACGGCCGCGCAGGCCCTGGGCTACGGCACGGCCATCCTGGATGCGGTGGACAAGGCCTGGCAGGCGGTGGGCGTGGGCGTGACCACTCCGCCTCCGAGCTGCACGCTGCTGACCAATGGCGTCGTCCGCACCGGCATCTCCGGCGCGGCGGGATCGCAGCAGTACTTCTGCCTGGATGCGCCGGCCAACGTGCCCGTCGCCATCACCATGAGCGGCGGCACGGGGGACGCGGACATGTACGTGAAGTTCGGCGCGGCCCCGACGACGGCCTTGTATGACTGCCGGCCATACCTCACCGGCAACAACGAGACGTGCAACCTGGCCGCGCGCACCACGGCGGGGCGCTACTGGATCATGCTGCGCGGCTACTCGGCCTACTCGGGCGTGTCGCTCAAGGGCCAGTACTGACCTTGCATCAACTCCGGGCGTCCCGTGCACAGGACGGGACGCCTGGTCATCCGCCTACTGCAGCTCGCAGACGCCGCAGACGGGCTTGATGAGCTTCCAGCCGCCACAGGTCCCGTTGGGGTAGCAGCAGCGCTCGTAGTAGGAGCCGCGCAGGCCATATTGCGTGGTGGGGTACGTGCACGTCCCGCACGTCGTGTACTCGGTCTTCGAGGTGATGTAGCCCCCGGTGCTGCACAGCGGCGTCGTGCCGATCTCCTGCTCCACCTGCGCCGGGTCCTCGGACGTGAGGGGCTCGTCGGAGATGTCGGCGGGACCGCAGGCGGACAGGCCCAGGGCGAGGCAGGTGGCGAACAGCAGGCGCATCTTCCGGTTCATGAGGGGCTCCTTGAGTGGAGGGACGCGAGTGCGCATCCCGGTGGAACCCCCAGTATGACTCAACGGCCGAGCATCGACCTACGGCCACCGGGTGACAGCTGCTGTTCCAGCTCGGCTCCGCTCAAGCGCTCCTGTTGCGCAGGGTCGAGCAGCGCGTGCCGCAGCTCGTCGTCACTGCCGCGTCAGTGCGGCGCGACCGCGTCCGCCGTGGAGATGGGCGTCCCGGTGTTCCGGGACACGCGGGGGAAGAACAGCCCGGCGGCGAAGGCGGCGACGGAGAAGGCGCAGATGAGCCAGAAGTTGATGGTGAGGCCCGAGCCAAGCGCGCCGCTGAGCGTCTTCAGGACCTCCGGCGGCACGCCGTGTCCATGCTCGGGGCCGAGCAGTGCATTCGCGGCGGAGATGGGGATGCTCGGGTCCTTCATGAGCTGGGACACCATGACCCCGCCCATGATGCCCACGCCGAGCACGCCGCCGATGGTGCGGAAGAACATGTTGCTGGCGGTGGCCACACCGCGCAGCTCCCAGCCCACGCTGGTCTGCACCGCGATGAGCAGCGCGGTGGATGCGAAGCCCAGGCCCACGCCGAATACACCCATCGCCAGCTGGAGCAGGAGGATGGGCGAGTCCGGCTTGAGGAGCAGCGCCATCGCCCCGGTGCCCGCCACGGTCAGCCCGAGCCCTCCGACGATGAGCGGGCGGAAGCCCGTCTTGAGCATCAGCCGTCCCGCGAACAGGGCGGCGGTCGGCCAGGCGACGATCATCGGGGTGATCATCCCGCCCGCCAGCGTGGGCGAGCCTCCGAGCACGGCCTGGACGTAGAGCGGCACGTAGGTGGTGGCTCCGAACATCGCCGCGGAGAAGCAGGCGCCCGCCACGGAGGAGATGGCGATGGCGGGCTGCTTGAAGATGGTCATGGGGATGACGGGCTCCGGCGCCCGGCGCTCCACGAAGACGAAGGCGACGAGCAGGACGACCGCCGCGGGCAGCGCCCACAGGTTCCGCCCGAGGCCCTGGACGCCGAAGAGCAACGCCACCACGCCAGCGGCGAGCAGCGTCGCGCCCGCGTAGTCGAGCTGCTGCGGCCTGCGCTTCACCTGCTCATGGAAGAAGGTCATCAACAGGAGCGAGGTGGCCACGCCCACGGGGACGTTGATGAAGAAGATCCAGTGCCAGGAGAGGTACTTCACGATGAGGCCGCCGGTGAGCGGGCCCACCAGCCCGGCGATTCCCCAGACGGCGCTGAAGGCGCCCTGCACCTTCGCGCGCTCCTCGATGGTGTAGATGTCCCCGATGATGGTGAGCGAGACGGGCTGCATGGCCCCCGCGCCCAGTCCCTGCAGGGTGCGGAAGGCGATGAGCATGCTCATCGAGGTGGACAGACCACTGGCAATGGAGCCGACGAGGAACAGGCCGGTGCCGAAGAGGAGGATGGGCTTTCGCCCGTACAGGTCCGACAGCTTCCCGTAGATGGGGACGGTGATGGTGGAGGACAGCATGTACGCGGTGAAGACCCACGCGTAGCTCTGGATGCCTCCCAACTCGCCGACCACGGTGGGCATGGCGGTGGAGACGACGGTGACCTCCAGCGCCGCCATGAAGAGGCTCAGGGCGAGGGCCAGGGTGGTCAGGGGACGATGGGTCTTTCGCATGGAATCGGAGCCGGGGACGCGCCCTTGTAACGGGAGCGGGCAGGGACCGCCACCGTCATGCGGGCCCTGCCTGTCATTCCGTCCAGCGTCAGCGAGGCCGCACGCTCAGCGAAGGTCCGTGCCCTCTTCGCGGAGCTGCCGGGCGGCCCGCTTGATGGCGGCGCGGATGCGCACGTAGGTGCCACACCGGCAGACGTTGTCGCTCATGGCCGCGTCGATGTCCGCGTCCGTCGGGTCCAGGTTCTTCCGCAGGAGCGCGACGGCGGCCATGATCTGCCCGGGCTGGCAGAAGCCACACTGCGCGACGTCCTCCGCAATCCACGCCTGCTGCACGGGATGGAGCCCCTCACCGCCCAGCCCTTCGATGGTGGTGACGCTCGCGCCCGCCACGCCGCTGACGGATTGGATGCAGGGTCGGAAGGCCTCGCCCTCCAGGTGGCTGGTGCACGCGCCGCACACGCCCACGCCGCAGCCGTACTTCGGGCCCGTCACGCCAAGCATGTCTCGCAGAGCCCAGAGCAACGGAAGGTCCGCCGGGGCCTCTACCGACACCGTCTGGCCATTGAGGATGAACTGGTAGGCCGGCATGGTCAGGCTCCTGCGTCGAGCAGCGGGAAACGGGTGGGCATGGTGCCGGTCGCTCGCGCGATGGCATTGGTCAGGGCCGCGGCGGCGCTCGGGTAGCCGAGCTCTCCCACGCCGCCGACGCGGTCGTCAGAACGGACGAGGTGGACTGCGATCTCGGAGGGGGCGTGCCTCATGCGGAGCCACCGGTAGTCGGCGAAGCTGCCTTCGCGCACGGCGCCGGCGTCGATGTGGATGCCGGCGCTCAGGGTGGTGGAGAACGCGTCGATGGCCGCGCCCTGGAGCTGGGCCTCGATGCTCTTCGGGTTGATGGGCAGCCCGACATCGGCGGCGATGACCACGCGCAGGACCCTGGGAGCCTCGCCGGTGACGTCGACCTCGACGAGGTGGGCGATGGCGCTGTCCCACTCCTCGAGGACGGCGACGCCCTGGGCGACTCCGGGCGGCAGGGACCTGCCCCACGCGCCTTCGAGCACCACCTTGTCCAGCACGGCCTTCAGCCGGCTCGACGTGAGTTGCGAGCGCCGCAGCTCCACCGGGTCGCGCCCGAGCTCGCGGGCGAGCTGGTCGACGAACACCTCGTTGGCCACACCGACCTGGCTGGTGAACACCGAGCGGAACGACGCGGTGGGGATGGGGAGGGAGACTTCTCGAAGCTCCTGGCCCACCAGTCCGAAGCGGTATGGCACGTGCTGCGTCAGCGCGAAGAACGTCGCGCTGGTCACCTCGGGAAGGACGATGCCGAGCAGGGAGGTGAGGACGTCCCCGAAGCCATGGGGGAACTCCACGGTGGGGATGGCGGCGCGGTGGTTCCAGCCGAGGATGGAGCCATTCGCGCCGACATACGCGAGGATGCGATGGTGGCTGGCCGGCCGGTAGCGCCCGTGCCGCATGTCATCGTTGCGGGTCCACATCAGCTTCACCGGCCGCGAGAGCGCACGCGAGATGAGCGCGGCCTCCACGGCGGCCTCGGCGAAGAACCGGCGGCCGAATCCGCCTCCGGCCCGAGCGGTATGCACGGTGACCCGCTGCGGGGTGAGTGCCCAGCCCAGCGCCTGGGCGACTTCGCGCTGGACGAACTTCGGGTCCTGCGCGCCCAGCCAGAGCTCGGCGCTGTCGACCGTCACGCGGGCCACGCAGCTCTGCGTCTCCATGGGCGCGTGGGCGAGGTACGGGAAGTCGAAGCGCCCTTCCAGCGTGCGCGCAGTGAAAAGGGGAGGAAGGGGACGCGCGCCAATGGCGTCGCGCAGGCGGGTGCGGATGTCCGGGTCGGACAGGTGGCTGGCCGGGCCGGGATCCCAGGAGACGCTCAACGCATCCCGGGCCGCGAAGGCCTGCGAGAAGTTCCCGGCGGCGACCGCCACGCCCGTGGGAATGCGTGCCACGCCGAGCACGCCCGGCATCGCCAGCTCCGCCGACGCGTCGAAGTCCCGCACCGTGCCGCGCAGCGTGGGAGGCCGGGCGACCACCACCGGCACCGCGCCGGGGATGTCCAGGTCGAGCGCGTACCGCGCCTCCCCGGTGACGAGCTGCGCGGCGTCGATGCGACCCGTGGGCTGGCCGACCACGGTGTACGCGCTCGGGTTCTTCGGCTGGGCTGAGACGAGGAGGAGCAGCACGCGCGCCGCGTCCTCGGCCAGCGAGCCATAGCCTGCCCGGCGCCCGTCGGGAGCAACCACCTCACCGTTCACGGTGGTGAGGCTCTGCGCCGACACGTGCCAGCGATTCGCGGCCGCGGTGACGAGCCGGGCGCGGGCCGTCGCGGCCGCGGCGCGGATGGGGCCCGCGAGGTAGCGCATCGTCGACGAGAGCCCGGTGAGCTGGATGACCCACCGGGAGTCCGCATCGGCGGTGCGCACCTCCACCGAGCCGAGGCTGACATCCAATTCCTCGGCTACGAGCATGGCCACGCCGGTGGTGATGCCCTGTCCCATCTCCGTGCGAGGAAGGGTGGCGTGGATGCCTCCATCGGTCTGGATGGCGATGTAGGCATTGAGCGCGGTCTCGGCGGTGGCCGCCTCGGTCTCCGCCGCGTCGGCCCCTGGGACGTCGAGCCCCAGCCGTGCCGCGACCACCAGCGCGGGTGAGGCCACCACCCAGGTGAGGAACCGGCGACGATCCACCACGACTTCATTCGGTTTGGACGTGTCCGCCATGCGGCGAGCATGGCACACGGTCCACGGTGCGAGAACCCGTGATCCCGGCGAGCCTCGAACCAGGTCACGTGGTAAGGCTCCGGGCATGACCGTTCGGCAGTTCGACGTGGTGGTGCTCGGCTCCGGTCCGGGCGGAGAAGGCGCTTCGATGAAGGCGGTGAAGTCCGGCCGCCGGGTGTGCACCGTGGAGCAGAGCCCCTTCGTGGGCGGCGCCTGCACGCACACCGCGACGATTCCTTCCAAGGCGCTGCGCCATGCGGTGCAGCGGCTCGTGGACGTGCAGGGCGACCATCCGGAGCTACGTGCGGAGCTGGCGCGCACCACCACCCTCAAGGACATGCTGCGCGCGGCGTCCTCGG
>NZ_JAPNKC010000002.1 GCF_026626705.1 Pyxidicoccus sp. MSG2
GGAGAGGGGGGTCGGGTAAGCGGAGGGTCCGGACAGAACAGGTGGGAGGTAGGAAATTCGGGGCCAAGGCCAAGGAGTATGCGGATTTACGCGCCCCTACATCGCGCAGGACCCACACATCGACCACTTCCGGCTCCGAAAATTTTTTTTCGGACCCTTTTTCGGCTACCGATGATATGCACAAAACACCTACGCTGGACGATAGCGGCCCCAAAAATGACGTGCACACGTCATTTTTGATCTCGCTACGTCGACTCCGCGCCCCTCGGCCACCCCGACGACGACGTGTACACGTCATTTTTGAGTCTGCTGCGAAAGCAAAACACCCCGGCGAACGCTTCAGAAATGACGTGCGCATGTCATTCTGGCCGTCACTTCGTATCCGAGCCCTGTGATGCGTCGCCCGCTGCATCTCTGGCGGCGTTCGCGTCATCGGCTTGCAGGAGTGTCTTGCGGTTTTGAATCAAGTGTTCGAGCTTCTCCCGCAGTTCGACGATGGTCTCCTCGGACGCGTCCGCGAGCATGCGAAGATTCACATTGAAGACTGAGCCCTCCACGCGAAACACGGCGGGCTTTGCCCGCGCAATTCCCTCTTTGCTCTCGCTGGTCGCGCGCTTCACGAACTCCTTGACGCGCATCAGGTTCCAGCCGTCTTCTAGCGCTCGTTGAATGTGGCGTGCAGTCAATAGCGTCGCGCGCATCGGCTCGGTCTTCCGGAAGTGCTTGTGGAGTTTTCCGAATTCGATTGCTGCGTCGCGCGAGATTGTGCGGTCGGCCTTCCGCGGCTCGGCCGGTGGCAGAAGAAACGCCCCGCCCTCCGCAGCCGCCGCGAGTTCCGCCTCAGTCCGCATGAAGGGAGCGAGGTCCTGTCCCCGGACCGCGGCATGCACTACGGCGGGGCAGTCATCGTGTAGTTGGAGAAGGGTTCGCACCTTTCTCTCATCCATCCCAATATCTGCAGCAACGTCGCTCGCCTTTTTCAGCTCGTTGAGTTCTCGGTACTGTGCGAGCGACGCGGCCTCATCCATTGGATTGAGGTCTTCCCGCACCATGTTCTCGTGTAGCGCTTGCCGTAGAAGCTCGGAGTCGGGAACGCCAATCTTGAGTTCGACTCGAAGGTGAGCGAACCGTGCCCTTTCGTCTTCAGTCGCCTCCTTGTAGAGGAGCTTCACTGCCTCGGCGCGCGTGCCGCCGGCAATGAGCATCACCCGTCCGTCTTCGAGTTGCTTGCCGCTCGCCGCCTGAAGCTGGCCCGTCTGCTTGATTGACGAAGCGAGTTCCCGAACCTTTGCGGGATTCATCCAGAGTCGCGGCTGGAACTTGTTCTGGACGACGAGCTCAATCGGCACAAGAACCGTCGTCATTTGCTCGTACCGTCGTCCGGGCTCATACGTCAGCTGGCCGCCCTGGACGGAAACAGGCGCCGCCTTGCTGGCTGCAATCTCGTCCTGGAGAAATGCGTTCGTGGAGCCAGCGGGGGATGGCTTAGTATTTCGCACGGGAAACAACCTCCTCAACGAGACTCATGTATTGCTGAGAGCCCTTGTGCTCGGGCTCCAGAAGCACAATCGGCTTGCCCTCGCCCGAGGCGGCCCGGATGGCAGTCGCTTCGTCAATCACCGTCTTGAAGACGAGCGCGCCGAAGATTTGCTGCACCTGCTCCAGTGCCTGTCGCCGGACGGTTTGCCGGCTATTGAATGTGCCGAGCACTCCGAGAATCTGCGCACGCGACTCCAAGTCCAGGCGGACCTTCTCGACGAAGGTCCGGAGCGCAACTGCGCCAAACGCCGCGAGCGGCGAAAGCTCAATCGGTACCAGGACATTACGGCACGCATTCACCGCGTTGATTGCCAGCATGCCCAGATTGGGAGGGCAATCGACGATTATCCAGTCGTACTCCTCGTCCACTCGCCCCAGCGCGCGAACCAGCTTCTGGTTTCCGCTCATGTGGTTTTCCAGAAGGCGCATCTCCAGCAACGGAGATGTCGACTTCATCGCGGGCACAACGTCAAGCCCTGCGAGGCCCAGCTGGGCTCGCTGGGGGCTGAACTCGCCCTCACCCAGCACGAACTCGGCGGTGCCGTATCCCCCCTTCTGCTTGACGAGATGCGCGAGCCCGACACAAGCGGTCGCGTTGCACTGTGGATCGAGATCCACCAAAAGAACGCGGCTTCCGCCCTGAGCGAGAGCTGCCGCGCAGTTCACCGCGGTCGTCGTCTTGCCCGACCCGCCCTTTTCATTGAGGACTGCTATCCGCTTCGACCTTCCCAAGAGCGCCTCCAGTTGCGCGGCACCATACCGAATGAGCAGGACGCTCGCTCGGCCGACCGCCAGGGCCCGGGATTAGCACTTTGAAGTGCATTTTTTCCACCAACAAATGCAGCAATGGCCCACAGGCACCTGCGACCCTGCCGAGTGGCCGAGAGGGGAGAGGTCCCGCCATAGTCCGGCCCCCCCAGGCCGGCACAGGCAGACTCAGCCTGCGGGCCTGCCGCGCCAGCTGCTATTGCTATGCGGGACGCGCTGGGCGCGCACGTCCCATCTGAACACCAATGAGGAAGCGTGATGGCACCCGTGGATGCAGAACTACGTTACGCCTTCTGGGCCTCCCCACCTCCGCTCCCTCGAGGAGTCACAATCCTTCGGACGGAAGCCTGCGTCATGCCGCAGTCGGGCCCTCCCGGGCACGCGATTTACGACCTGGCCGAGGTGCGGCTGGGCGACGCTCAACTGCCCGTGTTGGTGGGCTACCGTACCCCCCTTCACCCTGTCGACGTCCCGACGATGCGTGAGCGCCTCCGCCGTGTGGACGAGCACATCCAGCGGCGCACCATGCCCCACGCCCAGCCTGTGGAGCGAGCGCCAATGATTGCCACAGACTCTGTTTCCTCCCGAGTCCTCGATGTGTGTGAACGCGAGGGCGTGGCCGTCATTGACCAGAGGGGCACATTCTTTGTCCGCGCTGGCGGCACCCTCATCAAAGTCCACGGGAGCCTCCCTGCTCCCAGCAGGCCGCGAATGCCTCTGTTTCAGGGAAAGGGATGCCGCCTTGTTCGGGTTCTGCTTCAGAATCCCAATGAGGCACAAACAATCCGCGCGTTGTCACAGCAAACTGAAACGAGTTATGCAGTCGCGCGGGGACTGCTGCGTCAGCTCATCGTGGATGGATATGCCGAGTCAATAGAGGACCGACACGGATTCCGCCTATCCCATCCGGTGGAGTTGATTCAGGCGTGGCTCAAGAGCGAATCGAAGACTGCAGTGGTGGAAGGATTCAACGCCGCCTCGACCACGCCGGACTTGCTTCAACGGGCCTTCTCCAAGTTGCAGGAGCAGGGGGGTCCGCGCAATCTTTACTCTTGCCAGCGAACTTCTACCTGAAGAGAGGTTCGTTTCCGGATTGCCGCACGGACTGTACCTCTCGGGATCCATCAAGGCGGCAGTCTCTGCGTTTTCGCTGCGGTGCATCACCCCCCACAACTTCTGGGTTCTACGCGCAGAGCCTGCGGCCGAGACCGAAGCAGGTGGCATCTACTATGCGCCTCGGCAACTCGCGCACGGACCTGGCGTGGGGCTTCCTCAACTGTGCGTTGACCTCCATCTCAGCGGAGGCCGAGGGACGGAACAGGCTGAAGAGTTGGTGAGGCGCTACGCTCAGGCGCTCGTCGCACTACCCACGCTCCAAGGGCAACCGTGATGCCCTACGGACAGACGTCGGCGAGGGTTTGGGAAGAGGGGAGCGTGGCGGCAATTAAGCCTAACGCATCCTATCTATCAGGGCACGCCCCACACCCTCGAGTATGAACGCGCTTCAGTTGCACCTCCACGCGACCCCGCGCGGCCAGGGACGGTACGGTGCGCGCCGTCATTTGCGCCGGCACGCACCCGAAGCAGATTACGCTGCCGACAACGCGTCGTCGTCCGCGTCGTCACTGGCTTCTGCGCCGACGTCTGCGGAGGAGGGGAGCGAAGCCGGCGACACCTCGTCCTTCTTGACGTGGCGACCGCGCTTCGAGCACGCCGCCTCTCTCCTGGCGGCGACACGCGCGAGCGCCTCGGCCTCCAGGTTGGGTACCTCCAAGCCGAAGAGGCTGCAGCCGTCAAGGAATGCGGCGCCATACGTTTCAGCATAGCTCGGCGTCGCGAACCTGACGGCGACGGCCTCGACCAGGAGGCCGGTGAGCTGCTGGGCCGTCATCGTCTCCACTGCCGCAAGCAACGTCTGCTCTGCGCTGGCCGTGTCGCGTCGGGTGAAGCCGCGTCGTCTCGCGAGCGAGCGGCGCACGTCCTGCCACGAAGCCTCCAGCACGCCGCGAGTGACGTAGCGAAGCACCTCCACCGGCAGGCCCCCCGCCTCAGCTGCTGCCACCATGGCCTCCAACCCAACATCGACCGTCGCCCGCTTGCGCGACTGAGCCTCTCGCTGGGCGGCCTCAGCGGCTCGCGGGTCCGACGCGGCCCCAGCCGATGGACCACCAGTCGCGCTCTCTCCTTTCGCTGTCGGAGCCTTGAGGCCAAGCGCTTCCAACGCGGCGGCGGCCTCAGCACGCAACACCAGGCGGTGCCCACGGCCGTTGTCATCGCGGGCGAGCGTGACCTGCAGGCGCGCCTTCTGGAGGACGTCCCTCCAGGTGCGGTTGCCCTCCACTTCGGGGCAGGGTGCGGCGAGGTCGACGTACGGCGCTCCCGGAATGAGGCGGCCGCCGTATGCGAAGAGATGCCGGCTCGTCTCCTCGTCGAGAATCTCCTCGCCCCTGGCGAGGGCCTTCTCGCAGGCGAGCGTCCACGCCGCCGCCGTTTTCTGCGCAAAGCACCCCCCGTCCGTGCAGAGGTTTTCCTGAGAGAAGTCTCCAAAAAGGTCCGCGTTGGCACCAGTCCGCCTCGGGCACGTCGTGCATGGCCCCGCCTCCGGCACCAGCGCCTCGCTCTTCGTGTCGAACGCGGCGTCGCGGAGCGAAAGCATGTACCGCTCCGCCACCCGCCGGCAGCGAGCGTCGCTGGAGATGCCGTCCGGCGAAACGAGCTCGCGCAGCGCACGAGCCTGCACCTCCGCGCCCGGAAGGCGCGCCAGCGTGAAGGCGCCATACTCCGAGAGCGAACCAGCGCGGAACGCGGCGGCAGCCTCGGCGCACAAGCTGTTGAGGCTCAACCGCCGTACCACATACGCCCGAGACTTCCCGATGCGGGCGCCAACCCGCTCAGGGGTGTACCGGTGCTGGGCGAGCAGCTCCGCGAAGCTCTCTGCTTCCTCCAGCGGATGGACGTCTTCGCGGCAGAGGTTCTCCACATGCTGCAGCTCGCGCACCTGCTCGTCGGAGGCATCCATGAAGATGACGGGCAGCAGCTGCAGCCCGGCGCCGAGGGCGCCGCGCTTTCGACGGTGTCCGGCGATGAGCTGCGCCTCGTCCCCCACCATTCGCGCGAGGACCGGCTGACACACACCATGGAGCCGAATGCTCTCCGTCAACTCCGCGAGCTTCGCAGGGTCGTACGTCTTCCGGGGCTGGAACGGCGAGTCGTGCAGCCGCGAGATGGGCCACAGGACAGGTTGCAGCGGGACAGGCGAGGGGAGGGGACTCGAAACAGAACCTTCCATGAACAACCTCTGCCGGCGTGGAGCCGGTCGTGTCTGCACCCGGGTCCGTCCCAGGTGGGCGCCGGGGCGTTGTCACCCGTCAGCGTGAGAAGGTTGTAGCAGGTAGGTCCGACATTGAGTGACGTCGCGCGGGCGACCATATTTCAGCTCTGACAGGCCCGGTTATCGACACAACCACCCGGGTTGTAATCACCGACACGCGCGACAGTTCAAGCTCCGCGACGCGGGGCCTCCACGCACGCGTCACCGGGCGCCCAGGCGCGGTAGCAGCCCCGTAGACGTCTGCGCCGTTGAGGCACTCCTCGCCTTTGGCGAGGAACGGATGCGCCGGCCGGAAGTGGTGGACGCAGTCAAGGACGCGCGAAGCGCGCCGCGGCACGCGGGCGACAGCTCCTTGACGGCGGCCACCACGGACGGCACCTGCGGAGAGAAGGGGCACCGAATGGACGGCCTCGGGCTGCCGCGGAATCTGCACAGCGGAGCGAGCCGTTCGGTTCCTCTCATGCGGAGTCGTCGCCCAGGAGGCGCCGCTCGAGGGCGCGCGGGGAGGTGCTCCTCGCGCGCTGGATTCACCTTCGGCGGCGTGACGCAGCGGCTGCAACGAGTTCCGGACGCACGACGTCGGCTGCAACGCCGGCGGCCAGCAGTGGACCCTGCTCGGAGTAGGCGGGCGCGGAAGGGGAGGGGAGTTGCTCGGAAACGACTGCGAGGCGGCGAGCCTTCGCGAAACGCTTTAAAGCCCGCGCGAGAAGGAAAGCTACGACAGGAGGGGCGAGGAGAGGGCGCCAAGTGCCGAAGTCCACCACCAGGTGCACGCCAAGCACGAGGCCCGCGGCGGCGAAGAGCAGGGCGGCACGAACGCGAAGGCGGTGGACCAAGTGGCGACGAACTCGGGAGCTCATGCGAAAAATCGCCCCCGGCACGCTCGGGGGGAGGTGGTGCCGGGGGCGACGGGGCAACAAGGTTTTTGTCAGTGAGGAGACCGGGCGGCAACTGCAGCCTGAGTGAGAAGGTCTCCGCTCTGAGATAGCAGCGTCCGAAGCGCCTCCAGCGGTTGCCTGAGTGAAGGATTCAGGGACGCGTCGACAACAGCAGAGGACAGCTCCGAGGCGGCGGAGGCGACATGGTCTCTCGCGCGCTCGATGTGATTACAGGCGGGAGAGTCAATTGTCATCGACAAGGAGGTCGGCGAACTCAGGAAGCTGAGCAGGCGAGGAGAGAGGAAGTTCCGAGTCCCCGGCGTTGCGACGGAATTCTACGGACGGCAGCGGAGTAGGCTGCATGTTCGGAGAAAGCGCCTGGAGCGGCACGGTCCGCTCGAGGATCGCTCTCGTCATGAGCCAGCACGTCTTGGTGGTAGCCCTATCCCAGGACGCGCGGCCGGGAGCAGCCCTCTCCTCGCCATGAATCACTGTCGCCTGATTACGAGGCGCCCCGTCGGTGGAGTATTTGCCGGGCTTTCCACAAGCACCGCAAGTTACGTCCATGCCCTCGGTGAGAGCGGTAGACGATTGAGTGGAAGATGTTTCCATAGCAACTCCAGAGTGAGCGGTGGGAGGTGTTAGCGGCGCCGAAGCGTCAGAGCGCCGTAGAGCTGGAGAACGCCAGTCCCCGTTCCAGCAACGGTGTTGAGACGAAAAGTGCCGACCGTCCGGAAGACCGGCTTGCCGCCGTTGCGACCCGGCTTCCGGCGACTCGACTTCACCGTCCACTCCGACTCCCCGGCGACCAGATCGAGCTGTGAGGAGGACTCAAGGAAGGCCACGAACGAGAAGTCCGCGCTGGACGGAAACATGTTGAGCTCGAGTTGGCAGTCGCGGGGGCCGAGAAACGCGTCGCCGACATGTTGGGGTTTCTGGAACCCCGGCTGTTCGGCCATCAAGCTCCACTGCTCCCGTTGCACCTTCTGCGGGGAAGCGGCCCCCGGAAAGGAGGGTGCAGGTGTTGGTGGAGAGGTAGCGCTCAAGAGGGCTCCGACGTGGAACGCGGTGAATCCAACGCACTCAATCATGCAGCACCGACACTAAATAGTGCAAGAACTGGCAACACAAGTGCACAAAAGTGTAGGTGGGGAGAATTTGGGGTCGCGCAGCATGGACGGGCGTCCGGAAGTCGGGACGGGCCCGGCGAAAGCGGCAGCAGCTCCTGCTCACCGGGGTGTCGCGGTAGGCGGACGCGGCGAAGCCGCGCAAAAGCCCAGGCACACCACCAGTAAAGCCGCAGAAGGTAGCCTGATGACCGCAGGTGCGTCGAAGTCCACCGGCCACCCCTATCCTCGATGCCCGCTGGAAAGCATCAGGGCAGGGAAGTGGGTGGCTTCCGCATGCTTCCCGTGGAGGCGCGCTTGCGCGCCGGAACGTCCAGGCTTGAGGGCCCGTAGGGCCCGGATCTCCGTGTTCCGCTTTAAAATCTATTTGCAGGGGCTTAGAGGCAGATCTCTAGATAGAGGCAGTGCTAACTGAGAAGCTATATGCGGGGAAGCGAAAATCGCGGCTAAGCACATGAATTTACATGGCTTTTATATATGGTCACACCGCGACTTTTTGGGGTGCCCCCGCATAGGCTCTTGGGGTGCCGCAGCACACCCTTTCTGGGGTGCCACAGCAGCCTTTCTGGGGTGCCGCAGCAGCCTTTCTGGGGTGCCGCAGCACTCCAAGCTATGGGGTGCCGCAGCAGGGATAACCCAGGTTTCTGGGGTGCCGCAGCACACCCTTTCTGGGGTGCCGCAGCAGTTTTCGTGGGGTGCTGCAGCAACCTCGTGGGGTGCCGCAGCAGGGATAAGTCCCTTGCTGGGAAGGCGGCCGCGCTCGGACGTCGGCCCCTTTGGCCGTCTTATGTCCCCAGTCTATGGTACATAAGATAGGTGCCGGAAGACGTCTCCCTCACCGAGTTGCTTCAGGACCTCACCCCGGATCAAGCGGCGCAGCTCTCCCAGGCGCTCAGGCGTCTGCGGCGGCAGCTCGCAAGCGGCGAGGCCCTGCAGCTCGGCGCCATCATCATCCGCAAGCAGGTCGTCCGGTGCGGGAAGGCACGCTGTCGCTGCAACGCGGCCGTGGCGGCCGCCGCGGGGGTGCCTCCCTCGCTGCATGGGCCGTACTGGTACGCTTGGTGGTGGAGTGCGGCGGGACAGAAGCGCTCCGCCTACGTTGGTAGAGAAGTGCGACGCAAGCGGGTGGACGCTCAAGTCCGGGTGTTGGAGGGCCTGGCGATGACCCTGGCGGAGCTTGAGGAGCTCGCCGCCGTCACCGACGAAGAGTTGGACAGGGGGTGGGCGGGTGAAGCCCCTGGGGACGCAGCCAGGGCCCGGCTGGCGGCAGCGCTGGCCCGGGGAGAGCTATCCCGGAGGAGAGACGGAAAGGTCGACGCGCCCGCAGCCATCACCTGGCTGGAGGCGCTAGGCGCTCTAGGGTTTCGCCAGCGGCGGCGCCGGGGTTGACGAGGCTGTTGGGCCGTCAGTCGCTGCTTGGCAGCAGCCTCGCGGGCACGTGCGTGGGGCTCGGAAACAGTCTGATGCCGCCGCGGACATACTGAATCTTTGCCTCAGGGTAGAAGACGAGGGCCTTCGCGGCCTGGAGCTTGAAGTCGCGGGCGAACTCATAGGGATTCGTGTGGACGGTGCCCATCTGCTCCATGAGCTTCTTCCATGGGATGGGCGGCGTGGGCTTCTCGAGGCCGTGCATTCGGCCCGTCCACCAGACGTAGATGTCCATGGCGAGACTCGAATGCGCGCGAGCGAGCTCGCGCATCACCCGCATGTCGACGGGGGTGTTGTGCTTCAACAAGTGCTGGAAGAAGGTCTCGTTGAGACTGACCTCCGACTGCCAGAAAGCGCGTTTGTCCGGGTCGCTAGGGTCCCAGAAGAGAATTCTCGACTCGATGGGGAAGATGTTCTGGCCCGTGTCGAGGTACTTGGCCTCGCGCCAGGTGGTGCCGTCCTGGCCTGAGGACCGGTACTGCCAGCTGATGCTCGAGGTCAGAATTCGCCTGAGCTGATTGCGGATAGCCGCTTCCGACCCGCTCGGGCCGCCAGTGCGGGGAAGCTGCAGCTTTCGCATGAAGGCGCCGAAGCTGTCGCCGAGCTCAATGCGCCGCGACCGCGTCCGCACCGCCTCCGTGCCCAGCCACGCGAACAGAAGCCGAGCGTGCGTGCCGAAAGGAAGGCCCATCCGCTTGTGAGTCTTCGTCGCCTCGTCGTACTGCAGGCCGGTGCTGAACGTCAGTGTGAACCGGCCATTTTGGCGCGTCCACGCTGCGAGGTCCCCCGGGTCCTTGTGGGGGAGGGCGGTCTGCACCAGGAGCTGACTGAAATAGCCGAGTTCGCCGGCGTCTAGCGCCGACTGGTGGTGCACTTCCGCCGCCGCAGCCCCTAGCTTGCTCGCATTCTTCACGCTGAGCCGGCGGGCTCGGGAGGCGGAGGACTCCCGGGGCTTCACCGCGGCTCCAACTCGTGCTGGGTCCAGCGAGTCCGCTCCAGGCGCATGCGCTTCGCGCGTCCCGAAGACGCCGGGGTACAGATCCAAGGTCGCAGTCGATTTGGTGTCGCTCATGGCGCCTCGCGTACGCGCGTTGGAGTTACTGTTGATCGACTCCGCCCTAACGGGTAGGGGGTGGCGTCCGAATTCCTGTGGATCGGACGGCTGCAGACGTTTGCGGTGCTGCTACAGGGTGCTTCATGCCTGCCGCAGCTCGGTACGCGTAGAAGAAGCCGAGGACGGAGCGGACGTACTCCGGCGTTTCTCCGTTGTCCGGAAGCGGCGCTCCCAGCTCTCGAGGCCGAGCGTTGTAGGCAACCAGGACGGAGATGACGTCGCCCTGGTAGTGCCGGAGGAGCACGGCGAGCAGCCGGGTGCCAGCGAGGATGTTGCGGGCCGGGTCCACCAGGTCCTCCACGGTGACCCCGAGCAAGGGGGCGTTGAAGGGCATCACCTGCATGAGGCCCAGGGCGCCGGCCTTCGAGCGCGCTTTGGGGTTGAAGGCGCTCTCCCGGCGAATCACCGCCTTCACGAGCTCCCGAGGCACGGGGTAGGTGGGAACGGTGGCAGCGACGGCCGCGTCAATCTCCCGCTCGAACGGAGTCGGCGTGTCGAAGGGTGGAGGCGCTGCTGACAGGACGAGCGTGAGGAGTAGCAGCATGGGCAGTCGATGAAATGAAAACGCCTGCCGCGACGCGGCAGGCGTGAAGGGGCCGGCAGGATGGGAAGCGCGAACTCCACCACGTGGTGAAGTCAGCGCTGGGCGCTAGAAGATGGAGGGAACCGACGTCTTCACCGGCCGAGCCGCGGCGGAGGGAGCCTTCGCGGGGGTGCGTGAGGCGGCGGGGGCGGACGGCGGCACCTCGCGCAGCGTCGCGTAGCTCCCCAGCGCGAACCCCAGGAAAACGGCCAGCGTCAGCGCCGGCCGAGCCATCAGCAGCCTGAAAACCACCATCAGGACGGACGCCAGGAACGAGAAAATCAGCAGCACGGCAACCTCCGGGGAGCGGGGTGTGCGCAGGCGACGTACGCAGCGCGAGCCAGATTCACCACAAAATGCGCTGCACGCACCAAATAGTGCAAAACCCTCGGAGCCGCAAGGCCCCGCCCATGAAAAAGCGGGCTCGGCTCGCGCCGGCCCGCCTAGGAATGCTGCTGGTGCTACCTCTACAGGTACCAGCTCCAGGAGAACGTCACCGGGGCCATGAGCACCAGCGCGGGCTCCGGCCCCACGAGCAGCTGAACCCGTGGCTGGAACGACACGCTCCAGTGGTCGCCGGCCGCCCACTCCATGCCGAGGACGGGGGACAGGACCAGGTTGTTCGCGGTGAAGTCCCGCAAGGGGACCTCATAGGCGACGGGCGCGGCCGGGTTGCTGTCGTCGATGTGCTCCATGCTCGAGTAGCTCCGGTGACTCCAGCCCACGTCGAGCCCCAGGGAGACCCGCCACACCATCCCGACGAGGTAGCGCGGCCCCACAACGGCCCCGTACCGCTGCACTGTCTCCCGGAGCGTCCCTCTGAAAGCGCTGCCCTCGGAATTCAGCGTGACGCCGTTGTGCCACCCGGTGACGGCGGGCTCCCAGAAGGCCGAGGCAGTCAGCTCCAGGCGGTTGGAGAGCGCATAGCGGCCGCCAAGCCAGACCGAAGGCGCGGTAAGCCGCAGGGTGCTGGAGTCCGGTGCATAGGGCGCGCGGAGAAAGGGGGCGGAGACGCCGCCGCCGGCGTCGATGCTGAGGGCGCCCCTGTCTGCGAGGGCGACGCTTGGCAGAACAGCCAGAAGGAGGAAACAGGCAGCTCGCATAGTGGAACGTGCTCCTACTGCGTCACCATCAACGTGAGAGGCCCAGGCACGACGAATGGATAGTTGAAGAGTTCGTTGCCGCTGCTTCCCGACCGCACGTAGAAGGAGCGCACCAGGACGCCCGACAGCGGCGTCGTCCCGGTCACTGGCTCGCAGGTCCCCGTAGCAGCACGCCGGACGTACCCAGGCACCCACTCACCCCGTGTTTCCGAAACCCGGTAGGCAGCGGTGCCGCTGCCCACAAGCCAGCCAGGTGCGGCGTTCGGGTCCGTGACGAACGTCCCGTCGCGGCCAACTTCACGGCATGGAGAAGCAATCGAGGTGAAGTAGACGTCCACTCTTTGGGCGATTTCGCCGGTCGCAACCGACCTCGTCACCAATAGCTGTTCGGTGCGGTCCTGTAAGTCAACGGTGTAGGGCTCAACCAGCGTCACGAGCCCGCTGGTGAGGCCGTAAGAGGCTCCGAGGGTGCCCCCATCCGCCTGAGCGACGCGAACCAGGGGACCGCCTGCGGGCCCCTGAGGGCCTGCCAGGCCCTGAGGGCCTGCCGGTCCCTGAGGGCCTGCGGGCCCCTGGGCCCCAGCGGGGCCGGTGGGACCGACAGGGCCTTTGTCGCCGGAGCATGCGGAAACGAGGAGAGCTGCGATGAGGATGGTGCCGGAGCGCATAGAGGCCCTTCAGTTGTTGGTCAGGTCAACCTCGCCGGTAATACCACCGGAGGCGACGAACCGCGGTGCCCCAACCGCAGGGAAGTTGCCGGCACCCGCGTCATAGGTCGCCATGGCGTTGATGACGTACGGGAGGGCGAGCGAGAGGGACGCGCTGGTCATGTCTCGGTACAACAACGCACGTCGACGGCTGGAGAGCCGCTGGCGGTTGTCATTGGGGTCGGTGCAGCTTTGCCCGCCCGTTTCCACGGTGTAGTCGAGTGCGTAGAGGTACTGGTACCTCGTCCCGCCCTCAACGGTGAACTGAGGCATGGTGCCACGGTTGCGTGGAACGAGGGCGTAGAGCACCAACTCTCCCGGCACGGCCCCGGAGGCAGCTGGCACCCGCCACGCAGCCCTTTCGTTCAACGAGTAGCCACCAGGGGCGAGCGAGGACTCTGGCTCGTTGCCCGTTGGAGTCGGAGAAAGGTAGCCGGCCGACTCCACGTCGCTGCGCGCTTCAGCCACGGTGGAGGGAGAGGTGTAGCTGGGCACGACGCAGCTCCATTGCTGGGAAGAGCCAAGAGGGTGAATAGGGTTCGACAGCACCACGCCATCCTCGACTTCGCAGGGGAACTGAGGCCTCGGTTGGCCACCCGCGCAGGTGTCGTACGCGCCGAAGAGGTCCCAATGCTGCAGGGCCGGGAAGGAAAAGCCGTCGACCGCTGTCGCGGTGGTGGATGAGTCGTCCACCTTGCGGTGGGTGTAATTCTCCTTCAGCGTCCACGTGCCAGCGCCAGTGCTGGTGAGGTTGACGACCATCGGAATTGAGTGCGGATTGCGGACGCGGAATCGAGCGAGCCTCATGTGCGCCTTCCCCTCGAAAGCCAGGGTGCCTGGAGCCCAGAGATCATCGTAGGTGAAGAGCCCAACCCGATAGCCATAGGGGCTTTTAGGGTCCCTCGCCGAAGGGTAGGCGTCCTCCTTGAGCACAGACAGCATCGGCGAAATGAGATGGAAGGTCACCGACGCCGCCGCGCTGGTCGCGGAGTTGCCAGCAGCGTCCCGCGCCGTCACATGAATAGTCAGGGTGACTGGAGTCTGCGTCGCATTGCGCAACCCGGGAATCGTGTCGACGGTCAGGGGGAGCGCGTAGGTGACGCGGGAGCCTGCCGGGTCTACCAATAGCAGCGAACCGGAGCTGGAGCTGGGAGCGCCGCACCCAGCGCAGGTGATGGCGTAATCTACCCCGACGATTTCGGACTCGGTGGCGGCTCGGACGACGGAGTATTTCAGCCACGGGGTGTTTGTGGTGTTGGAGGACGAGAGGTCGGTCCCGTCTAGCGGGCCAGGCGCGATGCGAGTAACAGCCTTGAAGACAAGGCTGCCCGCCGTCAGGGCCACAGAAGGACTCGACACCTCGTACTGCACAGGGACGGCAGGCACGCCAGGAGCAGTCTCCTTGTGCCGGATACCCGCCTCGGGACGATAGAAACCGCCTTCGACCAACTCGACAGTCGGCGGAACCGTGTCGCGTCGAACCGTCGGAGTCAGCTTGTAGGGATGGCTGCGTGACTCGCCGCTGTTGGCCGGCGTGGCCGTGTCGACGGCCCACACGTGGTACTCGATGTCGCCTTCGCCCGTGGCGGGCAGGGTGAGGCTCCACGTGCCCTGTGCGTCCTTCGTGGCGGCAATGGGCGTGCTGGAGCCCACGCGGCGGCCGTACACACCAGCGACGCCGGCGGCGCTGTCCACGGCGCGAACCGCAAACGTGACAGTGTTGGCGTTGGTGTTCTGGACGGGGGCTGTCGCGAAGGACAGCACCGGGGCCTCGCGGTCCAGCGCAAACGTCTGCGGCTTCGAGCGGCAGTTGCCGACGACGTCGCACGCGGCGAAGGTGGCCGTCACGGAGCCATCCGCGGTGCCCGCCGCCGGCGTCCAGCTGCCCACCACGTGCGTGATGCCACTCACGGACGCGCCGGTGAGGCCGGCGACGGAGTGGGACGCGACGCCGTTGGTGTCCGTTGCGGTGGAGTCCACAGGCACCGCACCCGCGCCGTAGAAGGCCGCGGCTGCAGGAGCAGAGACAGCAAGAGCCGGAGCGGCGTTGTCGACGATGAGGACATAGCGTGAGGTTGTGGTGTTGCCGAGGGTGTCCTCCGCAACGGCGACGAGCTCGCTCGTGCCGTCCGCGGTGGGAGTCCACATGCCGGAGACGCGCCCCGAGGCCGTCTGCTGCCCATTCAGGGCATTTCCGTCCGCAGTCACCGTGAGAGCCCGTACTCCCGACGCCTCGGGGTCCACCGCGGTGGCTTCGACGGTGAGCGTGTTGGCCACCACCTTCGTATCGCCGACAGGCGCGGTGTAGGCTGTCCCGTTGTCTCCCATGAAGGTGATTCGCCAGCTCACCACCGGGGCATTCGTATCGAATGGCGTGGGCGGCACGGCCGAATCGAAGAGACTCGAGGTGTCGAGGCTGATGGTGTCGTAGACGTTCGGCTCGGCGCTCCTGAAGTCCGCCCGCGCCAGGCCACTGCGGTTGTGCGGGCCAGTAACGAACCGGTCCAACGCAACGGCCAGCCGGACGCGCAGCTCGTCCGCGGAGAGCTCATAGGCGGGAGTGCCCAGGACGCGGAGCAGCAAGCCGCCCTCGCGGCCGTCGAAGCGGCCGTCCGAGATGTCGCGCTGCAGGAGCGTCAGCAACTTCACCGCGTCGAAGCCCTGGACGGGGCTCAGGCCCGCGCTGAGGGCAATGCTGCGGGCGAGCTGGTTTAGGGAAACGTCGGGCAGGGCCGCGAAGACGACGTCACGCAGCGCCTGGCTGGGCGGCTGGGTGAGTGAGGCAGGGACAATCCTCCGCAGGGCCCACGGCGTGGCGCCGGCAACGTGCTTCTCGAAGAGGACGTCCACCACCGACAGGGCGTCAACATACGAAGACGCCGGAAATGAGGAGTTCTTCCCGCGCGAGTAGGCGCGGGCGGCCGAGTCCGCCAGTGTCGTGTAGAGCGTCACCGGGGCGACGAGCGTTTCCCCCGTCTTGTAGTGGCGGAGACTCGAGGTGAGCGTGACTGCGGCGGGGATGCTCACCGGCGCTGTCCCATCCGTCGGGTCCACGTAGGACAGCGTCGAGGAGCCTGACACCTGCAGCTGCACGGGCCCGTCCCAATTCTCCTGGGAGAGGGAGAAGGTGAGGGTGCCGTCAGCCTCGGTGGGCCCGCCCTCTCCGAGGACGGAGCCTCCAGGCCGGCTGGCGGGCCCGCCCGTCGTTACGTCAAGCGCCACGACTCGGACGGTGGCGCCAGCAATGGGGTTGCCGGCGGACACCGAGACTTTCACCGTGCCGAGAGCGACGTTGTCGACCTTCACGACGACGGACACGTCGGTGGATGCTCCGAAGGAGTCCTCGGCATGGAACACGAGGACCTGCTCGCCTTCAGGCGCCTGCGTCGTATCCCACTGCGCGGCGTAGCTGTCCGCGGCAGCGAGCGTGTCAGGGCCCACTCCGGAGGGAGCGTTGCGGAGCTCCAGACGGCTGACGACGCCCTGCTGAGAGGTGGCGCTCGCCGACAGGAGCACCCGCCCACTCAACGTTGCGCCGTCTGAGGGTGCGGAGACGGAGACGGAAGGCCCGCGGTTGGACACCGTGACGGCCACGCTCCTCGAGACGGTGTTTCCCTTCGCATCCTCCGCTGCGACGGTGAGGGTGAGGGGGCCGTCGGGAAGGGCGGACACGTCTAACGTTCCCTTGAGGAGGGCGCTGGTGCCGTCGATGACGGAGGTGAGCGCGACAAGGCTCGCGGGGGCGGTGAAGCGCAGGGACTTGATGCCGCTCGCATCCACAGCCCGAACCTCCACGGGAGCGGAGCCGCTGACACCTGTATCGGCCGCGGGCTTGAGCCACGTCACCTCGGGTGCATCCACGTCCACCTCGGCGGCCGGGCCGCCCGCGAAGAGGTACTCGTCGACGGAGCCCGCCATCGCGTTGATGAGGCTGCGGACGTCTTCCAGCCGCAGCGCGCTGGCATTACGGGGCCCCGAAACGAAGACGCCGATAGCAGCGGCGAGCCCGCTACGCGCCGTCAACCCGTCCAGGGCATAGGAGGCCTGGCGGAGCTGCCCAGCAGGGCCGGCCCCGTCGAGGCGGCCGTCGGCGCCGTCCGCCGCGAGCGCGCTGGTGAGCGTCGCTCCGTTGACGAGGGCCGCGCTGACGCCACTCTCCTGGGCAATGGTGGCGGCCTGCTGCGACAGCGCGGCGAGCACCAGCCCCGCGCGCACCTGGGGCGTCAGCGTGGTGGCGCCCGCGACGGTGAGGTCCACTGGGGTGGCAGTGCGCCAGTCCACGTCGCCGAAATGCGCGTTGAGGTGCGAGTACGCCTCGCCCACCGCCTGCGCCAGCTCCTCGCCGGCCGCTACGTGGTGAGCCGCGAAGGCGGCCGTCAGGGTGGAGATGGGCGTGACGCGGACACCGATGAGGTGCTCTCCGCTGCGGTAGGAAGGAATGACAGCGACCATTTCCCGCCCGCCAAGGGAGACAGGCGTCCCGAGGGCTTCGTCCACATAAGTGCCGGAGCTGCTGACGACGAGCAGCGCTCCGTTGTAGCTGCCAACGGGGACGGTGAAGGCGCCGCTCTCGTCCGTCCGCGCAGTGCCAAGCGCGGTGCCTCGAACGAACTTGGCGTCCAAACGGTAGACGGTGACGCTCGCATCTTGGACGGGGCCCTTGATGACAACGCCAGCCACCTCGCCGGCGCTGGTGCCGATGGGTTGGACGGGATTGCCACCACCGCAGGCAGAGACGAAAGCGAGACAGAGGGAGAGGAGGCGGGCGCGGGCCGGCCGAAAGGCTGTCGTGAGACGAGGGTGCATGGTGACCTCCGAAGAACTCAAACGCCCCTTAGCACCATAAGGTGCAAGGGGCGCAGTAACACGTGCAAATAGGTGCGGGAGGCGACGTCAACCGCTCAGAAGGCGGCTTTGACAATCACTTCAAAATCTTTGCCAGCATCCAGGAAGAGCACGTCCTGCGGGGTGGACGTCCCACCTCCGCCCTGCTGAAGAATGGCGCCGCCCGCGCCGCGGACGACGTCGGCGGCGGTGCCGCCCGTCACCGTGCTCAGGACGGTGGAGGCAGCGCCCTTCGCCACCTCCGCGCCCACGTCGGTGCGGGGCGCGGCAGCCGCGACGCTGCGGGTGGCACGAAGGCCCGCCTTCTGCTCCGCGGTGTCCAAGGCGAGGCCTTGAAACTCGTACGTGGCGAAAGAGGGGAGGCGGACGTTGGTGAAGGAAATGAGGAAGCGCCCGGCCGACGTGCTGCAGGTGCCGTAGAGGCGCGTGCGGCTGGGGAGGACGACTGCCCCCCGCTCCACGTGTGCCCGCACCAGCTCCGCCTCGACTGGGCCGTTGGCGCACGCGTCGCTGTCGACGTTGTTCTTCAGCCTTGCCTTGATGTGAGCGCCCATGGGCACCCCCAACTCTGCAACCTTGGCGCTCCCGGCGTCAGCGGCGCCGGAGCTCGACACCTGAAGCCATGAAGGCGTGGGCGGCGCGGCCGGCGCGCGCGCTACCTCGGCCGGCGCCTGGGCGGCCGTTTCACCGGCGCCCGCCGTGAGGGCGCCGTCAGGAGTGACTCGCGGACGCCCATACTCCCGCGTCAGGGCCTCGTTGATGCGGCCGGCTTCGCCGCCCCTCGGCGCGCGGACTGCGCGAGTGCCTTCCGTCGGGGGTGGCACTGAAACGGAAGCGCCCGTCGCGGGTGCAGCGGGAGCGGGGACTTGAGGCGTCGGAGTCGCCTCACGCACCTGCGGAGGAGGCATTTCGGCGACGAGCCCCTCGGAAGACAAAGAAGGCGTGCCGCCATCGGAATAGGCGGTGAGGAGGGTACGCGGCGCGTCCTGCGGAGTACCCGGCGCGCGCATCACGAGGCCCACCACAAGCGCGGCAGCGGCCGCGGCGCCTCCCGCGACCAGCCATGTCCGCGAGGAAGGAGGAGGCGGAGGTGCGGGCCGACGGAGGGCCTCCTGAACCTCATGGATGGCCGTGGCAAGCTGCCCGGCCGGCGCAGCAGCCGCAGGCGCTGCGCCGGCCGGCGGGGTGTAGCGCAGCTGGTGGCTGGACGGAGGTACGAAGGCAGACGTCTGCGGTGTAGGGGCCGACGGAGGCGCCGCGCTCGTTGAGGGGGCCGGTGCGGCAGCGGCAGGCCCTACAGGAATGCCGGCGGAACTCGGCACTGGCAGGGCGGACGCACTGGGGAGGACCGCGAGAATGGCCGAGTCCCGCACCACCTCTTCGGAAGGAGGAGAAGCCGCCGCGAGCGCCTGCACGCTCGGACTCGTCAGACGCGGCGTGGGCGCACCGCCTTTGCCAGGACGCATCGGCACGGGAAACGGCTGCAGCCACTCCGCCGTCGACGACGTCGCCAGGCACTCGTCGACAGCTTCGGCGAGCGCCATGCCAGAGGGCGTTCGCTCCTCGGGCTTCTTCGCCAGGAGCTTCGCGAGGAGCTCGTCCACCGCGGGCGGCACCGCCGGGTTGTGCGACGAGGGGGGGGCGATGGGCTGGTTGAGGATGATGTCAATCAACCTGCCAGGAGACTCCTCCTTCTCCGTGGTGAAGGGAAAGACGCCGGTGAGCGCCTCGTAGAAGAGCACGCCGAGTGCCCAGAGGTCCGTCTGGGGCGTGTTGACGAACGGCTGAAGGTTCTCCATCGCCTCCGAGCCGGCATAGGCGCAGTACTCGGGAGACCAGAACGGCACCGTCCCCACCATGCTGTAGTGCTGCGTCACCGTCCTCGTGGACAGCGGGCGGGCAATCCCGAAGTCGATGACGACCGGCTCGTCATCCACCAAGCGGACGAGGATGTTCGCGCTCTTGAGGTCTCTGTGGAAGATGCGCAGGCGGTGCATCTCCGCCAGCGCGGTGCCAATCGTCCGGAAGACTCGAAGGATGACGGTGAGGCTGGGCTGCTTCTGGACGCGCCACGTGAGCAGCGGTGGACCGTCCACGTAGTCCATGACGAGGTACGGGTAGCCGTACTCAGGCTCGGGCCAGACGTCGTGCGCGCGGATGGCGACGATATTTGGGTGGTCCAGCCCGTTGAGGGCCGCGACTTCCCGGCGGATTCGCGCCTCTTCCGAGCGCCGCTGCTCCGCGGTGAGCTCCTCGAGTTGGAAGGTGGCGATTTTGAGGGCGTACACCTTGCCCGCGCGGGTAGCCCGGTAGGTGGCACCCATGGCCCCAGTCCCGATGAGGTCGACAATCGAATAGAAGCCAACCACCGTGCCGGGAAGCAGGTAGCGGGGATTCACCTTCGTAGGTGTGGAGTCCATGGGTGCACCTCGGGTTACAGCTCGACGTTGTTCAGCGCGACGTGGCGCGAGCCCGCTCGCTCGAGGAGGCGGAGCGTGAAGCGCTGACCCGTTGTCTGGGTCGGCGTCGTGAAGGCGATGACCACCTTCGTCACCTCGCCAGGGGGCAGCTCGGGAATCTCGCTGTTGAAGGTGACCACCTGGGCCTCGGTGGAAGCGCCGCCGCCGGAGACGCCGATTTCGGCGCGCTCCATCTGCCAGACCTTGTCAGGGTCGCGATTCTCGACGGTGAGGACGACATACGACTGACCGAAGAGCCGGTAGACGGCGCGCGTCTCCACCAGGAGCCGTGACTGCTTGTCCAGGTGGCGCGCATTGAGGCGGCGCTCGACGGTGAACGCCTGCGGCTTGTCGAAGTCCTGGGAGAGAATGAGGGAAGCGACACGACTCACCCCCGCCGTGTCCGCCGTCGACTGGCACTCGTCCAGGCGCGCCTGCAGCGCCATGAGCTTGTCGGTGAGGGCGGCGGCGCTGCTGGGTGTCGCGCGCGCCTGGAGCACCAGCTTGATTTCTATCTGGACGTCCACCTCGGCGGGCACAGTCACCAGGCGGAACGACTGGACGGTGCCGTCCAGAAACGTCAGCGTGAGGGGGAACGTCTCTCCGGGCGCCAAGTCTCGCTGGGGACTGAGCACCAGGACTTTATTCTCCTGGAGCGGCAGAGGCGCCGGCACGACATGGGGGGGCGCCGCGAGGATGGCGCCTCCATTGCCTGAAATCGCCTGCGGGAGGACCAGCGTCGTCGCAGCACCGGCGGCGACGCGGAGCTCGTGGATGTCGCTCGCGTTCGCGTCGCTGATGATGATGGTCCGCGACTTGAACTCCCGCCGAGGAACAGACGTCTGAGGGGCGGGACTGGTGGCCCCCTGCCCGAAAGCCGCAACTGAAACAAAACAAGACATCACAGCACACAAGCACACGGTAATCTTTTGCACAGTTTGCCTTATACAGGTGTTGGTGAAATCACGGTAGAGAGGGGCCGGCACCGGCGTCAGCCGGTGTCGGAGTTGGGGGCGTAGTTACGGCGAAGTCTCGAATCACAAGGCCCGAAGGCCGGTGCATCGTTCGTGCCTCCACGCCTTGTACGAGGTCCACCTTCACGCGGTCCGTCTTCGGCGTCGCGCCGGTGAGCAGGTCGGAGCGTGTGCGGGAAAGGAGAGCGCGCACGTGAAGCAAGCTGTCGGTGCGCTCGACAAGCTCCACTGACTCGAACTGGAGGTCCGTTCGGACCTGCGCGGCCTTCCATGTTTCCAGGACGCGCTGTGCCGCGTATTCGCGCTGGAGTTTCGTGGCCAGGGCCCCGTCCATCATCGCCAGCGCTTCTGGCCACGTGTTTTCCAGGGTGCTGCTGTTCACCCCCAGCACCAGCGAGAGAAAGTGCCGAGTCGTCTGGAGTACCTCCGCCTCGCTGGGCTGTCCCTTGGCCTTCTGAATGGCGAAGAGGATGGAGTCGCCCACCGCCGCCCGCGGCACGTAGGTGGCCTTCCCGTCCGGCGTCACCAGCACCACGTCTGGCGCGCGGTCCGCCAGGTGGACATTGGCCACGGTGAAGAGGGCGATGACGGCCAACTGCACCAGCAGCACCCAGTTCTTCCACGCCCCTTGTCGCGCGAATGCGACCCATACCGCCGGCGGCGCCGGTAGCGAGGAGGGGCTCGGCATCACAGTCTTGAGTTCGGCGGCCATTGAGTTCCTCACCTGCGGTCATTGCGAGTGCCCTGCTCCGAAGGAGGGGAGGGCTGCTGTGGAGAAGCGGCACCACCCGGACGAGCGCGGCCATCGCTGGTGGCGTCCTGGGCGGCGAAGATGGTCGGCGCATCCGGCCTTGACGCGGGAGGAGGCCCAAGGACGGGCACGTGCCCCAGTGTTTCCTCTCCTGTGGCGGAGGGCGCGGGTTCGCCGCGGAGCTCCCGCAAGGATGGAGGGTCTGCACTCGCGGCCCACCAGGAATCCCATTCAGATGCCTGGGCTGCGTCCGCCGCGTCGTCCCTGTATCTCCCCTCGCGCTCGTCCCACCCTGGCGGAGAGGGAGGAGGGGAAGTTGCCGCAACCCCTGGAGGCGGCGGCAGCTCGGCCTCGAGCCGCTCGTGAACGGACATCGCTTCGCGCCGCGCCTGACTCCCGGAGGTCCTCGTGTTGGCCTCCTGTGCCGCCAGTGACGCGGAGGTCCTCGTGTTGGCCTCCTGTGCCGCCTGGCTCGCAGAGGTGCGTGTCGCTTCTGGAGGCGGACGGGGCCGGCCCAGCGTGGTGCTTCCCTGCGCAGGAGAGCGGGCCCCCTCCGCCTTCGTGGGCGCGCCAGCGAAGGGCACCGAGGGAGGGGGAGGCATCGGCGCACCCTTTGTCTCCTCTCCCGCCGTTGCCGCCGCCTGCCGAAGCATGGCGGCTGCGGCTCCTGGGACGTCGGGCGCGCCGGGCGTACCTGCGTTCTTCGCGTGGGCCACCGCAGCGGCCGTCCTTTCGCCCATGCCCGCCGCGCCAGCTGCAGCGCCGCCCGCCGCGTTTGCGGCGGCAGAGGCGCCGCCGGTGGCCGCAGCGGCCTTCATCTCCGCTGCGCGGCGCGCCCAGCGGCCGACGTCGCCGGCGGTGCCAGCAGCATTCGCCGCTGCATGGCCGGCGAAGTTGCCCGCGCCCACCGTCACCAGCGCGCCGGCAATGGCGGGCGTGGAGACGGCCGTCGCCACAAGGACGAGCGCTGTCGCGACGCCCTTGAGGGCCTGGAGGACGGCGGCGGAATTCGCGGCCACCGCCCCCGAGGAGGAGGGAGGCGCAGTCGCCACGGAATCAATTGAGGAGGTAATCATCTGGCCCACCAGCGCGACGAGAATCGCGCTGATAATCGGCCACGTGCAGTACGTGGCGAACTTGCCGAACCAGCGCAGGGCGATGCCACCTCCCGACGGAATGGCGAGCATCAAGGCCAATGGACCCAGGATGTAGAAGAGGCTGATGAGGATGCTGGCGAGCTGCCCCAGCACCCAGTGAGCCAGTAGCCCCAGGAGCATGACGAGGGAGAGGAGGGCATTGAAGATGGCGCCGCCAATTTCCGCGGTGGCACCAGCGAGCTTCTCGGCCACCCACCCAGGCGCTGCGGCGGAGGCGTCCCCAGTGAGCACTTCTTTCGCGACGGCCGCGTTAGCGGCCCGCATGCGCTCAATCATGCTGCGCATCGAGGCTTGGTACTGGGCCTGCGCTTCGTCGGCGCCGACAGCATCACGAATGCTGCGTGACGTCTTGATGACCGTGCCGAAAACCGTCGGGTAGTTCGCGAGCAGGGCAAAGCAGAGCATGGCTCGCCAGGCGAAGCCGGCGAGGTTCCACGTCGGCGTGGGCCCGGACTTCAGGAAGGCGACGATGAGGCCAAGGATGATGGCGGTGGCGAGCCACGACCAGGCGATGGCCGTCGTCTTCTCCAGCAAGGCGGCGACCGCTGCATTCCGCGGGTCCCCGTTTGCAAGGGCCACCCCCGGCACCGAGAAGAGGATGGCCGCGACGAGGCGTGTCGCACGCATTACTGCCCCTCCTGTTGCATGTCGAAGCCCCCCTCCACCTCCACGGGAGTGGGGGTGGGTGCGAAGAGGTCTACCGCCTGCTCGAGGAACTCCTCACGCTGCTGCGCCCCTCGCTGCTCGCGTTTGCGCTCGGCCGACTCGTGGGCCAGCTGTGTCGCCTGCAGCGTGTTGGACTGCGCGAGCTGGTCGGCAATCGCCGCGGACTGCTCCAGCGCGGCAATCTGCGCTACGCTGCCGGCGGCCTGACAGGCGGAGAGGTCCTTCGCCGAGGTGCAGCGCTCCATCAACGCCCGGGCCGTGAGGCGGAGCACCGCGTCACGTCCCATCTGGGACTGCGCGGCCTCCAGTGCGAGGGCGGCCTGCTGGTCCATGATGTGGCCCTCGATGTCCCCGGGAGGGGACGTCCCGAAGGTTGCGGAGATGTTGCTCGTCGCCTGCTGCAGACTCAGGGCGCCCTGCACCTCGGTGCAGCGGCCCTGGGCGATGCAGACGCGCACCATCTGGGACAACTCACCGCGATTCTGGAACAAGTCATTGCTCCCGGAGGCGGCTGCGGAGCGGAGATAGGCCAGGTCCGGGAAGGTGGCATCGAGCGCCGCCGTGACGTCGCCGGAGAAGACGCGAGCGCCCAACTGCTGGAACTCGTGGAACTCGGCGGCCGCCTCCGCGGCGTACGAGGTCAGGCGTCGCGTCTCCTCGTACGCGGAGCGCGCGGCGCTCAAGCTCTCGTTCAGCACCTCCAACTGGGAGAAGGAGTTCGACACGAGCTGCACGAGTACAGGCACATCTGCGCCGAACAGGTCGGCGCGGGCGGGAGTGGGGTAGACGACCAGCAATGCGACAAGGCCGGCAGCAATGAGCTGCCGGGGCGCGGAGCGCACCATGGGACACCTCCTGAGTGAGAGGACGGGGACGAACCAGCAAACCGACGGCGCAGACGTCTGCTATGCGGCCCGGGAGTTGGGACGGCCTGGCTGCGGCGTGCGCCACCCCTGGGGGTACTGCTGTGCGAGGTGACGAATCAGCTCCAACTCCGGCATGGCCGGGTTGGCCGCCTGTGCGCAGCGCAGCAAGTCGTTGTCGTACCGGTCCGTCGTGAGGAGCCAGTAGGTGTACGGGTCCACGCGGTTGCGGCAAACCACCTGGTGGGCGCCGTACATGAGGAGGAAGTCCGAGTAGAAGCCGGGACTCGTCGAGAGGCTTTCCAGCGCCGCCTTCGCACGGGGCGTCAGGCGGAAGTGGTGGGACAGCTGCTCGTAGCCGCCCTGGGGATGGTAGAGGACCATCTTCAGGGTGCTGTTCTCAATGAGCGTCGGGCCGCAGCGCGCACTCGTGAAGTCGTTGAACTGCTGGGAGATGAGCCAGCAGCTGATTCCCTTCTTCCTGAAGGTTCGGTAGGCGTACTCGATGAAGCTCTCTGTCGCCGGCGTCTTCAGGAGTTGGTGGGCCTCGTCGATGGCGAAGAGGGTGAGGGCGCCTCTCTGCTTCAGCGCCCGGGCGGCCCGCACTTCGACGGTGCGCGTAATCGTCGCCAGGGCGAGGGCCTTGAGGCCCTCGTCCTTGGAGACTTCCTCCAAGTCAAACGTCAGCAGCGGCGAGGAGAAGTCGAGGGTGCAGGGGCGGTTTAGCATGCCGGCATAGGTGCCCTCGGTGCAGTTCCAGAGGCGCCGCACGAGACTCTGCGCAATCGCCTCGTCGTCCTGGGACTCCCAGCGGAACCCCACCAGTGCTTTGGCGAAGTCGCTGATGATTGGGCGTCGTGACGGCTCCTTCCGCAGCTGGACATACGCCGCGCTCACCGCACGGAGGGCGACAGCCTCGTGCAGCTTGTCGAAGGTGGGCAGCGTGGAGTCACAGGTGCACACCGCGAGGAAACGCACCACATTCGCCAGGTCGGCGGGATTGAGCGTGCCGTCCGCCTGCACCAGCTCGGAGTACGACTCGAAGGGGGAGAGGCTGGTGTTGAGGGTGACGGGCAGAAACGCGCCCCCGGAAGCCTCGGTGAAGCGCCGCCAGGAGCCGCCGTTGTCGAGGAGGATGGCCTCGTAGCCCCGCGCCCGCGCGTCGCGGACGAGGCTGCCAAACTGAAAGCTCTTTCCGCTTCCCGTGGCTGCCGCCGCGAAGCCGTGCGTCGAGGGCACGCTCGGGTCGAAGAAGTCGAAGGCCACCGGGTCCCCCGCGGGCGTCTGCAGCAGACTCGTGGGCGTCGTCGTCCCGCGCCACGGCCCGAAGACGGGCAGGAAGTCCGCCGCATTCCGGGAGGTGCACGCCTTGCGGCGGGCGGGGTAGGCGAGGGCCCCGGGGAATATGCTGAAGAACACAGGGAGCTGCGCGACCGTCTCCCGGTACAGCTCCGCGTTGCCCTGGCGGTTGAAGACTTCCCGCATGCCCTCCACCTGCGCATCCACCTCCTGCGGCGTACCTGCCTCGAGGAGGACAGCAACACTCAGGTCCACCACCTTGGAGGAGGTGTGCTGCAGCTCGCTGAGCGCGCCGAGGATGGAACTCTGGGCTGCCGCGTCCTCGATGTCCTGGCTGGCGCTGTGGCCGCCCAACCCCAACCGGCCCATGAAGCTGCGGGAGAAGTCCACGAAGCGTGCACGTCGATTCAGCGTCGCCTTGCGCTCCCGCTGGTTGCCGACGGTGAGCGAAACAGATAGCCAGAAAGGGAAGAGGGCCTCACCTCCCCCGCGTACGGCAGCACGCGGGTAGAGGAGGTGGTCCCCCAGGGCATAGTGGGTGTCGCTCTCCGGGAGCACCTTAAGCGTGCAGATGGCGCGCACCCGGCGCTCCTGGCGCCAGAAGCCTCGCTCCTCGAGGATGTCCTCGTAGGAGAGTTGCTCGCCCTCCGTGTATGCGCGCAGTACGTCGCTCTGCCCCGCCTCCTGGGAGTGGGGGATGCAAACGCGCGGTGCCCGCAGGCGCTGCTGCGCCCTGTCCGGGTTGAGCAGCTCGTAGTGCACCTGGCGCACCTCCTCCACCGTCATTTCCCGGGAGGGCAGGCCCACCTGGCGAAGACGGCTGGAGAGCTTGTCGCGGAGGGCAGCAAGGCCCTCCAGCGCGCGCCGGTGCTCCTTCTCGGCGTGCCCGGCGAGGCTGGCGAAGGGGAGCGCGGAGCCGAGCTCGCCCCGTACCAGCCGGGAGCCTCCGGGCAGGCAGAAGAAGAGGAAGAGGCGCACCCGCCGCATGGGCAGTGCCCGAAGCCAGCGCGCTCGGGCCGCGACATGCTCCCGGAGGCTGGGCTCGCAAGCCCCCGCACCCGCCTTCTCGTACTCCCGAATGGCCTCCTCGCCGTCGCTGTCCACGCGGTACAGGAAGCGCACGGTGATTCCGTCGTTGAGGGTGGAGACGAAGCTCCGGAGTCCCTCGCCGAGGGACTTCAACCCCTCCTCGGACTCGAAGGTGCAGTCCCGCGGTTGCACCACGAGGGCCCCGCAATAGTCGAGGGAGGGGCTGATGACTGCCGTGACGCCCTCCTGGTGCACGGTGGACCAGAGAGGCACATACGAAGCAAGGGAGGGAGAATTCATACTCACCTCGCGCGCGCAGACGCCTATGGGCGCCGACGAGCGTGGAGGAAGGGGGGCTGTTTGCAGCGTGTTGCCGCGCAAAGACGGGCGCCTCGAAGACGGCGCCACCACCACGTGAGCGAGTGCATGACGTGGCCAGGGGGCTTGCCGTGCGTCGCCGCTCGGAGCCCGACGTACGCGAGAACCGTCAGGGCCAGCGTGACGCGTCCATCATCGAAGAGACCGACTCCTCCGTAGGCGACGAGTGCGACAATCATCACCTCGGAGGGAAACGCGAGCCCAAGGAGCGTTTCCCTGAGCTCGATGTCTCGGTAGACAGGCGCTCTCATGAGCGGTGACTACGGCTGCATCACCTGGATGACCTGCTGCCCCTGGCTCGCCACGAAGGCGATGACGATGCAGATAATCGCCACCATGGCCGCACCGGCCGCGGCCTTCGGGTTGAACTTCGCGGCGACCAGGGCAATCACGATGGCGCTGATTCCGAGCGGCATCGTGATGTTTGCGACGGCCCATTTCAGGGCCTTTTCTCCAAGATACGCATGAGCGTCCACGGCCCACGTGCACACGGCCGCGACGAGCGCGACTTGAAGCCCGGCGAGCTGCTCGCGGGTTGCCTTACGGAGATTCCTCGTTGGATTCATGCTGCTCCTCTGGGTATAGCCGCGTGAGATTCGCGGCGTAGATGGACCGTGTCAGGTGCGCGCGCTTCCTGAGCTGTTGGAGCCACGCGCGCGGAGAGGCGGCGCGAGGCGGCTCCAAGTAGAGGAGGGCGCCAACTGCGACAAGCAGGGCGAGGCACCACAGACAGAGCGGGTGTCGGGCCGCCCATCCCCAAGGGGACGTGGCCTGCGGGTCCACCGACTCTCCGTACAGCACCAGCACCGGAACAGACACGGACAACACCACCAGGAGAGCAACGAACAGGCGCTCAGCCATTGGCAGCAGCGTGAGGCGAGTCAGGAGAGGAAGCTCGGGAGCCCTGACTTCGCGCTTGAAACCACCACGACGCATGCTGCCTCCAAGCACCTCAGGTGCGGCCTGCGCCGCCCTCACTGGTGAGAGTGACAACCCACTCTGAAAGAATGATTCGGATGTGCTCCCGGTGAGAGAGCTCCTCCCCCAGCTGCTGGGACAGCGCCGCGCGTTCTCCTTCGAGCACGCGACGCTGGTCCGGCGGAGAGCCGAAGTAGCTCCCGACGTCATCGACCGCGGCCGTCAGCACGTGCTTCGTGTGCCCAAGCTCCTTCACTCGCTCGTCGACGAAGCGTTTGAGGCGCATGGGGACATTCACCGTGGTGCGTCCGCTCTCCGATGCCGGGTCGTCGGGAGCCAACGTCCGCGGGGGCAGCGGCTTGGGCAGCTTCCGTCCGGAGCTGGCCAGATTGACGTAGCGCCGGGAGATGACAGAGCGCGTGTACTCGCGGCGGGAGGGAATGCGCCCCTCGTCCCCAGCCATCCGCTTTCGGTCCTCGTCGAGGACGGCGCACTGGTTGAGAGGAAGGTCGAAGAAGAAGGCGACGTCGTTGGCCGCCTCCACGATGGCGAGTGGAGTCGACCCGACCACCGCCGACCGCTCTCTGAGCGTCACAAGCTGCTCTTCTGTCAGCTCCACGTTCACCTTCGCCATCAACTCCACCTGAGAGGGAGTTCGGGACACGAGGGTTTCCCCATGCGCCGCACCACAGAACACCAATAACTGCACAGACTCAAGCAAATAGTGCCGAAAACACACTATATGGTGCATACTGGTGTTTAAAGGTGCGACGCCGCAATGTCACCTCCACCACGGAGGCGACAGCGCGGTTGTACCGCTGCGCCGCACCTGGAAGCGCGGAAAACGCGCACCCAGGTGTATTGGAGTGTGGGGATAGACGCTTGTTGGTGCAGGGGCGCCGCAGGCCAGCCGGGGCCCGGGGCGTCGTGCGCGCGCCCGGCAGGGGCGAGCGCCCCGGGAGGCCCGGCCCTTCTGGGGCGCCGTGTCACCGGGCGCCACCAGGCGGGGTGGAGTGGGGCCTACTTCGGCGCTGAGAGCAGCGTGCGAATGGCGGAGAGGACCTGGGTGCGGCGTACCGCGGCCTGCGTCGGCTCCTCGCGCTGCTGCTTGTGCAGCGTGACGAGGAGTGCCTCGACGACATCCTCGAGCTTCCAGGCGCCCATTGCCTCCTCGGCCGTCAGGACGCGCAGTTGTGCCGCCCAATCGCGGCTCTCAGGCTGAGCAGCCCACCTGCCGGAGTAGCGGAGTTCCACGAAACCTCCTGCCTCCGTCAGCCACAGGCCCCGCCCCGTGAAGGTGCCGGCGGTGCCCCCAGGCTCGGTGAGCTTGACGGGCGTCGCGTCCCCCGCCACGTGCACGGCACGCACGTCCTCCCCGTCCACCACGGCGTACTCCCGCTGCTCGTCCTTGTTGCCCGAATCCCCGCGCAAGAGGAGGCGTGCCGACGTGGGCACCTTGGCCGCGACATACGGGAGGGCCGGCGCGACGTCCGAGACGACGTCTTGGAGGAGCGCGGCCGCCGCGGCGGCTGCGTTGCCCTTCGCATCCTCGTGGGCGCGCGCGCCGAGGGCTACGGCCTGCGCCAACTGCTTCAGGAAGGTCCGCGCCTCCTGCGCGCCCCCAAGGGCATTCAGGAGAGCATGGGGCGTGGAAGGCTCGCGACGTCCGGGGGGAGGCATGGGTGAGTCCTATCAGCGGGAAAAAGGGAAGGGCAGTGCGCCGGCGACGTGGGACAGCCGCCTCGGTCGGACTTCACAGCACAGCACGGGGAAGCATCGCCAGGTGAAGGCTCCAGCAGCCCTGACACAGCCGCGGTCGTCACAGCCCGGCGGGAAGCGACTCTGGACGCAAGACGAGTGGAAGCAACACCTGCGCGCTGCATGCGGCCGCGACTGAAGCATAGGGTCCCGGCCGAACACCAGAGGGGCGAGCGGGGCAGCCAGGCCCCGCTACGCAGAGACGCTCGGTTACACGCGTTGCCGGCGCGAGGACTTGGCGGGCTTGGGGGCAGGCGCCTCGGGGGCGCTGGTCTCCACGTCGGCGGAAGCTGCGGGGACGGCGGGCCGGAAGAGAGAAGGCACCTTGCCACTCGCAATCCCCCGGGTGAGCTCCTCGATGATGTTGGCGTGCTCCTCTACCCATGCCTGGAGGAACAGGTGCTCCGGGTCCGCGGGCTTCAGCTTGCCGTGGCCGTAGGCGAACCGCCCAATCACCGAATCGCCGACGTCGTCGCGCAGCAGCACCTCGGGCAAGCCCGCGGCATTCGTGGTCCCCAGCACCTCGACGCTCCACCCGTCGATGAGGCGGAAGCTCCTGAGCTCGGAGTCAGCCTGCGCAGACGTCTGCGCCGTCGTCGTCGGCACGTCGGCTTCGACGGCAACGTCACTTGCAGGGGCGACGGGGGACACGTCCTCCGTGGCCAGGGTGGGCAGGTCCCCGTCCCCATCGGAAATGCGCTCGACCAGGGCCGCCACGAAAGCGGGGTGAGCCACCCAGAAGGCCGCCTGAGCCTGGCTCTCCGGTGTGCCGGGCGCGGTGTCGGGAGCGTGCCCGTACTCGAGCCGCGCCGCAGCGCCCTTGGCGGCTGCCGGCCACCACGTCGCAGGCATGCGTGCGTCCGTCTCCTCATGGCGGAGCAGGAGGTGGACGTGGTCGGAGTTACTGGCCACAGGCTCGATGCGCCAGTTCCCGGCGTCATCGTCGAGCAGGAGGACGAGCTCCTCGACGCCAGAGGTCGGCTGCACCTCTACGCCGAAGCGACGACACGCCCTGATGAACTCCGGCTCTCTCTCCGCAGGCCTGCCATGAATGAAGGAGTACGTGTCGCCGGAGTAGAGCGCATCGGCGAGCAGGAGGTTGACGAACGCTTCCGGAGCCAGCGACGGAATTCTCTTTTCGAACGCCTCGAGCGGCTCCTGGCCGGGCCTCGCCCAGAAGTCGTCAGCGAACTCCAACCACTCGCGGACGTCATAGAGCTCCGCCAGCAAGCTGAGCGTTTCGGCCATGGGGCGTTGCTGCGCAACGGCAAGCACGCGCTCGATGGCATCCTTCTGCGCCTGCGCACGTGCGTTGCGGGCCTGGCCCGCCTCGCTGCGCTCCTCACGCTTCTCGGCGCGCTCCCGCGCGGCCTGGTCCTCTGCCGCGCGCTCCTTCTTGAAGTCGTGGCCGGCACTCTTCAGGAGCTTCGCCAGTCCCGCCCTGGGAAGGAGCGACTCCGGCCGGCCCGAGGGACTGCGCGCAACCGTGACGAGCTCGGGCCGGTCCTTCACGACCTCGCGCAGGAGCTGTTTGTAGGTACGCTGCTTCGGGTCGTCGGAGCACTTCGCGTCGAGGAAGACGTAGGGTGCGTCGTACGCGAGGCTACCGTTGTACTGGTTGAAGACCTTGGCTGCGTCCTTCTCCGAGAGCACGCCCTTGCCAGCCGTCGACGCGGCCTGCTTGGCGAGCGTCCAGCTCGCGTCGCACTTCTGGCTCCAGCACACCTTGTCCGTGCAGAGGTCAGGGTTTTTCGTGTCCTTGAAGAGAGGGTCATTGCCGCTGCGCTTGGGGCACGCACCGCAAGCACCAACACCCTTCACGAGTTCGCTGGCCTTGACGTCGAAGGGTGCCTTCGTCAGCAGAAGGAGGTAGTCCCGGTGGACGAGGTCATTCACGAGACGGGCCGAGGGGGGCTCCCCGTCGTTGCGCTCCGTGAGTTGCTTCAACTCCGCCAGCAGCGCCTCCTGCACCTTGTGATTCGGAATGCGCGCGACGTAGAGCGCGGTGCTCTGCGTCAGCACCTTGCCGGAGAGGTACAGCTTCCGGCCCGCGGGGCACAGGTTGAGGAGCTTGAGGCACGCCCGAATGGAGCTCACGCTCTGCCCGGTGCTCTCCGCGAGCTCCTCCGCGGTGGAACCCGCGTCGAGCGCCTTCTGGAAGCCCTCCGCCGTCTCGAGCGGGTGCGGGTCCTTGCGCTGGAGGTTCTCCAGCAGCTTCAACTCGAAGAAGAGCTTGTCCGGCATGTCCGAGGCGACCTTCGCCTCGATGTGCGTCCGCTTGAGGAAAGCGTGCGCGCGGACACGTCGCTCACCCGCAACGACCTGGTACTGCCCCTTGCCGACCACCCGAAGGAAGACGGCCTGCAGGAGTCCGTGCTTGTCGATGCTTTCAGCGAGCGACTCGAGGTCCCCCATGTCCTGACGGTAGTTGTCGTCCAGGAGGATTTGCTTGAGGGGGACGGTGACGGTTGGAAGCGACTTCTGGACGTCGGCGGCCTTGGAAGCGCCCTTCATGGGGGCCGTCTTCGACGTGGCGTGCGGCTTCGGCATGATGACCTCGGTGCCGGGAGGGCCCGGCGGAGTACGCGGCGCGAGTCCTTCCCGCGCCGGACAACGGTGCTGCGAGTGCGCGGAGTGAAGCGCGCACTAAATAGTGCAGTGGAATGAGCAACAGCAAGAAGGCAAGACTTTTTTCACCCCTCGGCGCGGTGCTGCTCCAGGAACGCAGCGGCCTCCGCGGAGTCGGGCAACAGCGTCAGTGCGACACCATCCCAGCCAAACCAATGCCCCGGGGAGAAGTCGCGCAGTACCTCCGCGAGGTAGGCTGCGGAGTGAGTCTGACGGTCAGGGAGGCACGCGGGAAACAGGTGCGTGCCATCCCTGTAGAGCAACCAGAGGAAGGGCACACGCTCGTCATTGCTCGCACAGAAGCGCTTGTCGTGCACCGTCACGTCGGTGCGGAAGCGGAGCGGAAGGCCGTGGCGCTGAACGGCCGCCAGGAGCGCGGCGTAGTGACGCATGTCGTCTCTCCAGGCCGGCGTGGAGCCGGCGGAAACAGCCCGAGTCCTTCCCGGGCAAGGTGTTGGCGGCGACTGCCACCAGCACATGTGCAGTGTAGCAGCGGAGGCTGACCTCACTCAGGGGAGCTTCCGTGGCTCCCTGCCGAAAGCCTTCGGGTAGGAGAGGCCAGAGGGGAGATGTTTCCAGTCCCTGCGCCGGAGCGCCCATGCGTACTTGTGGCACCCGGCGTGGCGGAACTTCGTCGTCAGGCGCGGCAACCAGCGCGACAGCCACGCCGCGGCGTCCTCGTCGGCGCCGAGGGGCGTCGCGCCATACTCCACCAGGAACCGGCTGGCGTAGCGCCACCCTGACTCGCGCCGGCGAATCTTCTGCAGCGCCCGAGGTGAGAGGACCTGCCCATTGGGCAGCAGGCGCTGCGTCCGCGGCGTGCCTCGTCCCAGGTAGCGAGCGTTGGAGGCCTGATAGATGGTGCCGACGTGTCCCCCGAAGACAAGGGCTCCGGTGTGGCTGCGACGCTGAACAGGGTCGCTAAACGACACGACGCCTGCGAGCCCCTCGCGCCTCAGCAACTCGAAGGTGCGGGCAATGAACCAACTCTCCCCATTCGCGGGGACGTCATCGAGAAGGATGAAGCGGCCGAGCTCCACGCCGTCGCGAGGACCTCCAGGAAGCACCTCCAGCACAGCGTCGTTGACGGGGTGGCTGTAGACGGCCACTCCCACCAGGCGCGAGCGGTGAAAGAGGCCGTAGCGGAAGCGGGCAGCCGGATAGCTGGCGCTGTAGTGGTGGGCCAGCACGAAGGCCCTCGCGGTGCTGTCGTCGGGCAGCTCCTCTACGTCATAGGCCGCGGCGTCGATGTGCTCACCAGCGACACGGTAGCTGTCCTGGCCAAAGAGCCACCGCTGCACGGATTGACTCAACATGAAGTTGCACTCCTGGAGCCGGCGTGGAGCCGGCGGCGTCGGCCCGAGTCCTTCCCGGGCGGTTTGAAGCAACGGCTTAGCGTCAACTGGCGAGCAAGGTGGGTGCGTCATCGGCGAAGCCACACCCAACAGTCTTCCGAGCTCGCTCCGCCGCGCCGCAGACGCGGCACGGCTCCACCCGAGGCCGGTAGTCGCCACGGATGAACTCCGGCAACGTCGGTGCCTTGTAACGAATGACGGCACCGGAGGCGTCGCGCGTCGCCCGAAACCCCATGATGCTGAGCCTCAAGCCCGCCGTGGTGAGCTGCTTGCGCGCCTCCAGCGCCACCACTTTGCGGAAGGTGGCAGGCTGCTCTCGCGAGAGGCGTTGCCAGTCCGCCTTGGAGCTGAACGGACAGAAGCTACATGCTGAACCGTGAGGGAGCGGGAGACTCGCGCGCCGGGCCACCTCGAGGCAGCGGCACCTGCAGAGGCTCCACTCGATGAGCGGGAAACGATTCACGCGGACGGCGTCGCCCGCTCGGCGCTTCCGCCTCTTCTTTCCGGCATTCGGGTCCTTCGCAGCACGGGCCTCCTCACCCGCCTCGAAGCCAATCCACACCTCGACGACGTCGCCGGGAAACGCGTCCGTCAGCCAGCGCTCGAACCTCTCCACCTTGGCCACGACGGTGCAGATGCGGCCCGGCATGGCGACGGGAATCTGCCGTCGAGCCCAGAGCCACGCGAAGAGACTCCGGGCGTCACGGACGGGGTAGCGCTGACTGTCGAGCCACTCGAAGCGGATGCCGTGGCGAGCGCAGAAAGGCTGAACGACCTCGCGCAGGTGGCGGTACGTACCCGGCCACTCGGCGGGGTCCTCGCCGGCCGAGTCGCCTACGTCGATGAAGACGACAGCATCCAGCCGAATGCAACGGCGGACAGCCTCCAGGAGCATGACCCACGAGTCCAGGCCGCCGCCGTAGCTCAGTACACGGCGGCTGGGAGGACGCGGCCGTACAGGGGCGGCCAGCAGCTCGAGCTGCGCGGCACCCGAGGCCAGCGAGGCGCATGAGGATGCGCTCACAGCACACCTCCAGCTTGAGGACGCGGGGCCGAGTTCAACCGGCCCAGTTGCTTCCCGATGCCGCTTATGCCCTTGAGGGGAGAGAGGGGCGTCCAGCCCAGCATGTGCCAGGGCAGCGCGTAGTCGGCGCCGGCGAGGAAGAGGACCTCGACCCGGAGACCGAGAAACAAGCCTTCGAGCTTGCTAGCGCAGCGGAATGCCCATGCGTCGCGCTCTCGGCGGGGAAGGCCGTGAAGAGTGCGCTCGTAGGGGGTGAGGAGGGTGTCGGGCGTCACCACCTCATGGAGTGCGGAGAGGATGAGGACCTCGTCGGCGTGGAAGACCTCCGTCGAGTACCGGTAGGCCGCACGGAAGAGGGCGCCGGTGTAGAGCTCTCGCGCGGGAGTGGCGTCCTGATGCTTGTTCTTCCCGCAGCCAACGAGAGCCAGGCGCACGGGGCGACCCAACGCGGCCAGACGCTCAAGGCGCTGCCGGCGGACGGACTGAGCGGCCGCGGCCTCCGCGCCGGCCGCCAGGGACGACGCCTGACGCTGGGCGAGCTGCTCCGCCGAGAGGGGCGCGTCGCGGCGGCGACGAAGCTCGCAGCGGGAGCAGGCCGGGTTGATGCCTCGACTTCGACAGAGGGCGCAGCGCTGAAGGACCGGGACAGTCACATCCAGCGTCAGTTGCGACGCGGCGGGGCGCGGTGAGCCACGCAGGAACAACATGAACAACCTCTGAGCCGGCGTGGAGCCGGCAGTGACGTCGCCCGGGTCCGTCCCGGTGCGGGCGCTGGGGTGGCGTCACCCGTCAGCGTGAGAGAGGTTGTAACAGGTGGGTCTGACACCCACGACCGACTGAAGACACCTCATGGAACAGACGTCGGCGAAACGTGCGGCGCATCTGCATGCGTGGACAGAGCAGCGTCATGCCGGGGGAGCGTCGTCGGGCACCGAGGCTTCATGCACCTCGACGAGCGTGAGGGTCTCGCGCGCACCGAGGAGGCGGATGGCTTCCCGCTCAATGGCCGCATAGTCCTGGCGAGCTCGTGCATAGCGCATCCGGGATGCGGGACTCCCGTCCAGCGCGCGTTGAGCGCGTTGCAACTCCGCTTCGACAGCCGCGAGGTGGTGGGCGACAGCTCGCCGCTCAATCATGTCCATGTGGGGCGGCGTGTGCACCCTGCATGCCGCGGGGGCAGGACACGCAGCGGCATGAGGCGCCCCGTCACGGAAAGCGGCGTGGATGTCGGGCAGTGGCTGCCGGCTCAGTAGAGTCAAAGTCGCAGGCCGCCATGTGCGGCCCGGATGGAGGAGCAATGGGCTGGCTTGATGAGTGGAGTGCTTGGTGCGCGCGCGTAAGTGCGGCGGGGGAAGGACTACGATTTATGCGCACGCAGCCGATGGGACCATCGGAAGCGAGATCGATAGAGAACCGGACACTTATTCCAGAACTGCGAGACCTCTACAATTTGCTCGTCGACTTCAAGACGCGGTTTGCCCTGGACATCCCTACAGGTGCAATTGCGGCGATTGAAACATTTGTGACAGCGCACGGCACGCTCTTCTCCGAGCGCGGGAAACCAAACATGGACGAAATAGCCGTCCTATACACACTCCTACTTTCAAGGGTGAGAGCCCAAGTTGACTACTTCCTCGCCGACAAGCAGGCGAGAGCCCGGCGCGCTGTCGCGCGGGCGTTCACCCATTTGCAGCGGAGCCTCGTGGCCGACGAGGACTTCCGAATGAAGTGGCAGAAGGCCTTCAAAAAGGGAGAGGAGACCTGCGAAAAGCTCGGTGCAGTGCACTTGCTGCTACATGGCATCTGGGCGTTCAAGGCCGACGCCAAGGGAGGGAAGACGGACCTGGTCCTCAGAGAGCCCGTAAGGGATGAGGAGGCGGTGAGCGCGGCCGATGCCATGGTGCTCACCGAGTGGAAGCGCGTGCGGGGAGAGGATGACGCGGAGAAGAAGGCGATGGAGGCATTCCACCAAGCCGAGCACTACGCGCGTGGAACGCTCGCAGGTTTCGAGCTCTCCTCACACCGCTACCTGGTGCTGGTGTCAGAGGACTCTCTGCCAACCGTGCCGCAGGTGCCATCACCGGATGGACGCACCTACGAGGTGCGCAACATCGCAGTGGCACCGTCGACACCATCAGTGGCCGCGCGAGGAGCGGCGCAAGCTGCATCACCGCGCAGAGCCACGAAGAGGCGGTAGGGACGAGACGTCAGGTTGTGGTGACAGGCGTCTGCGCCGTAAGGCAGTCCTCGCCTTGGCGAGGGACGGTAGCGGAAGGCCGGTAGCGGAGGGCGCGGTCAAGGACGCGCGAAGCGCGCCGCTGAAAGCGGGCGGTAGCTCCTTGACGGTGGCCGACGTGGACGGCAGTCGCGTCGTGCGCAGGAGGCCGAAGGGATGGCCTCGGGCTGCAGCGAGGACTGCAGAGCATGGAGAGCCGTCCGGCTTCTCGTCGTTCAGCAGCGGCGGCTGCCTGCGAAGGGAGTATGTAGAGAAGCAAGTGCGCAGGTGCCCCACGGGCGTCGGGACGTGGGCAGTGAGCCGCACTCAGAGAGGACGAGACGCGTGAAGTTCACGGAACCGATGACGGCCCCGGAAGACATCAGAGGCCAGGTGGAGCGGTTGGCGAGCTGGGTGGCAGCCGCAAGGGCGGGGGCAGCGGGAGAGCTGCGCTTGGCGTACGGGACGAATGCTGCGGAGGTCGTGCCTCCCGTCGTCGTAGAGGTGTTGGAGAGCGCGTTGAACGCGTTGAAGGACGGAAACGCGGTTGTCGTGGGCGTGGTGCCGAAGGAGCTGACGTCCAGGGACGCGGCGGCATTGCTGAACGTCTCGGAAGCGTACGTCGGCACCCTGGTGCAGGAGGGAAAGCTTGCAGCGCAAGGGGAGGGCGTGCAGCGAAGACTCAAGCTCGACGACGTCCTCCGGTTCCGAGAGAGCCGGGATGTAGAGCGAGACAGGACGCTCCAGGAGATGGTGCAGCAGACAGAGGAGGACGGCGGCTACCCGGAGTGGACCGACACGACCAAGGGCGACAAGGGGCGCTAGCGAGCGGAGGGGTTGCCGGGAAGGAGCTCGTCCTCGCTAACCCCGAAGTGACGGGCGGCCTCGGCGAGGAAGGCGGACTTCCAGAAGCCTGAGGGAAGCGGCGCGAGGACGTCGGCGAGTTGCTTGCGCGCACTCAGCTTGGCGTTGAAGGACGCGGCAGGCCCACCGGGCAGCAGGTGGGCGAGGAAGTGCTGGGACAGGGAAGAGGCCTGAGCCAAGAGCGCGGAGAGGGCGTCGGGGCCCTCGCGGAGGACGAAGACGTCCGGGTCATCGCCCGCAGGGAGCAAGGCGACGCGGGTGACAAACCCCGAGGGAAGCAGCAGGGGCGCAAGGCGGGCCACCGCGGCAGAGCCGGCAGCGTCACCGTCGAGCAGGAGGACAAGCTCCTCGACGCCAGAGGCGCGCAGCAGCTCGAGGTGCTCCGGACTGAGGGCGGTGCCGCAGAGCGCGGCGGTGTGGGCCACACCGGCGTGCTGAAGGACGGCACAGTCGAAGTAGCCCTCCACCAGGACGGCGGTGCGACGGAGGCGGAAGGCCGAGCGGGCGACGTCGGCGCCGAACAGCGTGGCGGACTTACGGAAGCGCGGGGACTCCTGCGTGCAGAGGAACTTCGGGGCGTCCGACGGGCCCAGCAGACGGCCCGCGAAGGCCAGGAGCTGGCCGGAGGGCGCTCTCAGCGGAAAGGTCAGCCTGTCCCGGAGGAAGTCGTAGTGTCCGCCACTCTGCTTTCGAGCCACGGCGAGACCCAGTGTCCGGGCCGCGGGGATGAGGCCCTCCTTCGCGAGACGGTTGCTCAACGAGCTCCAGCTCGCGGGGGCCCAGCCGATGCCGAAGCGGGACACCGTTTCAGCGCTAAGGCCGCGTGAGGCGAGGTAGTCCCGGGCGGGGGCACCTTCGGGCGAGGCCAGGGACTCAACGAAGTGCGCTTGCGCGAGCTGAAGGGCCCGGGTGAGTGGGTCCACCGGCGCGGGCTTCTCGTTGCGAGAGGGGAGAGAGACGCCCGCGGCGGCAGCGAGCTGGCGGGTGGCCTCGAGGAAGGACAGGCCCGCCGTCTTCTGCAGGAAGGCAATCGCGTCGCCGTTGGCCTGGCACCCGTAGCAGCGCCACCGCTCCCCCTCCACCGTGAAGGAGCCAGTCTTCTCCTGGTGAAACGGACAGAGGCCCCGAAGGGCCTTGCCGGACTTCTTCAGCTGGACGTGCGCACCGACGAGGGCGGCGAGGTCCGTCCTCCGGAGTACCTCCTCTAGGAGTTCACGGGGAATGGAGAGCACGTGCACCTTCCTACTACCGCGCAGCACGAGGGCAAGAGACTGGGCAGGGGCGGAGACTCAAAGGCAGCGGACTACTGCGACTTGTGAACGCGGCCGTAGATGCTGCCGGCACCGCGCTCTCGGTAGCGGACCGGCGAGTTCACGGGGATGGGCAGGGTGTTGTGAGTCTCAGAGGAGTCGGAGTTGTCGGCGGTTTCGGGAGCAGGACGGCAGACGCCCTCGCAGACGTGGCCGGAGGTGCAGCCGTCCTTCGGGCCGCAGCGCTCGCCGGGCTGACGGACGGCGCCGCCGCCTGCCTGGGCCCTGGCGGCGCTGTCCCTCAGCGCCTGGTGGAGGACGACGTTGTCGACGCACAAGCCGTTGATGCACGTGTTGCCGAGGTAGCACGGCGCCTTCGCGTCGCAGGCCTCTCCCACGTCCCGGTACTGGCTGGCGGGTGCGATGCAACGCCCGGCGCCGCAGACAAGGCCGAGGCAGCACTCCGAGTCGGAGCCGCAGGCGGAGGCGGCGGCGCCGCAGGACTGAGGGCCGGCGAGTGAGGGAAGGACGCACGCGCCGGCGCGGCATACCAAGCCTGAGCAGCAGGCCTTCCCACGCCCGCAGGGGGAGTCCATGGGCGTGCATGCGGAGGAGGCCGTGCAGACGCCGGTGGGCCACGCGGAGCCAGGAGTGGCGCCAGCGCAGGTGAAGCCGGGACAGCAGGTGTCCGAGGTGTCGCAGCGGCCGCCGCCCCGATTGCAGGAGATGTCACGCGAGGGGGCGGAGCGGCACACGCCCTCAGCGCAGACATTCTCCCCCGAGCAGCAGTCGGCGTTGGACGCGCAGCTGCCCCCGCTGTGACTACACCGCGGTGGGGCGGTTTCGGCGGGGAAGGAGAGGATGAGGAGGGCGACGGCGAAAAGGGAGGCGAAGACGGCGAGCCGGGACATGAGGACTCCTGGTGGAAGACGGACCCGCTGGGGCAAGAAGGAGGCCAGAAGTGGCGAGAGGGAAGGGGACACGCGGGCGGTCCAGAAGGGGAGACGGCGAGTCCAGACGCGAAACAGGCGTCAGCGTGTCAGCGAGCGCTTAGGACTGCGCAGCTCGGCGAGGGCCTGAGCCAGTCGGGCGCGGTGGCTCTCCACGGCCTGGAGGTGACTCCACGGACGCGTCCGCTCATGGGGCGTGGAGCGCTCGAGGAGCGCGGCGGTCTCCTTCAACTCCCGCTCCAGGAGGGCGGCGGTGACGTCACTGCGCTGGAGTACCTCGCGGAAGGCCTGGCGCTGGACGGCGTCGACGACTGAGGGAGAGGAGCGGCACAGGAAGAGGGCGAGCCGGACGGCCCAGGCGCCGAGGTGCGGCCGGAGCACGAGGCCCAAGGCGAGCCCGAGAAGGGGGAGGAGGAAAAGAGCAGCCGCCATCCGCACTGCATAGCACTTTTTAGTGCATTTCACACACCTAAAGGTGTGAACACCCGAATCCTCACGCGAAGGAAACCACGCCCTCACCGGCGCGCTCCGCCAGGGAGAGCAGCTGCGCAGTGCGGTCGCGAAGGTAGCCAGCGGGACGTCCGCAGAAGACGAGGCGCGGGTGGCCGTCGTCATGTTCCTCCCGGGCTACAAGTGCGGGGTCGACGTTGCGGGCTTCGGGCCAGAGGCGTCGCCGGCAGCGGGCAGCGAGTTCGCGGGCAGGGAGGACACCGTACAGGTCGCCAATCTCCTGTGGGGTGTACCCGAGCCACGTCAGCAACTCACGGGCGTTGGTGTTGGAGAGGGTGGAGCGCGTCGTCGGGAGCGTCGCGTGCGACTGAAAGAAGGGGACGCTCAAGAGGGCTCCGCAGGGAAGAGGGGTGACGTGCCTCGTCAGCCTCCCGTCCGCCGCTCGTGCCCGAGAGGGGGCGGAGGAAAGGGGATGGCAGTAGGTGGGCAAACGTTCCGGGAACCGCGCCACGGCGGTGGAGGGCGGGCCAGGGACAGGTGCTTGGTGCGGCCGAGCGCGGGCGCTGCGACCAGCAGGGAAGGCGAAGGACGCGGGGGGAGCGGGATGACCACCGGAAGAGGCAGAGGGCGACGTCCGAAGCGCACGGCGGACGCCCGCAGACGTCTGCGGGCGCTGACGCGTGAGGGCGCACCTACACGGAATTAACCCACCGTATTGACCAGCCCGTGAATCGTCGGGGGGCGGGGCCGTTGACCGCCCGCGCATGACGCGACGCGTCTCAAATGATCACGCAGGTACAGGGAGGAGAAGGTGCATCGGGCCGGGCCTGGATGAACCAGGACGCACGCTGGCGTGTGAGCCAGCGCGCGAAGGCCAGCACTCCACTGCGTGTATGGCGGCCGACGGCGAGACGCTCCACCCCAGTTGCGACAGCCAGTGGGCACAATAGACAGTGTGTATGACACTCCATACCCCCATTCATGGGGGCGGCGGTTTCTTTGACTGAATTGCTAGGAGCGTCGTATCTGGTTGCGTGTGGAGAACCCAAGCAAGCGCACGGGCGCGTACGATGCGTAAAGAGAGGAAAACTGGAAAAGACTGCGCCCAACATCCCGCTGGGGTTGGATTCCAACTGGCCCATACAGAGCGTCGCTGAACGCCTCACCAAGCGTCGCGATGAGAGCGTGACGAAACGTGTTTGAGATCGATCATAGATTGCAATGATCGGGCCCGGCCAAGCACTAGATCTCGCGTTGACGGGTCCAAGTCCCCCCCATAGCTTGTCTTCAGCCACACCGCTTCAAGGCTGTTGCCTCAAAAGGAGCTGGAAGAAAGAGCTTGGTAGGAGCCTAGGTAGACAGGTGGATGGAAGCAGGTAACGTGAAACTGGCCGTGAAAAAACGAAAGGCGCCCACTGCCAGGTGGGCGCCCTTCGAATTGCGGAAGCGCCTCGGCACTCCGCGAGTCGCACCAAAAGGATGGTGCAGCCAGGGTCAGATCGCAAGAACTTCAACGGAGGTGACACAAGAAACGACATCGAAGGACAAGTAGTGGATGTGAAGACATAGGAAAGCAGTGAATCACAGGGGAAGCATCTCGGCACTCCGCGAGTCGCGTCCGTCGTGCCCGAGATGACCGGCCCTGTACGGGAAGGTTGTGCGCAATGACGACGAAGTTCTTGTTGTTCTGGGTGCTTGGCAGTGGCAGCGCGCTGCTCGGGTGCCTTTGGTTGCTTCACGAGACGCGGGCTCGTGCAGCAGAGAAGCAGCTCTCAAACGAGAAGATGCTGATCTGGCTGCTGGGCGGCAGCGCCGCGGCGGTGACATTGGGGTGGGAACTCTTCCGGCTCTACCTCGACCAGCCGTGACGTCATCGCGTCCGCGACGATAGGGCCTAGAGGCTGGCGGGTGCCGTCGAAGAAGGCGGCACCCGCCAACATCAAGCGACAATTGAAGGAATCCTACAATGGTTAAGAGCCATTAGACTGTCTCTGTGCCCCGTCAAAACCTCCCACCTGAGACAACGCCCGTGGAAGTGGTCCAAGCCATCGAGCGGCTGGGCAGGAACATCGCGATGGCGCGCATCCGCAGACGGTTGCGCCAGGTGGACCTCGCGAAGAAGACGGGGCTGGCCCTCGGGACGCTCAAGCGAATCGAGGCCGGCAGCCCGACCACCGCGCTCAGCGCGTACTTCACCGTGCTGTGGGCCCTGGGCCTGGAAGGAGAGGTCGCGGACCTTGCCTCACCGGACCGCGATGAAGAGGGGAAGACGCTCGAGGCGGCGCGACAGCCGAAGCGGGTGCGCAGGCGGGCGGAACTCGACGACAACTTCTGACGTCGTCGCCGAGCGCTGGCAGAGCACGAAGGTGGCGGCGCACGCGCCGACAGCCGTCGTCAGAACCCGCAGGTGTGGTAGTTGCCCGCCGAGTAGTACCGGCAGTCGCTCGGCCGAGCGCAGGCGGAAACGCACTGGTTGGAGCTGCCACCGGGGTACGTGCAGGTGTCGCAGAAACACGTCGTCTGCGAGCCGAAGGCCGTCACCAGGGTGCTGCAGAAGCCATTCGGGCTTCCCGTCCGTGCCGCGCAGTTGTCGGCGACGAGGATGCCCAGGGAGCGCGCGCACATGAAGTGCGTCCGCGGACGGGCGACGCTCGTGCCATCCGCACCCGCGCAGACGCCGTTGTCGTCGATGGAGCCACACGTGCAGGCCCCCGTCCCCTGCGCATCGACGGTTCGGCACTGGCCCGCACCACAGCCGATGGCGACGAGGGCGCCGGCGTCGCAGCGCACCCAGGTGTCACCGGCGCAGTAGCCGTACTGGGAGACGCCGCCACACGCGCCGCCGACGCGGACACATGCCGTGCCCTGCGGGTTGGGCACATAGCCCGAGTCGCAGAAGCACGTGTCGCCGCTGGGCGAGCACGTCGAATTGCTCGGGCAGCTCCCGCAGGTGCCGCCACAGCTGTCGGGGCCGCACACCTTGTCAGAACAAGAGGGGGTGCACGCGGAGATGCACTGCCCCGTAGCGGAGCACGTCTTGCCATTGGGGCAGCTCCCGCAGGTGCCGCCACAGCCGTCGGGGCCGCACGTACGCCCGGAGCAGAAGGGCGTGCACGTGGAGATGCACTGCCCCGTAGCGGAGCACGTCTTGCCATTGGGGCAGCTCCCACAGCTTCCACCACAACTGTCGGAGCCGCACGTACGCCCAGCGCAGGAGGAGGTGCAGGCGGACGTGCACTGACCGGTGGCCGAGCACGTCTTCCCCGTCGGACAGCTCCCGCAGGTGCCGCCGCAGCCGTCGGAGCCGCAGGACTTGCCGGAGCAGGACGGGGTGCAGGTGGGCGTGCATTCGCCGATGGCCGAGCACGTCATGCCGGAGCGGCAGCTGCCGCACGTGCCCCCGCAGCTGTCCGGGCCACATGACTTTCCGGAGCAGTTTGGCGTGCAGGCCCCAGCATCAGGCGGCGGGGTGGTGCCGGCATCGTTCGGTGAGCGAGTGCCAGAGTCGGGTGGCAGCGGGGAGGTGCCGGCATCGAGGGGGACGGAAGGCGGAGCGTCCTCGATTTCATCGTCCGTTGGGCCGCAGCGGATCAGGAGTGCCACCGCGAGAAGAGGGAAAACGAGGCGGGCGAGATGGCGGGTACGTCGGGACGGCATCGAGGTGCTCCTTCCAGAGGGATGACATGCGAGCCAACACCGGAGGGTGCACCAAATAGCACTATTTAATGCAGAAACGACACTATGGGATGCACTCACCTTTCCACGGCTGTCGTGTCATCCGGGACGGGTACCCTCGCCGCCGGGAGGTAGGGAGTGGGCGCGACGCAGGCGGTGGTGGAGCAGCTTCGCGAGAAGATCCGCCAGCTCCAGGCGGCGCCCCGGCGCTACCTGGCGGTGTTGCGCACGGGCATGGAGGCGGTGGACGCGCTGCTGCCCGCGGGCGGCTTTCCGCTGGGGCAGGCGGTGGAGCTGTGCGGAGAGGCGGCCTCGGGGCGCACCAGCCTGGCGCTGCGGGCGGTGTCGGCGGCGCACCGGGAGGAGCGGCTTTGCGCATGGGTGGATGGCCCGCGTGAGCTGTACCCACCCGCGGCGGCGGCGCTGGGCGTGGACCTGGAGCGGCGGCTCATCGTCCGGCCGCAGGCGCCCGAGCAGCGGGTGTGGGCGGCGGTGCAGCTCGCCCGGAGCGGGGCCTTTGCCTGCGTGGTGTTGGACTTGACGCGAGGGGTGGGCCCGGCGGGGAGGACGCCACGAGTCTCTTTGGCGGAGGCGCGCAAGCTGGCGGACGCGGCGGAGCGCGGGGGCGGGCTGCTGTTGCTGCTCACCTCGCCGGAGGCGCCGGCGGACGGGATGACGCGGCTTCGCACGGAGGCGCGCGACGGGAAGGGCTGGGCCGTGGAGGTGATGCGCAGCCGGCAGGGTGGCACGGGAAGCCGCGCGGAGCTGCCATGGAGCTCCGTGTACCCGGAGCTCGGGCTCGAGGACGGCGGGCGGGTGTTAGAGCTGCCAGCGGAGGAGCCAGACCCGCTGGAGGACTTCCAGCGCGGGCAGACGGCGGCACTCCGCAACGGGGTTGGCATTCTGGGACAGCGGCCTGGACGGGACACGCCGATGCCGTCGTTCCCGGAGCAACTGGGTGCCGCGCGGTAGAGCACGACACCGGGCGAAAGAGGAGCGGGCGCACCCAGCAGACGTCTGCGCTGGAGGACCAGGTGGGTCTCTCCAGCAACGGGACGACCGTCGAAGGCCGAGCAGCTACTCGAGCGTGGGCGACAGCTCGTGCACCCCAAAGGGGACGTCGTAAGCCGCGTATCCGAGCAGCGGCGCCGTCTCCGGAGGCAGCTTCCGCCACGCTTCGAGACGCCCGAGGAGAACTTGGTGGCCCGTCTTCTCCAGCTCCGCGGCGAGCCGGAAGGAATCCCCGAGGAGGCCCATTTTGTCGCGGCAGATGGCCCGGCTGTACAACGCGAGGGGAGTGTCCGAGCCGTTGACGTCCGTGAAAACAGCGTCCGCCTCGTCCCAGCGGCCGAGCTTCGCGAGGAGGGTGCCTAGGAGGACGGCCCCGGTGTCATCGTCCTGGTTGAGGTCGGCGGCCTTGCGGTACTCGGCGAGAGCCGCCTCGACGTCGCCCTCAGCCTCTAGCGCCGTGCCAAGAGCGACGTGGGCATTGGCGTCCGTGGGCAGTGCGCCGGTCCACTGGCGCGCAGCCTCCCGCGCCTCCTGCAGCTTGTGGGATTGAGTCAGCACGCGCACCAGACTGCTGAAGTTCCGGGTGGAGTCGTCCAGCTTGAGGGCGCCACGGCGCGTGGTGGCCGCCTCGCCATAGAGGCCGAGCAGCTCCTGCACGTACGCGAGGCGGGCGAGAAGGTAGGGGTCCGTCGGGAAGCGGGCTGCGGCTGCAGAGAGCCGGGAAAGCGCGCGCTCGAGGAGGTTGAGGCGGCCGCGGAGGGTGAGCTTGCCAAGGGTGGCGCGGTAGGCGAGGGCGGAGCCGTAGTAGGCGTCGCAGGGGATGGGCTTCTTCTTCGTCGCCTTCTCCAGCACCACCAGGACAGCGTCCATTGCGACGATTTTCTCGTGCGCCGCGGTGTCGACGTCGCGCCCGATTTGGGTGCGCTGGGATTTGGAGGTGGCTGCGGCGAAGGGGGCGCTTGTCAGCGGCGTGCACTCTTCCAACGGTGGAGCGGCGCGACCGAGCGGAGCAAAGAGGAGGACGGCGACGGTGAGGACGAAGCAGAGGAAGCGGGGATGAAGGGCGGTGCGCATGGGACTCCAGGTTGAGGACCTGGAAGCGGTGCAGCGCTGGGGCCAAAGCGAGGTGTTGCGGTGATGGGGAGTTGCGAGGTCCTAACAGTCCACAAGCGGCACGGGCATCCAGGCGGTAGGACGGCGGAGGTTGGGGTCAGAAGTCTAGGAGCCGAACGGTCCACATGAGGATTCTGCCGCCTTCGTTGACGAAGCACCGAAGAGGCCCGTCCGCCGAGGAGAGGAGAGCGATTCGTCCCTTACCTCCAGCTACGAAGGTGGCGGCGGCACGGTGGCGCGAGCCATGCCTTCGCATGTCGTAGGGAATATCTTTAGTGCGATCTTCGGGGTCGAGCACCTCGTACACATCGCCATATTTCGATTTGGAGGGGACCTCGTATTGAGCGCCGAGGATGGTGAACCCGGGCCCTAGAAGGACGGCGTTGTCGATTGCGGTGAGGCGCCCGATGAAGTGGTGCCATCGCGCGAGTTCCGCCAAGGTCGTTTCGAGGTCAAAAAAGAGGGCGCTGCGCTCGGCTGTCACGGTGAGTGGACTTGCAACCTCGAGTTTGCGGAGGGCGGAGTCCAGTCGAAGGGCCTCCTTCAGCAGGTCGCGAAGGACGGTTCGATTTCTGACCGGAAGCTTGAGCGCATGTGAGTCAGCCGTGGAGAGGCGCGTCGGAAGGAAGAGCAGCAGACCGCCATGGCCGGTGCGGTTCATGGCGACGGCGAGTTGCTGGAAGGTGTCGCCTACCGGCGAGCGGAAGAAGCGGAGGTGGTTGAGGTGCAGGGGGACCACGAAGGTTTTGAGTGCCGTGCTGGCGGGGCCGCTGAGGAGTGACAGGCCGGGGGGAAGGCGGCGGCCGCGCTCGTAGCGGAAGAGTTCATTGCCCGCGTGGGCGATGGTGACGGAGCCGGGCGAGTCCGTGCCGAGAAGAAGAGGGAGGGTGCGGCTGGAGGTGAAGGGGCGTCGCTTCGCGATGCCGTCGATACGGAGCTTGTCGGCAGGACCACCGACGACAAGGAGGGAGTGACCATACTCTGCGAGCGGAGCTGCCTTGATAAGCGCTGGGATGTTGAAGTCGCGTCGCGCAAGTTGAAGGACGTCCCAGAGATGCTCCCGCGGTGGAGAGGTTGACGGCTGCTCAGCGGCTGCGAGGCCACGAGCGCCGTCGGGGTGCCAGACAAGGGCGACGCGCGTGGCCTGCTTCTCTTCGGTTCCGAGGCTCGCGAAGAAGAGAGCCCGAGCAAGCGCGAGGAGGACCTCGTCGTCGCGGTTGGAAACGTCAATGAAGGTCAGGGGCGGTCTTGCGCGAAGCCACGTCTGGAGGGCCTCGTCGATGTACACAGGTGTCGATTGGAGGGTCTCGTCACTGTACTCAGGCATGGACATTCCTCAGCAGAGAAGCGCCCTCAGTGGAAGACGGCGTCGGGGGCATTCGCTGACTTCAACATCGCGGGCGTCGATTCAGCACGCGGCGCAATCAGGCACGCACTGGCTCCCCAGGAGTGTCCAGATGGCGCGACCTCCGAAAGTCCACCCCTGGGGTACAGCATGTTGGGCAGGGAGCACCTGCCTGCCCGCTAGCGCGATTCGGCAGTGCCCTGCAAGTTGTCATCGTCGTCGCCTCTCGGAGGCGTGCCATGCCGAAGGAGAACACCACCCTTGTCAACGGGCTGAGCCCGGTGACGAAGGAGAGCGGCGGGACGGTGGTGGGGTTTCCGGACGTGTGCAAGGCGCCAGGGCCAGGCGGGCCGGTGCCGGTGCCATTCCCCAACATCGCAAAGAGCGAGGACCTGGCGGGAGGCTCCAAGTCGGTCACCATTGGAGGCGCGTCCGTCGCACTCTCCACCTCGTCGATTGCGCGCTCCAGCGGGAATGAGGCCGGCACGGCGGGGGGCGGCGTTGCCTCTGGCAAGACGCGGGGCGCAGCACACCCGGTGACGTTCTCCTTCGACGTGCGGATTGAGGGGAAGCCCGTCGTGAGGAACCTGGACCTCTTCACGCTGAACGACCGCAACACCGCGCCGTTCCCCATCATGCAGCCGCAAGTCTCGCGCCCGGCTGCGGTGCGCGTCGAGGAGCGGGAAATGTCGCGGCCGGTGGAGCTGTGCGCGTACTGCAGGAAGGAAAAGCACGCCTTCGACACGAAGGGCCGCGTCGGCGGCAACCTCGGCAGTTCCGCGGTGCTCGGGCGCAACATGCTGGAGGGCCGAGAGCTGTCGTCGCACCTCTGGTACGCGGGGCCGTTCTCGCTGGCGGCGCACCACCTCATCTGCCTGGAGGCACTGGAGAATGAGAAGTGGGCGAAGTACTGCGTGCGCTACGGCTACCATCCGGACCGAAAGCAGAACGGCGTCTTCCTGCCGATGCGAATGGTCATTGCCTGCGAGCTGCACGTAGCTGTCCACCGAGGTAACCACGCCGAGGGCTATGCGTTCGACGTCCATCTGCCGTACCCCAAAGCGGTGATGCAGGAACTGCAGAAGATTGATGGCCTCTTGGAGCGTGGCGCGTTCTGCTCGGACCCTGCCAAATTCCTTCGAATGCTCGATGCTCTCAGCGCGAAGATTCTGGCCAAGGTCGCAAGTTTCACGTGGACACTCACCCGGGACGGACTCGACTACGCACCGGGCGGGAAGGGATGCTCGGGACTCAGAAGCATCCGGGAGAAGCCGAGCTCCGACGCATGCCCCCGGGAGAGGCGGCATCGCCAGAAACACGCAGTAACAGGCAGCCCCCTGACGGGACGTCCCCTTCGCATTGGAGAGTGAGCGATGCAAACGGACTACTTCGTCATCGAGTCAGCGCCGAACAATAGCCACCCGCTCCTCCAATGGGACGAGGAGGTGGTGGGCTTTGGGAGACCGGAGCCCGTCGCCATTTCGCACCCCGTGCGGCTGAGGCTAGGCTCTCCAGTACCGCGGAGCCCCGTGATGGTGGACCACCACAGCCTGCCGCAGCCGGTGTTCTCCGCTCGAATCAGGGAAGCACTCGAACCGCTAAGCCTCCACGGCGTTCAGCTCGTGCCGGCCGACGTGAAGGTGAAGCAGGACGACGTGCGGCGCTACTGGGTGTTGCACGTCTACAACGAGATTCACTGCCTCGACCGGGAGCGGTCCGTCTGCACGTTCTATCCGGAGGAAGACGTCGTGCTGAGCCTGGACTCGCTGGTGCTGGACGAACGTGTGTTGGCGGAAATTCCGCTGGAGCGGCGGCTGCTGTTCGTGCTGGCGGAGTCCATAAGTACCTACGTGTTTCACCGCTCCCTGGTGGAGAGACTGCTCGCGCTCACACCACCTGCGGACGGCATTCGCTTCGTCCGTGTGGACAGGTGGAACGACTCCGCGGGCTTTCAGGACGTAGCCGTGCCGTAGATGAGCCGGCGGGGCGGGAGCTGCCCAGCTCTTCTGCCTGCCACTCAGTGCTCAGCGGAGGATGCCGGGCGCGGCGGCGGGGGGCGGCGGCGGGTGGGCGCGCGGCGCTTGTGGATGGCGTAGGGCCGGTAGAACGACTCCCAGAGGGCGGCGCGGCGGCCCCGGGGGCGCGTGCGCAGCTCCCCCATGGGGGCGCGGATGAAGAAGGAGGAGATGAACAGGTAGGTGGCGGCGATGGTGAGGAAGACCAGGAAGGCCATCACCACGGGGCCGGGGAGCCAGGCCACATGGGCGCGGTACAGGAACTCGGCGAAGTCCTTCGGCGGCTTGGGGTGGCTGTAGACCTTCACGAACCACGTGGCCATCAGGACCATCAGGATGGGCCCGTAGGCGCGGTTGAGCCGCGTGGAGATGGCGGAGAAGAGCGACAGCTGGATTTGCGGGCGGGACATCTCCACCGCCAGTTCGCGCATCGCGTCCGGGTCCAACGGCTCGCGCCGGAGCATGGGCGCCCACCAACCGTCTTCCAGCAGACGGACGCGGCGGTTCCACAAGTCGTAGTACCGGTAGCGCCGCGCCTCGATGAGGAGGAACGACACCACCATCCAGATGCCCACGAGGAAGGTGACGTGCGAGCTCTGCGGCGTGGCGAAGCCGAAGGAGATGACGGCCGCCGTCGTGGTGAGCGCCCAGTTGGTGGTGGTGTCCAGGCGCGTGCGCCACGTGTCGGAGCGGCTCAGCTCGCCACGGAAGAGCTGTGCCATGGCCTGCTGCGAGAGCCAGGGTGGCTCCATCAAGTCGTTCTTGTTGCGCTCGGTGCCTGCCATCCGTCCCTGCAAGGTGGGACTGCTTGCCTGGGAGCGCAACGCGGCCAGGGTTTCCAGGGGCACGGACTAGAGGGAGGAGGCAGGCAGGCGCCCCGTTGAATAGCGGGCGAGAAGGGCGCCGTCCTTCAGCCGCAGACGTCTGCGATGGCTCCGAGGCGGAAAAGGGACCTTCTCGGAAGCGCTGGTGGTTCCGATTACGAGGACACCACCACCTGAGTGACGCCCGGGGCCACCCAGCGCCGGGCGGAGTAGCCCGCGATATACAACCACTTCACCGCGCGGTTGCCGGGCCCATGCCGCTGGCGCTTGAGGTGCCCGCGCACCAGCACCTGGTCGGCGAGCCGGCCGGCTGTCCCGTCTACGTCGCTTCCGGGACCAGCAGGGGAGGGGGCTCGGGCCACGCGCTCCTCGTCAAGGTACACGTGCCGCACGTGGAGGCCCTCGGCGGCGCCGCCGCCTTTCTTCACCCGCCGAGCCGTGTCGCGCTGGCGCTCCTCCTCCACGCGCAGGGGAGCACCTTCGGCGTCGAGGAGCAGTCCCAGCACCACGGCGAAGCGGGCGGCCTCGCGGGCCCACGCCTCGTGCGTGGACATGTCGTCCACCAGGGGCGAGCCCATCTGCCGCGTGCCCTCCTCCAGTTCCTCCCCCGTCCACCGCGGGCGCCAGTGGACAACACGGCACCAGCCGGACGCACCCAGGCCCAGCAGGAAGGTGGTGTTTGGCTCAACCTCGTAGCCAGCCAAGGCAACGGTGTCACCCCAGAGGCGTTCGCCCGCTTCAGGGCGCCGAACCTCCAGCATCCACGGGCCCCGTAGCAGCCGGGATGGGGAGTCCGGCAGGGAGTGCAGGTCGGTCTCGCCTACCTGCCGTGCAGCCGCGGGCCTTACCTGGTGGGCGACAAGGCGCGTCCGTCCAAGAATCGCCAGGGCGGCCATGTTGACGAGTTCTGGGCCACTCGTCAGCGCGGTCGGTCCCCAGCAGGCAGCGGCCACGGTGGGAGCGGCCTCGCGGAGGAGGAGCGCGTCGGGAACCTCTCGCGCGTAGGGGAGTGCCTCCATCACCAGCTCGAGCATCGTGGCATATCCATCCTGCCAGCTCATGTGTCCTCCGGGGGCTTCCAACCGCGTGTCTTGGCGTACTCCACGGCCGCCTTGCAGAGGGCCCCAGACGTGCTCGCGCTGTGCTCGGCGTCCGGGTGCGCGCGCAGGTCGTCCACGAGGAAGCGGACAGCCGAGTCGGCAACCCGTGTGAGACTGACTTCGGGCTTGCGCACCACCGAGCCCTTTCGGGCTCGGCGCCTTTCGGGTGGGGTCTTCGACGAGTCGTGTGCCATCTCTGCTGAACGCCTCTCGGTAGTTGCGAAGCTATGACGCGGGAGGGAGTCCAGCAGACCCATCACGAGGAGTCGACGGCAGAGCGGAGAGTGGTGCGCGTCAGGCCTGGGCCTCCATGCTCGCGGCGTCCGGGATGTCGCGCTGCAGGTCGGCGTCCCAGTGGAGCTCGAGGTCCGGCTCATCTCCCCAATCCATCTCCCAGTAGAGCTGGCGCCAGCCGTGGAGGTGGTGCCAGCCGCGCGCGCGCGCGGCTGCCTCCAGGTGGTGGGCGGCGTCCCGGAGCCCGGGCCACGGGGCGCATGCGGCCAGCACGTGCGCGGCCCGCCACACATCGCCGCGCTCGTCGTAGGAGCCGCGCTCCCTCTGTGCCTCAGAGAGCTTTCCGAGGTCATCCACCAGGGCATGCACCAGCGCCGTCGCGCGGCGCCGCTGGGTGGCGACGGCCACGCCGGCCGTACCCATCCCCGGCGCCACCGTCGTCAGCGCCTCCGTGAGGGCGGACAGCAGTTGCCCGGCCTCCAGCGGGGCGTCCTCTCCGCACACGGCGACGCACTCGCGGCGCGACACCTCCTGCGCGTCCGCGGGAAGTCCCAGCTCGCACAGCGCCAGCGTCACCACCTGGCGAGCCGCCACCTCGGACAGGCCCGAGCCCCACACGACGTCGGGCCTGCGCTGCGTCTCCAGGTGGCAGTCGCGCTGCGTCTCCAAGGCGGTAACTCTCCAGCCGTCTTCGTACAGCCCGAGGACGAGGTCCACGGAGCGCTCCGGGCTCTGGTTTCCGCCCGCGTACCCGACGCGGGGCGGCTCCAACCCCTCAAGATACCACTCGACCTGCGCGCCCGGCAGCCTCCAGCGCGCGTCCTCCTCCTCCCACGTGGGGCCGCCCGCCCAGGTCGGCCGGGAGAGGTACGTCCGCATCTGCTCGCTCAACGTCGTCATCGGCATCTCCGTACCCGCGCGCGGCGGGCTGTGTGTTGTGGGCCGGACTGCGCCGGCATCGCCCGGAGGCATCGGCGTGAGGGCCGCGAAAATGGGACTACGAAAGCAGCTGCCCGTTTGTCGGGTGGTGTCTTGGTCGGTGTTGGGGCTCTTGAGGCCGTCCTGAATCACTGCATCGACCGCTCACGCGACACGCGGAGTTCGTCATTCTCCTGCGCGCGGAGCATCTCATCGCAACTCCAGCACGGCGCCTGCTCCCCCGCGGGCAGCTCTGGGTAGTCCTTCGACTTCCAGTTCCCCAGCGCGGAGAGGCACTCCTCGCATACGGGCCGGCCGTCGTCATCGCGGCGCGTTCCGGTGTGGATGCTCGCGTCCACCCAGTCCACACAGCCAGTGTGGCAGCGGTGGACCGTTCCGGGGTGGGCTCCGCTCCCCAAGGTGCCGGTAGAGGTTCGCAGGTTCAGCACGCCGAGCGTGGCGCCTCCGTCCTCGCCACATACGGGACAGACACGGCCAGCTTGGTGACGCGGGTAATCTGCGCGGGCTGGCACCAATTCGGCAGAGACAACTCCGTCCAGCGCGAACCCGCAGAGAGCGAGCGCTTCCAGTTTCAGGTGCACGGCGGTTGCTCCTCCCGGCCAAGCCGGGGAACCACGAGGTTTGGAGCGCCCAAAGGCATCAACGCGAGAGGACTGCATGGGACGAGCGTCACATGCCCGTCACGCTGCAAGGGCTGCCCCGGGCAGGAATGGCGACCGCTTACAGCCGGTGGGCGCGCGTCGCCACCCACTCACAGCCACGGTGGTGGACGTTCCGCAGCTTCACCCAGGCTTCGTCTTCGTCCTTGGGCGGCACCGCCGCCGCGTCGCGTGCCGGCACGTCTGCGGCGCAGTAGGCGCACTCCACCGTGGCGTCGTCCGTCTCCAACACCTCGGCAACCTCGCCGCTACGTGTGCCGCGCACCAGCATGGCAACCTCGCGTGCTCGACGCGGCAGGAGTGCCGCCGTCAGTGGGGAAACAATAAGGCCGGCCTTATCTACTGTCAATAGAGCCGGCCTTGTTGCAGAGAGGAGAAGAGCACGGTTGCAAGACGGAACGTGTTCCCGGCCATCCTCTGCGGGCGCTGCGAAGAAGAGCGCCACGGTGGACGGGAGTGCCGGCAACGGCACCGCGCCATGGATTCGCGCCAGCTGGTGAAGGTCGCCCAATCGCGCCGGCACTCCTGCGGCGTTCGCAGAGTTCGAGCAGCGGCCGCATATCTGCGGGCCGCATCGACGAGGGCCGCAGTGGGGGTGAGCGCCTTGGTGCTGAGGGAAGCGAGGCGCGGAACCTATGAGCTCACCGGCTTGAAGACGCCTGAGCGGGGAGGACGTAGAGGACCTTCAGCAACATGGTGGTGAACGCCATGGAGTCGGTCGCCTTCTCCTTGGTGCAGAGCTGAATCCTGTGGTTGGTCTCGTTGCCGAGGTCCCGAATGCGGTCGACCCAAGAGGCGTAGGTGCGAGGAACCGTGTTGCTCGTGAAGAGGTACTCGAGGGCGGTCCAAAATCTCTCCAGGGCCTTTGCGGGGGCACCTCTCTCAGCAGCGATGTGGAGGAGGATCTTCCGCGTGAGCATCACCGCAGCAGTGAAGGCAGAGGCAGCCATGCAGTGGCGCGCTTCCTCGTAGAGAGTTCCGAGGTCTGCGGGAAGGCCGGGGAGGGGCTCGCCAAATGAGGGAGGCGGGTACTGTCGGTCGAGCTCGGGGCGCTGCAGGAAGGTCTCGATGAACGTCGGGTAGTTGCAGTGCTCGCAGAACCTCAGATGGCCAGTGACATTGACGACGGCAAAGGTGATTTCTCCCGACGCGTTCTCTTCAGGAGGGAGCGAGTAGTGCCGCCGGGCTTCCAGACCTTCGGCACCTGGGCTGCGGTCGCCACACCAGCCGCAGACGTAGGGGCGGGGTTGCAATGGGGGGCCCCAGGCCTTGGCACCAACGGTGGACGACGAAGGGACGCGTGGGGGGATGCGGCTCATCGGTAGCGCTCCGAAAAAGGCAAGAGGGGAAGCAACCTTCGACCGACGAAAGCCGGGAGTATTCCTGACTGCGGGCTGACGCCCGCTAATCACCGCTTAGCGGGCGTCAGCGCGGAAGGGAGTTTCAGTAGAATCTCCACACCCCTTAGCAGGCGTCAGCCAGGAAGGGAGTTTCAGTAGAATCTCCAAGTACACACAAAGGCCGTCCGGGCAGGCGGTTGGATTCAATGTAGGGCAAGCCACCACCCAATTAGCCTTGACAGGAAGAGGGGACGGCGACCTCGCGAATTACCATGCCCATCTGACCAGCCTTGGCGAACCCGAAAGCGCCCGGGCGCCAAGCGCGATCTCCAGGTCGGCATTGGGGTGGCCGTCCGCATGGCGGTTGGTGCAGACGAAGACGTGTCGCTCTAAGAACGAGGGCAGCGGGTGATTCGACCGGCTCCCGTCCAAGGTCTTGGCGCCGGCGCGGGCGAGCTCGGCTGACTTCAGCGACCGGGTTTCTGCCCTCCGTGCTGACAGGTGACAGGAATTCGGTACAACGACTGTGAGGTTGAGCGTCACCCGCTTCGGTGGACAGGTTGACTACGCTGCATTCCTCTGCACCTCAGCCGTGCGCTCGTACTCGGCGGGGCTGACGTAACCGAGTGAGGAGTGACGGCGCCTGCGGTTGTAGAACACCTCCATGTACTCGAACAGCGCGAGCTTCGCCTCCTCACGCGTCCGGAAGCTGCGTGTGTGGACCAGTTCCATCTTCAGGCTGCTGAAGAAGCTCTCCACCACGGCGTTGTCCCAGCAGTTGCCCTTGCGACTCATCGAGCAGGTGATGCCACGCTCAGCCAGCCGCGCTCGGTAATCCTCACTGGCGTACTGACTGCCCCTGTCGGAGTGGTACAGCGCGGGGGCCTCACGCCCCGTGAGCGCCATGTCGAGAGCCGCGAGGACCAGGTGGCGGTCAATGCGCTCTGCCATGCTCCAACCCACGACGCGGCGGCTGAAGAGGTCCAGCACCACGGCCAGATAGAGCCAGCCCTCGGCAGTCCACACGTAGGTGATGTCACCCGCCCAGGTTCGGTTGGGCTCCGGAGGCCGGAAGTCGCGCGCCACGACGTTGGGGGCGACCGGATGGGTGTGCTTGCTGTCGGTGGTCCGCACGAAGAGGCGTCTTCGGCGAGCCGCCAGGCCCTCCTGTCGCATGAGACGCGCGACGCGCTTCTCAGAGACGCGGCGGCCCCGCGCGCGCAGCTCCGCATGGACGCGCGGGCTGCCGTAGGTACCGCGGCTCTCGCGATGCACGGCTGCCACCTCCGCGGTGAGTTCGCGGTCGCTCTTCTGGCGCTGGGACTCGGGCCTCTTTGCCCAGGCGTAGTAGCCAGAGCGGGAAACACCCAACTGGCGGCACATGAAGACCACCGACAGGGAGGCCTTCTCCGCGTGGATGAAGCGGAACTTCACTTCATCTCCTTCGCGAAGAAGGCGGCCGCATTTTTTAACAGGTCTCGCTCCATCTCGAGCTGGCGCACGCGTTTGCGCAGCCCCGAGAGCTCCGCTCGTTCCTCGCTGGTGAGCGCGCCCGGCTTGCCATGACCCTGGTCCGTCCTGGCCTGCTCCACCCACCTGCGGAAAGCCGTTTCGGTCAGGTCCAGGTCCCGCGCCACTTCCGCGACGGACTTGCCCTCCTCCAGCACCAGCTTCACCGCCCCGGCCTTGAACTCCGGGCTGAAGCTACGCCGCTGCCTCCTGTGTTTCTTCTCGCTCTCCGACATCGAGCACCCTTCCATCACATCGAGGGTGTCCACGGAAGCGGGGGACTCTCAGGTCTCAGCTCGTGGAGCTGCGCCGAAAGTAGAGGGGTCGGGCGAAGATACGGGTGAGCAGGTCAGGTGGAGCTGATCGCTTGCACGAGCGACTCTATGCCCCGGGCGAACAGAGATGGCGCGGCAAAGAGGGTTTCCCTCGACTGGACTTGCGTCCGGACGAACGCAGTCCAATACACGGAGCCGGCGCGGCCTGGGATGCGGCGCCGAAATTTGAGGCGTGGAACAAAGCTTGGGTTGAGCAGCTGAAGCTGCTCGGTTCGCTATCAGGAGAGTGGGGGGAAGCATCACCAGGTGGGGACGACACGCGGTTTGGACCGCCACGGGAAACGTGTCGTTTGCACGGGGGGAGCGCGCACCTGGCCGCTCTCGTCCAAGGTTCGGACGCCACCGCCCCGGGCCCAGTTTCTGACCGGTCCAGCGGAGTTTACATAATCCACGTTATACGACACCAGTAAAATCGAGCACTTATGTAGTCACGCACGTTATCACGACGTCAAGAAGATCACTCCGCTTCTTTCTCCCACAGGCATCGAACACCCGCATCCCGCGGGGGAACGCCTGTGAGGAGATGTTGATGACGAAGTACAAGATGAAGGTGCGCCGCCTCGTTGAGGCGGCACTAGACGTGGCGAAGTTCAGCTCCGAGTGCTCGGAGCTGGAGGCCGTGCTCCTCTCCAGCCTCGCCGGGGAGCTGCAGGAGCAGTTCGGCCTCGATGATTCGGCAGCCTTCAGCGCCGCCGAGCGCCTCGCGGAGGTAGCGCGCGAGCGCCTTGCGCTGTGGCGCTGTCACGGGCTGTAGCGAACCCCAGAGGCGACACCGGACGCGCTCCGGCGGCGCCCCTGGTCTCCTGGAACACCCTGCCGGCCGCACCACCTCGGCCCGCCCAGGCGGACCATATGCACTGCCCCGCAACGAGTAAGCTGTCGGCCCATGTTTTCAGGAGGACGCATGCCGCGACGTCAAACCCACGTCCCACAGGAGCCGATGGTCTGTGACTTCGCCAACTCGGCTGTCTTCTCGGCGGGCCCGAGTCCCAGTGAACCGTGCTGGGGAAGCGTCCGACGCGTCGAGGAAGGCGTCTACGGGTGCAGCGGCCACTGGAAAATGCTGGCCGGGGCCGGGCCATATCAGCCCGACCCGTGGCGCAAGACGCCGCCTAGCACCTAGAGGTTCGCTGAGGAGAAAGCGGCCCAAGAGTTCCCCAAAGAGACCTTATCAGACCCAACGTTGCGACTGCGGCGCATGGCTCCACCGGCTGCTGGCGCTCGGCCTTCCATCCTTCCTTTGATCACTAGCCTCCTGTCCTGTTGGATGCGCCGGCCCTGCCCGTCGGCGCTCCGGGCCGACTAACGCGGCTCATGACCATGTCCGACCCGGTGCGTCCGCTCTCGAAGTGCCGATTCGACGCGCTGGCGGGCTATACCCGCCAGCCTTTCATCGTGCAGTTCATCCAGGAGGTCGGTTGGTTCGCGACGCACGACGAACGGCTCCTTGGGGTGGTGACCTGGGACCCCATCGACCGTGAGTTTGGGTGGGTGGCGCTCGGCCGGGACGAGCGGCTCTGTTTCCGCGCGGTCGCGGTCAACGCCTCGCTGCCCACGGTTCAGGCTGCGCGCGACGAGCTTGCCGCAGCGCTCGCCGCGCGCGCCGCAGAACCCGACACCGCCTTCCACCAGGCCGATGCCCGGGGCGCACCGGTCGACTTCTTCGCGCCCCTCGCGCCGCTGGCGCGACTTCACCCGACCTTTCGGGTGCTAGTGGAGAACGAACGCTACTCGCCCGCCCGCGAAATCATCGCGGCGATGATGCGGTTCTATGACGATCTCGACGGCAACTTCGTCGAGCAATTCCAAACGACGGCCTTCGACGCTCGGCTGTGGGAACTCTATCTCTTCGCAGCATTCGCCGAACTCGGCTACGCCCGCGAAGAGGCGCAGGTCCCCGATTTGGTGCTGCGCGGCCCTCTCGGCAGCCTCGCGGTCGAGGCGACCACGGCGAACCCGCCCAACGCCGCGCCAGCGAACCTGCCCGCGCCCCCCGACGCCTTCACTGCCTATCTGCAGAACTACGTGCCCATCAAGCTTGCCCGGGCGCTCAGGCGCAAGCTCGAGCGCCGCCCACCCTACTGGGAGGCGCCCGCGCTCAGGGATGCTCCGTTCGCCATCGCGCTCCAAGACTTCCACGGCCCCGGGATGATGCGCATGGTGGTGCCTGCGGCGACCGAGTATGTATTCGGCGTGCGCCATAGCTTGGTCGACGGTGCACGGCGGATCGAGCGCATCTCTGAGCATCGCTTTGCGGGCGCTGTCGAACCATCGGGCTTCTTCCGCCTGCCCGGTGCCGAGAATGTCAGTGCCGTCATCGTCAACCCGCAGGGCACGATTACCAAGTTCAACCGTATGGGCTTCCTCGCCGGGTTTGGCAGCCGCCGCGTCCGGATGCTCCGCACCGGCGTTCGTCGTGGCGAGCGCGACGCTGACGGGCCGATGCCGAAGCCTTTCGCTCACGAGGTGCACGCGCCGGGATACGACGAGAGCTGGATCGAGGGCACGGTGGTGCTGCATAACCCCTCCGCGCGCATCCCGCTCGACCCGGCGCTCCTTCCGGGTGCCAATCACGAGTTCCTGCAGGAGGACGGTGTCATTCTCTCGCTCCTGCCGGACTTCCACCCCTACTTCTCGCAGACGGCGATCGCGCTCGACTCGGACCCGTACCCGAACAGGGCTGACGAAGGATGACCGGAGTGTGGACGCAGGCGCTGGACCTGCGGCTCGGCGCCGAGAGCAAGGAGATGCTCCCACAAGCGGGGGCAGAGCCGAAGCCACAAGAGGCGAGCGTGGCGCCTAAGGCAGCAGCGCAGGCGGAAGCGAACAAGGAGCGGCCGCCGCGAGCGGCTCGGGCCGGGCTGCACCCCAGGACGCACCTGAAGGGTCCCCTGGGGTTCGCATCCCCGTGTTCTACCGCGCGATACGCCTCTGCCCGCGTGGTCGTCAAAAGTTCGCCAAATCCATCTTATTGGACATTGTATTGAGCCGAGGACAGAACTCTTGCAAGCACGCGTGCGGAGCCTAGAGCGCGCGGTTCAGCGCTGGCCTGCGCGCCAGACAAGATTAACCCCTTGGCGCAGCTTCGGAACGCGTTCGCGATCACCAAGGCCTTCAATGGTAAGCAGGCCCTCTTTCTTCCAATCGGCGAGCCACCGCTTAACGTCCTGCTCCCACGTGAGCGGCGCAGCGAGTGCGAACGCCCAAGCGTCGTCGTACAGAACGCGTACCTTCTGCTCAAGCATCCTGCGCAGCCCCTCCCGAGCCTTCGTGAGGTAGCGGTCGCGGAGTTGCTCGTAATAGTCCGACTTCGGGTCATCGCGTCGGCCAAAGAGGACCAGTTCGTTCTGGCCGGAGCGCTCCACGCGGTTATGACGTTGAGCATTGGCGCGGCGCGCCTCCATCTCATCCATCGCACTTTGCTCGGCGTCCTTGAAAACTTCGACCCCCTTCAGTCCGCGAGTCGCGTAAATAAGATGGAAATGCGTGGTGGCGCTAAGCGGATTGAGCACAACCGCCGTGCAAACGTGCTTGAACCGGCCCGTCCGTTTGACGTTTTGGACGTAGGCCCGAACGAGCCGGTCTTCGCGGTCCTGCTTGGCCAGCCCAATAATCTCCTCACGAATCTGGCCGCTTCCGAAGAGACGCTCGAAGGACTCGCGATGCACCTCCTGCGGCGAATTGACAAACCGCCGGATGTACTTGGTCATGAAGTTGATCAGCACCTCGCCGGGCTCCAATTCCAGCAGAGGGCGAATCTCGTCCATCGCAAAGCCCGTCCAGCCCGTGGGGTCGATAAAGATGAAGGGAAAGCCACTTCTTCCTCCGGCCCTAATGAATCGGAGAATCTCGGGGATGGCCTCCTCAAACTCACAGTTCTTTGTGCACACGTCGGCGTCAGATGTAGTCTTCGCGAAGTCGTGAAGATGCTGGTACGCAGCCCGGTTCTTCTCGATGAAGAAGCAGCGAATGCCCAGCTCGATCTCGCGAGCCTTCAACGTGTCGCGCGCCCTGCGTAACTCATCGAGTGCGATGGCGAAGGAGCTATCCTTGAAGGCCGACGACTGCGTGTTCCATGGACCCGAGAAACCATCCACGTACGTGATGGGGCTCCATTTCGAGCCGACGATGCGCGCGAAGCGCTCAAGGTACTTCCTCAAGATGAAGTGCTTGACCCAAGATTGGTCGCGGCCATCGTAGAGTTCCTGCGCATCGGCGTCCCCCCGCTCGTCATCGCGCATCCGTCACGCTGCCTTCCCGTTGGATTCAACAACTGCGATTGCCTCCAATCGTCGCTCACGGTCCATCACGGGAGCAACCCAGGGTACGTCAGGAAGGGCATCGTAGGTCCTGCCATCCAGTTCACGGCCAGTCCGGCTCTTGTGGACGCCGCCCCATTGCTTGAAGAAAAAGGGCACGCGCGCGCTGCGGCACTGGTCCCTCACAGATGTGACCCACGCCTTCAGCAGGGGGCGAGCACCAGCGCCGCTTTCGCCTCCGACAATCACCCAGTGGATCCCGCTCAGCTCGAAGCGACCGAGGTCTTCAAGCAGAGGCTCGACAGAGAGGAAGCGCACACGTGCTGGGGCAGAACGCAGATGCTCGACTCGCGGTAGGCCGTAGCGTCGATCCTCCACGCTGACCCCCCACCAGATATGCGGGGCATCCGCCGCGAACCGGAGCTTTGTCTTCAGTAGGTCGCGCAGTCGTTCCGAGCGCTTGGTGAGAACTTGGTAGGTGTGCCAGTTCGCCACCGTCATAACTCTGACGACGGAAACGATGTAGCTGTCGGGAACGTCCTTGTGGAAGAGGTCACTCATCGAGTTGACGAAGACCTTCCGTGGCGTTGCCCATCGCAAGGGCTCGGCGAGCTTCTCCGGCACGAGGCGTAGGTCAAATCCCTGCTCGTAGGGGTGGCTGGGCACACCGCGGAACCGTTCGGCGAAGGTCTCGGCGTAGCAGTGCTTGCAGCCAGGGGAGATTTTGGAGCAGCCGCGAACAGGATTCCACGTTGCGTCCGTCCATTCGATCTTCGAGGTGGCTGCCATGTGTCTCGCCCTTGAGGTCTGAACCAGCGTTCAGCCTACCACTCCCCGTTCGGGGATGGCCGCTTGGTATTCGTGTTGGGCGACTCCGCTAGGTCGGTCCCAGTCGACATCACAGCTCATCCTCGCCCCCGGTCTCCTCGTCGATATCCTAGAGGAGAGGTCTCGCAAGGGTCGACGGCAGCAGCGCCCTCCGCCGTGCCGCCATCCTGTCCTGCTTCGCGAGCTGCGTCCTTTTCGCCCTCCGCCCGTCTTCTCCAACGAAGCCCTGAACCCACACCGGAGAAGACGCCATGACTCGCACTCCCCCCAATAGCCCCACCATGCCGGAAGCGGCCCGCCTGCCGCCGGAGCCCTCCCTCTCTGGTCCGCACACCGCAGCCACCTGCTGCTCGTCGCAACAACAGGCTGTGTGCTGCGCGCCGAGCGAGAAGGCGGGCTGCTGCGGTCCGGCGACCAGCACGCAAGGCACTTCGAAGTGCGGTTGCCAGTAGGTACCAGGCCGAGCACCGTTATCCTCCGAGGCGGGCGCAACCGCCCACTCACCTCGCCCACTCCCAGCCCCGAGCGTCACATGCAGCCCCAGCCCCCACCATGGAAGGAGTACCGAGACCAGTTGGTGCGCTTCGTGCGGCGCCGCGTGGAGGACCCACAGGCAGCAGAGGACATCGTCCACGATGTCCTCATCCGGGCCTACGCGAGCCGTGAGACAGCGCGCGAGCCACGCAAGCTCCAGCAGTGGCTGTACCAGAGCACCCGGAACGCACTGGTGGACCATTACCGCGCGCGTAGGCCGGCCGAACCCCTTCCCGAGGAGCTCGCAGAGCTGGAGGAGGACCGGGGCACGGCACGAGAGGAGCTCGCGCGGTGCCTTCAGCCCCTGCTAGCCGCGCTGCCGGCGCACTACCGCGAAGCGGTGGAGCTGTCCGAGCTGCAGGGATTCACCCAGGCAGAGACGGCGCGCCGGCTTGGCCTCTCTCTTTCTGGTGCCAAGTCGCGCGTGCAGCGAGGGCGCGGGCGGCTCGAGGAGGCGCTGCTCGCCTGCTGCCGCGTCGAGTTGGACAGCAGGCGGAGCGTCGTGGACTTCGAGCCCCAGAGGAGAGACGTGGGGGCGCAAGGGAAGACTCCACGCGCGGTGGGCGCGGCGCGGTCATGCTGCCGCCCGTCCCCCTGAGGCTGGAACGCCCGGGCGCCGCGAGCCGCCGCTACGGCAGAGGTCACATTGACAAGAAACGATGCATCGCCTATCTACGATGCATGGCACGCCTCACACCGGTCAGCGTCTTCAAGGCCCTCTCGGATGAGCACCGGCTGCGGATGCTGAAGTTCATCACCACCGCGGACGCGGCCTGCTGCCGCACCGGCGAGGGAGTGTGCGCCTGCGACGTGCAGGAGTTCATCGGCCTGGCGCAGCCCACGGTGTCGCAGCACCTGAAGATTCTCGTCGACGCGGGCCTGCTGCACGTCGAGCGCCGCGGCAAGTGGAACTACTACACGCTCGCCAGCGAGGGCTTCAGCGTGGCCCAGAGCGTCCTCCGCGGCTACACCGCCGAGAGCACCCCGAAGCCCCGCGCCGCTGCAGGCTAGTCCCGCGCCTCCCTACCTCGGCGGAGTGACATCTTCGCTTGCGTCAATACATCGTCACACTCGAATGTGACAATACATAGGAGCATGACATGAGCACCGAGCACCTTCCCATCGTTGTCATCGGAGCCGGCCCCGTGGGGCTGGCCGCCGCCGCCCACCTGGTGAAGCGGGGTGAAACGCCCGTCGTCCTGGAGGCAGGGCCCGAGGTGGGCCACAACGTGCGCGCCTGGGGGCACGTGCGCCTGTTCTCGCCCTGGCGCTATGTGGTGGATTCCGCTGCGGCCTCCCTCCTTGAGCCCACGGGCTGGCAGGCCCCGGACGCCGAGGCGCTGCCCACCGGCAAACAGCTCGTGGAGCGCTACCTCGTCCCCCTCGCGGCCACCGTGCAGCTAGCGCCGACGTTGCGGCTTTCTACCCGTGTCCTCTCCGTCACCCGTCAGCGGCGCGACAAGCTGAAGGACACAGGCCGCGACACAGCGCCCTTCGTCGTCACCGTACTGCGAGAAGGCGGAAGGGAGGAGCGCATCGAGGCCCGCGCGGTCATCGACGCATCCGGTACGTACCAGACGGCCAACCCGCTCGGCGCGAGCGGAGTGCCTGCCCTCGGCGAGGCGGCGCTGGCGACGCGCATCTTCTACGGCATCCCCGACGTGCTGGGCGCCCACCGTGCACGGTACGCCAGCCGGCGGGTGCTGGTGGTGGGCAGCGGGCACTCCGCCTTCAACGCCCTGCTGGACCTGGCGCAGCTCGCCCGCGAAGCGCCTGGCACGCAGGTGGTATGGGCCTTCCGCCGGCCGGAGGATGACCGGCGGCTCTTCGGGGGCGGCGGGAAGGACGCGCTATCAGCCCGGGGAGATTTGGGCACCCGCACACGAGCGCTCGTCGAGAGTGGCAAGGTGCGCCTCGCCCCGGACTTCCACCTGGAGGCATTGGAGGAGACGGCGGAAGGGTTGGTGGCGAGCGACGGCGAGCGCCGACTGCCGGCCGTGGACGAGGTGGTCGCCACGACGGGCTTCCGGCCGGACCTCTCCCTCTCGCGGGAGTTGCGCCTGTCGCTCGACGTCAGCGTGGAGGCGCCCAGCGCCCTCGCGCCGCTCATCGACCCCAACCTGCACTCCTGCGGGAGCGTGCCGCCACACGGGGAGGCGGAGCTCCGTCACCCGGAGTACGGCTTCTACGTGGTGGGGATGAAGGCCTATGCGCGCGCGCCCACGTTCCTCCTGCTGACGGGCTACGAGCAGGTGCGCTCGGTGGCGGCATACCTCACGGGAGACGTGGCCGCGGCGAGACAGGTGCACCTGGTGCTGCCAGAAACGGGGGTGTGCTCCACGGATTTCCGGGAGGAGGCCAGTGCCTGCTGCGCGGTGGAGGATTCTCCTCGTGCTGCCTCGGAAGGGTGTGCTGCCGGGAGCTGCACGTCGCCGTCCGTCGCTGTCGCCGCCCGGGAGCAGGCGGGTGGATGCTGCTCGAGCGCCACCTCCCTCGCGGCGCCGTCGAATGGGCAGGGGGACACACCTGCAGCCGCCGCGCTCCCCTTCCTCGCGTCCACGGGCGCGTCGAGCTGCTGCCAGTAGAGCGCAACGATGCGAGTCGCACTCACCCTCCCCCGCCTCCCGCAGCTCGACAGCGGGTGGCGGCTGGCCTGGACATTCGCCCTCACCGAGACGGTGTCCTATGGCGTCCTGCACTACGCCTTCTCCGTCTTCATGGTGCCCATGGAGACGGAGTTGGGCTGGAGCCGTGCGGCCACCGCGGGCAGCTTCTCCTTGGGCCTGCTTGTCTCAGGGCTCGCCGCGCCGTGGGCGGGGGCATGGGTGGACAGGCACGGCCCGCGCGCGTTGATGACGGTGGGCTCCACCCTCGGCGCGGCCCTCGTGCTGGCCTGGGCGCACGTGCAAACGCTTCCAGCGCTGTACCTCATCTGGCTCGGGCTCGGGCTGGCGCGTGCAGCGGTCCTCTACGAGCCGGCATTCGCCACCCTCTCCCGCCTCTCCGCCCCGCGACGTGCGCGGGCCATCGCACTCGTCACCGGAGTGGCGGGCTTTGCCAGCACCATCTTCCTTCCCTTGGCAACCTGGCTCGTTGCGTCCCTGGGGTGGCGAGCGGCGCTGCTGCTGCTCGCCGCCATTCTGGCGGTGGGCACCGCGGCGCCACACGCCCTGTGGCTGGGGGATTCGAGTCGGAGCGTCCTGCATGCGTCCGAGGAGCTCGCAGGCCGTGCCCCGGCGTCTTCGTCCCCAACCCACAACGCCTCCGTGAGGTGGCTGGCGCTTGCCTTCGCGCTGTCCTCGCTGGTCGCCTCGGCAGTGCATGCGCACCTCGTCTCCTGGCTCCTCCAGCGAGGGCACTCGGCCACCTTCGCCGCGGCGGCGGCGGGAGGGTTGGGCGCGGCGGCCGTAGCGGGCCGCCTCGTCCTCCTGGCCCTCAGCAATGGCGTGGCGCCATTGAGCCTCATGCGCGCATTGTGTGTGGCGCAGACGCTCGCGTTGGGGTGCCTCCTCCTCTCGGGCTCCACCGGTGCGTGGGCTTTCGTGGCGCTCTTCGGCGCCGCAACCGGGACGCTCACTCCGACACGAGCGCTCCTGGTGGCAGAGATGTTTCCCGCGGCATCCGTCGGCCGCCGAGCGGGCCAGGTGGGGCGCATTGCGACTCTGGGACAGGCGCTCGGCCCTTGGGGGGTAGGCCTTCTCAGCGCCTGGGGGCTTGGAGAGGAAGGGATGCTGCTGTTGCTCGCCGCCCTCTGTCTGCTTGCGGCAGCGGCGGTCCGGGGCGAGTCGTCCGTGGACGCCTCGCCCCCTGCTTCAGAAACCAGGAGCGTGTCATGAGTCAGCTCACGCCTCGCCTCGCGGCCCTGTCGGACGCGGCGGCACTTTCCCACATCAACAACCAAGGCATTGAGGACCGCGTCGCCACCCTAGAGGCGAGGCCGCGCAGCACGGAAAGAGGTGCGAGGCGGGTTCGACGGGCGGCGCCCCTCGTCGCGGTGCAGGCGCAAGGCCGTGTGGTGGCCTTCGCTTCCACGTCCACGTACCGGCCCCGCGAGTGCTACGCGGAATTCTCCGTCCATGTCGCCCGGGAAGTCCGAGGGCGAGGGGCGAAGGCGTGTTGCCATGGAAGCGCTCCTCCAGACTGCCGAAGCGGCGGGCTTCTCTAAGCTCGTCTTGAGGGTCTTCGTGGAGAACGAGGCCAGCCGGGCGCTGCTGCGGGCCGTGGGCTTCCGAGAGGTGGGCGCCTACCACCGGCACGGGAAGCTGGAGGGAGCCAGGAAGTACGTGGTCATGGTCGAGCGGCTCTTGAGCCCGGCGTGACTGGAGGCAGCCGGCCGCGCCGTCCCCTGCCCGCCAAGCGCGAAACGCTAAAAGTGCCCTTGATTTCGTGTGCATCCAGATGCACATATGCATCTAGGTGCACACGTCCATAGGAAGACTCATGGATTCCAATCTCGTTTTCGCGTCGACCATCCTGCTGCTCGCCTTCGTCGTCCTCTCCGTCGTGGACGGGGTGTACCTGCACCTGTGGCGCTACCGTCTCCATGCGCGTGCGGAGTCGCAGCGGGAGCACTGGCTGCACACGGCCCGTGCCCTGCTCTTTCCGCCGATTCTCGTGACGCTATTCCTGGCGCCCCCGCAGGGGTTCGTCCTGTGGCTCGGGCTGGCGTTGGTGGCGGCCGACCAGTGCATCGAGCTCTTCGATACCTTCTCCGAGAAAGATAGCAGGGCGTCGCTCGGCGGCCTGAGCTCCTTCGAGTACTCGCTCCATGTCGTGCTCACCACGCTGCGGGTAGGTGCGCTGGCGCTGGCGCTGGCGGCGGTGCCGCCCGAGGCATGGCACCTCTGGGCATCCACCAGCGCTGCGCGAGAGCATCCCGAGTTCGTCCGCTCCGCGGTGGAGTTCCTCCTGCCAGGTGCCTTCGTGGCTGCCGTCGTCCACGTGTGGCTGGGGTGCCGGTGGTCGGTGGCGCCGACGTGCCGCTGGGCTCGGGCCCTGGGGAGGGCGGGCTGATGGCGCAACGTGTGGCAGACGCCCGGGGCCGGAGCATTGACGAGCTCATTGCGCTCCTGGACTCAGGCTTCCTGCGAGCGCTCACCGAGCCCGCGCGGCTGGAGCTCCTGAAGGTGCTCCTCCGCCATGGCCCCGCCGACGTCGGAGCCATCGCCGCACACCTGCCGCAGGACCGCTCCGTCATCTCACGCCACCTCAAAGTGCTGAGCGACGTCGGCATTGTGCGCGCACGACGTGACGGGCGGCACCGCATCTACGAGGTGGATGGCCCGTCCTTCCTCGCGTCGTTCGAAGGACTTCTCTCGCGTGCACGTGAGCTCGCGCCCATCTGCTGCCCGCCCTCCTCCGGCACGTAGCGCTGTGTCACGGCTCGCCCAGGACATGCGAGAGCCGCGAGGAGGCCCAGTCCAACCTGCTGCGCGCTCGACTCGAGCGCACCCGGCAGCGCCAGCGCCGGCGGGTGCTGCACGCCGAGGCGTGGCCCCTGCGTGCAGCCCCTGAGTCGGCTGAGCGGCCGGCCCCTTGCTGCGCCCCTGCCCACCCCATGCGGTCGCCCCCACAGTGAGCCGCTTGGCGGGGCGCGTGCGCTGCGTGTGCACCTTCTCCTCGCCAACCAGGAGGAACACATGCGCAAGGCGCTGCAGGTCGTGATGGCGGGGGCCCTCGGCATGTCGGCGCTCGCCTTTGCAGGTGACAGCTCCGCTGGACCCGCGAGTGCAAAGTGGGAGTCCGAGGAGCTGCGTCAGACGATGCTGCGGGGGACCCGGGAGATGCAGACGATGCAGATGTCGGGTGACGTCGACTACGACTTCATCACCGTCATGCGAAAGCACCACCAGGACGCCATCGCGCTGGCCGAGATGGAGTTGGAACTCGGCACGGACCCGCAGGCCAGGGAGCTGGCTCGCCGGATTCGCGACTCGCAGAAGAAGGACCTCGCGGACTTCAGGCGCTGGCTCTCCCAGCACGACCCGCAAGGCACGGGCGGCAGTGGAACGCCGTGATGCGTGCCGCCGTGTGCCACCTCTGAGAGTCTTCCAGCTGCCGGGGAGCGCTTCATCTTCCTGGCGCTACTCCACCCTGCGCGCCAAGCGCATTCGCATCCAGATGGCCATGCCGTTCAGCACCAGCATGAGGGTGAGCAGCACCACGATGCCCGCTGCCGCGTTGACGTGAAAAGCCGCCTGGGGACGGGACACCCAGTTGAAGATTTGAATGGGCAGCGCGGTGAAGGCGCTATTCACGGAATCCGGAAGGAATGCCACGTAGGTGAGCGCGCCAATGGTGATGAGCGGCGCCGTCTCGCCAATGGCCCTCGCCAGGGAGAGGATGATGCCGGTGAAGATGCCCGGCAGGCATGCAGGGACGACCACCCGGTACGTCGTCTGCCAGGAGGTGGCCCCCAGCGCGAGGGACGCCTCGCGGTAGGACCGGGGGACGGTACGCAGCGCCTCGCGCGACACCATGATGACCATGGGCAATAGCAGCAGCGCCAGTGTCGCAGCGCCGGCCAGCAGACTGCGGCCCAGCCCCACCACCCGGACGAAGACCTCCAAACCCAGCAGGCCGTAGATGATGGAGGGCACGCCTGCCAGGTTGGCGATGTTCAGCTCGACGAGCGCCGTGAAGCGCCCAGGCCGTGCGTACTCCTCCAGGTAGATGGCTGCGCCCAGGCCCACCGGGATGGCTAGCATCGCCGTCAGACCCATGAGGCACGCACTGCCCACGAAGGCGGGAAGGATGCCGGCCAGCTCCGCCTTGCGGGAGGGGTAGCTGGTGAGAAAGTCCCAGCCCAGCCGTGGCAGCGCCTGCCAGAGCGCGCTGCCAAAGAGGATGAACAGCAGCAGCAGCGGCAGCGCCAGCGCCACGAGACAGAGGGCGCGAAAGCGGCCCTCCGTCCAGAATCCGCGGCGCCGCCGCTGCCGGGGGATGGTGGCACTCGCCTCGCTTCGGACGGCCTGCGTCAGAGTCTGCTCCATCGGCGGGCTCACAGGGTGCCTCCCTTCTGGATGCGGCGGCGCAGCCGGTGCGACAAGAGGTTGAGGCCGAGCGTCATGAGGAACAGGGTCATCCCCACGGCGAAGATGGTGCGGTACTCCAGCGTGCCCGTGGGCGTGTCTCCCAGCGACACCTGGACGATGTAGGCCGTCATCGTCTCCACCGGCACGCGTGGGTCCAGCGTCAGGCGGGGCTGCTGACCTGCCGCGATGGCCACAATCATCGTCTCGCCGATGGCGCGCGAGACGCCCAGGATGACGGAGGCCGCGATGCCGCTGGTGGCTGCCGGTACGACGATGCGGAAGATGGTCGCGAGCTTGTCGGCCCCCAGCGCATAGGACGCCTCGCGCAGCCCCATGGGCACGGCGTGGATGGCGTCCTCGCTGAGGGAGGCGATGACGGGAAGAATCATCACTCCCATGACGATGCCCGCCCCCAGCGCGTTGAAGCCGGACAGGCCGGGAATGAAACGCTGGAGGAAGGGCGTGACGGCCATGAGGGCGAAGTAGCCGTAGACGACGGTGGGCACCCCAGCCAGCAGCTCCAGAAGCGGTTTGACGATTCGGCGAGTACGGGGCGCGGCGAATTCGCTGAGGTAGATGGCGGACAGCAGCCCGAGCGGGATGGCCACCCCTACCGCGATGGCCGTGGTGAGGAGCGTGCCAGACAGGAGCGGCCAGATGCCGAAGTGCTTGTCGGCGAATAGCGGCGTCCACTCGGTGTCGAAGAGGAACTGCGCGAGGGACACCTCGCTGAAGAAGCCGGCTGTCTCCACCACCAGCACGGCGATGATGCCTGCCGTGGTGACGATGGAGACGGCCGCGCACAGCAGCAGGAGGGAGGAGATGCCCTTCTCTGACAGCACGCTGGAAAGTCGTCGTCTGGAAAGCATGCCTCACCTCCTGCCTGTCTACGGCGTGGGACTACTGCTGCGCCTGCTGGCCCTCGCTGGTGGCTTCCTTCGCCAGGAGCTGCTCGATGGAGACGCCGACCTGGCTTCCCTTTCCGCCGAAGAGCGAGCCTGTCTTGCGCGCGTCCACCCGGGCCTGTGCCAGCGAGTAGGCATTCGTGGGCAGCGGGATGTAGCCCACCTCGGGAACCAGCTTCTCCGCGTTGGCGGTGTAGAACTTGACGAAGCGGCCCACCTCGGGCCGCTCCAGCGACTTCCTGGCCACGTAGATGAAGATGGGGCGGGAGAGCGGCTGGTAGGTGCCGTTGCGCACCGTCTCGCCGGAAGGCGCAACCGGGCCGGCGCCGTTGTCCGCCTTCTCGTCGTCGATGGGGACGAGCTTCAGCTTGTCCTTGTTCTCCGAGTAGTAGGCGTAGCCGAAGAAGCCCAGCGCGTTCTTGTCGTTGGCGATGCCCTGGACGATGACGTTGTCGTCCTCGCTGGAGGTGAAGTCACCCCGGCTGGAGTGCTCCTTCTTGACGATGGCCTCGGTGAAGTAGTCGTAGGTGCCCGAGTCCACGCCCGCGCCGTAGAGGCGCAGCTCGGCGTCCGGCCACCCCGGGCGCACGTCGCTCCACTTCATCACCTTTCCCTGGGCCTCCGGCTCCCACATCTTCTTCAACTCGGCCACCGTCATGGACGTGGCCCAGGTGTTGGCAGGGTTTACCAGGACGGCCAGGCCGTCATAGGCGATGGGCAGCTCGATGTACTCGATGCCATTCTTCTGGCACAGCTCCACCTCGCTGGGCTTGATGGGCCGCGAGGCGTTGGAGATGTCCGTCTCCCCATTGCAGAACTTCTTGAAGCCGCCACCCGTGCCGGAGATGCCGACCGTCACCTTCACCTCCCGGCTGGCCTTCTGGAACTCCTCGGCCACCGCCTCGGTGATGGGGTACACGGTGCTGGAGCCGTCCACCTTGACGGTGCCCGAGCCCATCGTCGCGGGCTTGGCTTGCGCGCCCGTGCTTGCTCCATCCCCGGACGGGGCCGACTCCTTCTTGCATCCTCCCAGTCCCACCGCGATGGCCACTGCCGCTGCCGTATACGTGCGCCGCATGGTGAAGCTCCTTTCGCTGCTGCTCCTGCGTATTTGAACGGCTGAACTCGAACAGGCCCTCGCGACAGACGTCTCCCGTGCGCCTCGCGCGGCGCTGGAGTGTCACGGGGTGTGGATGAAGGGTGGGCGTCCCTACCGGGCCCAGCCCTGCTGCTTCAGCAACTCCGAGACGCGGGTGCGGACGTCATCGCGAATCTCACGCACGCGCTCCACCGGCTTGCCTTTGGGGTCCTCGAGGGGCCAGTCACCGCGCTTCAACCCCGGCACGTACGGGCACGCATCGCCGCAGCCCATGGTGATGAGCCACTGGGCGTGCTGGGCCAGTTCGTCCGTGAGGCGCTGGGGCCTGGCGCCCGACAGGTCGATGCCCACCTCGGCCATGGCTGCCTGCACCTCGGGATGGACGCGCTCTCCTGGCTGGGTGCCCGCGGACACGGCGCGCGCCTTGGCCGGGTCGGCCAGGGCATTGAAGAAGGCGGCTGCCATCTGTGAGCGGCCAGCGTTGTGCACACAGGCGAAGATGACCGTATTCATCGGGAAGGCTCCCGGGGCAGTGGTGAAGGTGCGGGTTGCGGCTCACCGATGTCGCGGGTGAGCGCCGTCAGGCGCAGCCGGTCCAGCTTTTCGATGGGCAACGCGAGGAACAGCTCCAGCCTTCGGGAAATCTCCATGGCCACCTTCAGGAAGGCGGCCTCCTTCTCCAGCTCGCTGCCTTCCACCGCCGCCGGGTCGTCACTTCCCCAGTGCGCGATGACGGGCTGGTGCGGCCATACCGGGCAGGACTCGCGCGCCTTGTCGCAGACGGTGATGACGAAGTCGAAGCGCACATCCCGGAACTCGTCCCAGGACTTGCTGCGCGCGTCAGCGGCGGGGATGCGGAAGCGCTCGCGAAGCAACCGCAGGGCAAGGGGGTGGACCTGGCCGGTGGGTGCGGCCCCCGCGCTGTACACCTCGAAGCGCTCACCGCCGAGACGCTTGAGCAGAAACTCAGCCAGGATGCTCCGGGCGGAGTTGCCCGTGCAGAGGAACAGGACCTTGAAGGGGGCTCGCGTCGTCACGGGCGCACCTCACCTGGGCGGGACGCGGGCGCCTTGCCTTCGAAGCGGCGAGGCAGAACGGGCTCGCTGGCCGCTGGGAAGAGCCGGCGCTTGAGCCACAGCGAAAGGTACACGAGGGCGATGAGCGCGGGCACCTCGATGAGCGGACCGACCACGCCGGCCAGGGCTTCCCCCGAGGCCATGCCGAAGACGCCCACCGCCACCGCGATGGCCAATTCGAAGTTGTTGCCCGCCGCAGTGAAGGAGAGGGACGCCGTCTCCTCGTAGCTGAAGCCCAGTCGGCGCGAGAGGAAGAACGCGCTGGTGAACATGATGCCGAAGTAGACGAGCAGCGGAAGCGAGATGCGCACCACGTCCATCGGCAGGCGCGTAATCTTCTCCCCCTGCATCGCGAACATGAGGACGATGGTGTAGAGCAGCCCGAGCAGCGCGGTGGGCCCCAGGCGCGGCAGGAAGCGCTGCTCGTACCAGGCCTCACCCTTGAGCCGCGTGAGCCCGAGCCGCGTCAGCGCTCCGGCCACCAGCGGCACGCCCAGGAAGATGAGCACGCTCTTCGCGATGCTCCCCATGGACACGTCGAACGCCGCGACGTCCGCGCCGAACCAGCCCGGGACGACGGTGAGGAAAAGCCAGCCCAGCACCGAGTAGAAGAGAATCTGGAAGACGGAGTTGAGGGCCACCAGCACGGCGGCCACCTCGTTGCTGCCGCAGGCCAGCATGTTCCAGATGAGGACCATGGCGATGCAGCGCGCGAGGCCGATGAGGATGAGCCCGTTGCGGTAGTGCGGCAGGTCCGGCAGGAAGAGCCATGCCAGCGCGAACATCAGCACCGGCCCCACCACCCAGTTGAGCACCAGCGAGGTGGTGAAGAGCCTGCCGCGCGCGCGCAGCCTGCCCAGCTCGCCGTAGCGCACCTTGGCCAGCACCGGGTACATCATCCACAAGAGGCCGATGGCGATGGGCAGCGAGACGGTGTCCAGCTTCACCGTGTCCAGCCGCGCGCCCAGGTCCGGGAAGGCCCGGCCCAGCCCGATGCCCAGGCCCATGGCGGCGAAAATCCACACCGGCAGGAACCTGTCGATGAGGGAGAGCTTCTTGACGATGCTGTCAGGGGCAGTCGTGGCGGTCATGGGAAGGCTCTTGGGTGGCTACTTGCAAGCGTTGGGGCCCCGGCTCTTGAGGAGGCGCTCTACGTCCTCGCGGAGCACGTCCCTCTTGGAGAAGGCCGAGACGAGTGCCTTGAGCTGGACCTTGCACACTTCGTCCAGCTGCGGGGCCAGTTGGTAGTAGACCCAACTGCCGTCACGCCGGGCCTCGACGATGCCCGCGTTCTTCAGCACGGCGAGCTGTCGGGAGGTGTTCGACTGCGTCAGCTCGAGCGCGGATTCGAAGTGGCAGACGCACAGCTCCCCGTGGCTGAGGAGCGCGACGATGCGCAGACGGGTCTCATCCCCCAACGCCTTGAAGAGGCGCGAGGCGGAGCGGACATCCAGGGCGGAGATGACGGCGGGCATGACGGCATCACAATATGCAAATGTTCCGCTGCCGCAACGAGGGCCTCTGCAAACTTCCCGTGACAGCCCCGTGAAGCACGGCCGCATGGGCGGTGGCGATTCGAGTGTCGGCCCGGCCGGCTGGGTTTCAGCCTCGCAGGCAGGCCCCGGGGCTGTCGCTTTCATTCGGAGCCGGACGGGGGCTCCGAAGTGCTGCGGCCGGGGACGCACGGGCTTATGCCTGATGCATCACCCAACCCACATCTAGAGAGGGAGGGCCCCGTTCCCCCTCCCGGCCGGCGGTCAGCCTGATGCTCCAGGCTCGACCGGCGCTGGCGCATTCACGTCGATGCCGTCCCGGCGCAGCTCGTCCGGGCTCGCCGCCACCACCAGCGAGCCGGGCGGGTTGTCGTACCAGCCCGGGTTCTCGTAGCTCTCCAGCCTGTCGCGCACCTTGAGCACGGTGAACATGCCGCCCATGGTGATGTAGTCGTGCTTGCCCTGCCCCCCCACCATGGGAATGGAGTTGGGCGGGACGGGCATCCCCATCTCGCCCATCTCCGCCATGCCCGTCTGGCCCATGGTCATGTAGCCCGGCAGCAGCGTGCGCACCTTCGCGTCCAGCCCGCCCTGCTTCACGCCAATCATGTTGGGGAACTCGTGGCCCATCTGGTTCATCGTATGGTGGGTCATATGGCAGTGGAGGGCCCAGTCGCCGGGCTCGTCCGCCACGAACTCGATGGTGCGCGTGCTGCCCACCGGCACGAGCACCGTGGTCTCCGGCCACTGCCCGGCCTCGGGGATGCGCCCGCCATCCGTCTCGGTGATGCGGAACTGGTAGCCGTGCAGGTGGATGGGGTGGTGGTTCTGCGGGCTCAGGTTTCCCAGGCGGATGCGCACCCGCTCTCCCTTGCGCACCACGAGCGGCTCCGTGCCCGGGAATGCCCGCGCGTTCATGGTGAGCAGGTTGAAGTCCGTCATCTCGTTCGGATTGGGCCGGCGGGTGCCCACGTCGATGCGCCACTCGTGCAGCATGATGGCGAAGTCGCGGTCGATGCGGGGCCCCACGGGACGGCGCGGGTGGATGACGAACATCCCGCCCATGCCGAGGGCAATCTGCGTCATCTCGTCATGGTGCGAGTGGTACATGTTCGTACCCGACTGGCGCAGCGTGAATTCGTAGCGGAACGTCTCACCCGGAGCGATGGACTTCTGGTTGAGTCCGCCCACGCCATCCATACCGTTGGGCACCAGGATGCCGTGCCAGTGGACGGTGGTGGCCGCCGGCAGTCGGTTGGTGACGTAGACGCGCACCCGGTCACCCTCCACCACCTCGATGGTGGGGCCGTGCACCCGTCCGTTGTAGCCCCAGCAGAGGGCCTTCAACCCCGGGGCGAGCTCGTGGTCCACCTCCTCGGCCACCAGGTGGAAGACCTTCACGCCATCCACCACCTTCCACGGGAGCTTCGAGCCGTTGGGCACCACCACGGGCCGGTAGTCCCGGTTGGGCATTCCGGGGCGCTGCCAGTCCTGCTTCGCGTACCTCTGGCCGGTGTCAGCGGCGGAGCCCTCGCGTGGCCTGCGGGCCCCAGGAACATCTGACTGGGCGCGAGCCGCGGAGCCGCTCAACAGCAGCGCCCCTCCCGTGAGCGTGGCGCCCGCTGTCGCCAGCATGCTCCGCCGGGTCAGGGTTCCGGCAGCTCCCACCTCGGGGGTGTCTCCAGGGGAGGCCGTGCGTTCCGGAGTCCCGGGGGCTTCATCCTCGCAGCCCGGTGCGTGGCGGGTCTCAGTCGTGCGGGTGCTCATGGGGGCTCTCCGTGCCGTTGGCGGTGTCCTGTCCGTGCCCGGTGTGCGTCCCGGGCTGTGCTGGCTGCGAGGGTTGCGCGGGTTGTGTGGGCGGTCCGGGCTGCGCGGGGGATGGCGGCTGCGGCGGCCGCGTGGGCGAGGGCGTGGATTCCGCGCTGCCCTCCCGGAGCCGGCCACCCACGAGCTGCTCCAGGTCGGCCCGCGCCATCCAGTAGTCGCGGACGGCCTCGATGTAGCCCCGGTACGCCTCCACCTGCTCGCGCTTGGCCGAGAGCAACTGGAACAGGCCGATCTGCATGGCGTTGTACTGGAGCTGCGCCTGCTCGACGACCTTCTCACGCAGGGGCAGCACCACCCGCCGGTAGCGGTCCGCCACCAGGCGGAGCGACAGCAGCCGGGCGCGGGCGGCACGGACCTCCGAGCGGGTGTTGACGGACAGCTCCGTGAGCCGCCGCTCCCCCTGGCGGTGCTGGGCTTCCAGCCGGGCGATGAGGGCCTGGCGCTGGTCGAAGATGGGCAATTCCAGGGACAGGGTCGGACCGAAGAGCCTGGGGCCGTCCGCGTCCTGGTGCGTGTGGACGCCGACTTCCACGCGGCCGAAGAAGCGCGTACTCCGCGCCAGCTCCAGCGCGTTCCAGAGCAGGGCCACCTGCTTCCGGGCCGCATCGATGTCCAGCCGCTGGCGAATGGCGAGCGACTCCAAGTGCTCCAGCGAGGCCTCCTGGCCGTGCAACGGCGGGAGCTTCGCGGAGAGGGTCCACTGCGTGCGCGGACCCCATAGCCCCATGAGGCGGTTGAGGTGCTCCCGGGCCTCCACCAAGGCGAGCTCCTCCTCCGCCAGCTCGAGCCGGGCTCCCTCGGCGGCGGCCTGCTCACTCGCAAGGTCCAGCTCGGTGATGTTGCCTGCGGCGCGCAGCCGGACAGAGAAGTCCGCCGCCGACTCGGCCGCCTGGAGCGCCATGCGGCGCAGCTCCACGAGTTGCTGGAGGGCCTGCACCTGGCTGAAGGTCTTGCGCACCTCCGCCGCAGTGGCCAGCGCCTCATGCGCCACGCGCAGCGTGTCGGCCACGAACTGCTCCTGGGCGACGCGCTTGCGCAGCGGGAGCGTGAACAGGTCCACGAACTCCTGCACCAAGGAGACTTCGTGCTCGATGCCGCCGATGCCGGAGATGGGGAAGCCGATGCTCCCCTCCAACGTCGGGTTGGAGAGCAGCCCGGCCTGCACCATGTCGGCCTGCGAGACGCCCAGGTCCTCGTAGGTAGCCTGGAGCGCCGGATTGTTGAGCAGGGCCACCTCCACCGCATGGTCCGAGGTGAGGTCTTCCTTCAGGAGCGCGTCGAGATGGCGCGCAACCTCGGCGTCCTCCGGGGTGCCCTGGTTCCAGCGCGTCTTGCGGCCCAGCCGCTCCTCGACGAGCGCCGCCACCTCCGCGTGGCCACGCTCCTTCTGGATGGACGCGCAGCCGCCCGCCATCAGTGCCGCGCCAGCGAGTACGGCCAGCCTCACGGATGCCCTCCGTGTCCATGGTCATGGCCCGCGGGCGCGGAGCCGGGCTGCCCCGCGTCCGGGGTCTCCTCGCTCGAGGGCTTCTCCGGCACCAGCTTCATGCCGCACTTCGGGCAGGTGCCCGGCTTGCTGGACCGCACCTCCGGATGCATCGGACACGTGTAGACGGCGGCGCCGGCATCTGGAGCGGATGCCGAAGAAGAAGCACCGTGGTGGGCGTACCCCGCGCCTTGTGGCTCGTTGGCAGGCGCGGGCCCTTCAGGAGTGGGGGCCGCGAATGCGGTCGGCTGAGCAGCGGGCGGAGCCTCGGGGGCATCCGGATTCGACGGGTCTACCGAGGCGGGCAGCCTCTTTGGCTCGGAGACGCAGGCGGCGAAGGAAAGGATGCTCGCCAGCACACATAGGGTTCTGCGCATGGGGCTCCTCGGGGACTTGCCGGGATGGCAGCCAGGAAGTGGGCCCCCTATAGAGCAAGGCCCAGGCCAGCCTGCTCTCAGACCGAAGGGCCGTGCCGGGTGTGACTGGAGTCATCACACTGTTGGGGCGAAAGAGGGCCGCGAGGTTCACGGCCTCACGGCTCGCTGCCCTCGCGGAGGCCAGCCTGACGCTGGAATGGGCCTACACGAACGCAGCGGCGTCAGCACAGCCAGGAGCCGTGACGCTTCGATTGAACGCTCCGTTTCTACGTTCCATCTGTGACCGGGCCGGTTACAGGGAAACCCTCCTGGGCACTCTGACAAGGCGCTTCGTCCCGGTAACCCTGCATGAACAGACACGTTCAGCTCCCGGCACGCATTGTGCTCTAGCGGACCGTATCAACAGGATGCCGGACGTCCCCGAGGGCATCCTCTCCGGGAGCAACCAACCGATGAAGATGAGCCTGATGGGAGCCCTTGCCAGCCTCACCCTGATGGTCGCCACCCCGGCGGCTGCGTGTGCCGAGCACGCCAAGCAGTCCGAGCCCACCAAGCAGACCGAGCACGCCAAGCAGGCCGCGCACGGAGGCGCAGCCAGGACCGCGCCTGCGGAGAAGCCCGCTTCAGCCCCGACCGTCAAGAACGGCGTCCACACCGTCGAGCTCGCGGTGACGTCCAAGGGCTTCGAGCCTGCGAACGTGAAGGTGAAGGCGGGGCAGCCGGTCCGCATGGTGGTCACCCGCAAGACGGACAAGACGTGCGCCACGGAAATCGTCGTGGCCGATCTGGGCATCAACCAGCCGCTCCCCCTGGACACGCCGGTGACCGTGGAGTTCACCCCCAGCGAGTCGGGCACGCTGCGCTACGCCTGCGCGATGGACCACATCAGCGGGCTCGTCACCATCCAGTAGCCTGCCACGCCGTGGCGTGAGCCTCTCGCGGGCCACGCCGCGGCTGGCCGCCAGCGCGGCATGCAGTCGTCGGTCAGCCTCCGGAGTCGTCCCGCCCACCCGACTCCCGCGCCAGCAGCAGGATGTCCTCCTGGCGTTCGCGCACCGGCTCCGGCTGCTCCGAGACGACGTTGAGCTGGAAGAAGATGTCCTCCCGGAAGCCCCCCGCATCGTCGTGTCGCGCAGGTCGCGGTGTGATTCCAGTCGTCACACCGTGACGCCACGGGCCCCGGTTTCATCGAGTGCGCCAGCAAATGGAGCCCGTCGCTCCTCTGAGCTCCGCCTCACGCGCAGGGCACGGCGCATGGCACAGGCTCTGCAATCACCCTTGTCGTGCAATCAACTCTCAACATGTCCCAGCCAGCCCCCTCCCCTGTGTGGCGACGCGACTCGATGAGGCACGTTGCCCTCCTGCTGGCGCTGCTCTCTCCCGTGGCGGCGCTGGCTCAAGACGACGCTCGCACGCCGGCCACGCAAGCCACCTCCATACCGGCGCTGGTGACGGACCCGACGCTCTCGCAGCTCCTCACGGAAGCCCTCGAATCGCGCCCGGAGCTGCGCCAGGCCGAAGCACAGGTCCAGGCGGCCCAGGAGCGCGTCCCGCAGGCGGGTGCCCTACCGGACCCGGTCCTGCAACTGGGCATCCAGAACGACGGCTTTGGCGAGCTCATGATCGGCGAGATGGAGGGCAGCTACTACAGCATCATGGCCTCCCAGGCCGTGCCCTTCCCTGGCAAGCGTGCGCTGCGCACCGAGGTCGCACGCCTGGGGGCCAGGGCCGCGTCAACGCAAGTCCTGCGAGCGCGACTGTCCATCGAGGCCGAGGTGCGCCGGGGCTATCTCGACCTGCTGCTGACGCGCGAGCGGCTCGTGCTGCTGGACCGGCTCGAGGCGCTCTGGAAGCAGTCCGCCGAGACAGTCCGCATCCGCTACGAAGCCGGTGAGGGCGCCCAATCCGACCTGCTGCGCTCCCAGCTCGAGCTCAACCGGCTGCGCCAGCGCCGGCTGGCACTGAACGCCGAGGAGCGCACCCGCGTGCAGACCCTGAACCGGCTGAGTGGCCGGCCCCTCGATACGCCCCTGCCCACCACCCTGCGCGTGCGCGACCTGAGGGTGCCGGAGTTCGGTGACGCCGAATCAGCAACGAAGGACGCGCTCGAACGCAGCCCCGAACTGGCCCAGGCCCGCGTGACGGTGGAGCAGGCCGGCCGGCAGGTGGCGCTCGCGCGACGTGAGCGCCTGCCCGACTTCACCGTGAGCGCGGGAGTCATGCCCCGTGGCGGCGACTTCCCACCCATGTGGCAGGCCAATGTCGGCGTCACCCTGCCCATCTTCTCCGGGAGGAAGCAGAACCGAGCGGTGGCGGAGAGCAGCGCCAATGCCGAGGCCACCACCCGGGCCACGGAGGCCGTGGAGCAGGTGCTGCGGCTACGAGTGCTGGAGCGCCTCAACACCCTGGCCGCGCTGCGCGACACGGTGGCCCTCTTCCGCGGTGGCATCTTGATGCAGTCGGCAGCGACCGCCGAGAGCACCCTGACGCAGTACCGCGTCGGACGCGCCTCGTTCGCCTCGGTGCTGGAGGCCAACACCGGCATCATCCGCGACGAGGAGGAGTACCTGCGGACGCTCGTGGATGCGCAGCGCCTCGCCATCGCCCAGGCCGAGGTGAGCCTGGAGCCCGTCGGCTCCATCGCCGCTGGCGGCCTCGGCTCGGGCGGCATGCCCGGAGCGGGCAGCACCCCGTCGGCCTCCGCCCCCGCCGCCTCGTCTGGTGGCACTGCCGGCACCGCTCCCGCCGCCTCCTCCTCGTCTTCCATGTCCGGAATGTAGTTCTGGAGAACCCATGTCTCTTGAGAACCCATCGCCGTCCCCCTCGCGCCGCCGCTTCGGAGCCGCCGCGCTCGCCGCAGCAGCGCTGACCAGCGCCGTGCTGGGCGGAGGCGCCGTGCACCTGCTGGCCCACCAGGATGAGGCGCATGACGCCCACGCGTCGGCTCCCTCGGACAGCTCCACCCCATCCGCCTCCGAGCCAGCCGCTACGCGCTACCAGTGCCCGATGCACCCGAGCATCGTGCAGGACCACCCGGGCAAGTGCCCCATCTGCGGAATGGACCTGGTGGCGCTTGCGCCAGCTGCTCCCGGAGGCGAGGGAGCAGCGATGGTGCAGGGGCTGGCCCCCGTCACCATCGACTTCTCGCGCCAGCAGCTCATCGGCCTGCGCACCGCCCCGGTCACGGAGGGCAAGGTGGGGGGAACCTGGCGGACCAACGGCCGCGTGGCCATGGACGAGACCCGCGTGCGCCGCGTCAACGTGAAGGTCGCCGGCTTCGTCGAGCGCGTGCACGCGGACTTCACCGGCAAGCCGGTGCGCCAAGGCGAGCCGCTCCTCTCCCTCTACAGTCCCGAGCTGCTCGCCGCTCAGGAGGAGTACCTGCTGGCCCTGCGCACCCGCCAGGCCCTGGGCGAAGCAGGGGGAATGGCCACGGACGGCGACACGCTGGTCGCGGCGGCCCGACGCAAGCTGCTGCTGTGGGACGTGCCCCCGACCGCCCTGGAGCGGCTTGCCCGCACGGGCGAGGCCACCCGCACCCTCACCCTGGTGTCGCCCATCTCGGGCGTCATCACCAAGAAGGACGTCGTGGAGGGAGCGCGCCTGGAGATGGGCGCCACGCCTTACGAGATCGTCGACCTGTCGCGCGTGTGGGTGCTCGCGGACGTGTACGAGAGCGAGCTGCGCCACGTGAAGGTGGGCATGCCCGCCAACCTCCAGCTCAAGGCCTTCCCCAACCGGGTGTTCGCCGGGAAGGTGGCCTTCCTCGACCCGGTGATGGACGCGGCCACGCGCACCGTCAAGGTGCGCCTGGAGTTCCCCAACCCCGACGGCGACCTGCGTCCCGAAATGTTCGGTGAGGTGGTGCTCCGCGGCACGACGCGGGACGCGCTGAAGGTTCCCTCCGACGCGGTCGTCCCCACCGGCACCACCCAGGTCGTCTTCGTGGCGCTCGGCGACGGGCGCTTCCAGCCCCGTGAGGTCCGCCTGGGCGAGTCGGATGGAAAGAGCGTGGAGGTGACGTCGGGCCTGAAGGCCGGCGACCAGGTCGTCACCGGCGCCAACTTCCTCGTCGACTCCGAGTCGCGCCTGCGTGCATCGCTGGCCGCGCTGGCCGCTCCCTCATCAGGGAGCGACACGGCAGCGCCTCCCCCCTCCTCGCCTCCGGCGAGTGCTCCCCCAGCCGCCTCCGGCCACGGAGGCCACTGAAGCCCATGATTCGCGCCATCATCCGATTCTCGGCGGAGAACAAGTACCTGGTCATCGCGGCCACCGTGGTGGCGCTCATCGGCGCCTGGTGGACCATGCGGAACATGCCGCTGGACGCGCTGCCGGACCTGTCCGACACCCAGGTCATCGTCTACGGGCGGTGGGACCGCAGCCCCGACATCATCGAGGACCAGGTCACCTACCCCATCACCACTGCACTGCTTGGCGCTCCGAAGGTCAAGGCGGTGCGCGGCTTCAGCGACTTCGGCTTCAGCTACGTGTACGTCATCTTCGAGGATGGCACGGACATGTACTGGGCCCGCACGCGGGTGCTCGAGTACCTGTCGAAGATAACGGCCCAGCTCCCGCAGGACGTGAAGGTGGAGCTGGGCCCGGACGCCACCAGCGTGGGCTGGGTGTTCCAGTACGCGCTGGTGGACAAGAGCGGCAAGCACCGGCTTGACGAGCTGCGCTCCTACCAGGACTGGTTCCTGCGGTATCAGATTCAAAGCGTGCCCGGCGTCTCCGAGGTGGCCACCGTGGGCGGACAGGTGCGCCAGTACCAGGTGACCGTCAATCCCAACACCCTCGCCAGCTATGGGCTGTCGCTGGACGCTGTGGTGCGCGCGGTGCGCCAGGGCAACAACGACGTGGGTGGACGGCTCGTGGAGGTGGCCGGGCGCGAGTACATGGTCCGTGGCCGAGGCTACGTGAAGAACGTGGAGGACATCGAGAAGCTCGTCCTCAAGGCTCAGGGTGGGACGACTGTCACCATCAAGGACGTGGCCAGCGTGACGCTGGGCCCCGAACTGCGCCGCGGCGTGGCCGACCTGGACGGTGAGGGAGACGTCGTGGGCGGCATCGTGGTGATGCGACAGGGGGAGAACGCCCTCAACGTCATCAAGCGCGTCAAGGCGAAGCTGGAGGAGCTCAAGCCGTCGCTGCCCGAAGGCGTGGAGGTCGTCACCACCTATGACCGCTCGGACCTCATCGAGCGCGCCATCGATACGGTGTCACACAAGATGGTGGAAGAAATCATCATCGTCTCCCTCATCATCCTCCTCTTCCTGTGGCACGCGCCCTCCGCCCTCGTGCCCATCGTCACGATTCCCGTGTCGGTGGCGCTGGCCTTCATCCCCATGTACGCGATGGGGCTGAACGCCAACCTCATGTCGCTGGCCGGCATCGCCATCTCCATCGGCGTGCTCGTGGACGGCGCCATCGTCGAGGTGGAGAACGCGTACAACAAAATCCACCACTGGATTAAGGACGGGAAGAAAGGCGACTTCCACCAGGTGCGCCTGGAAGCGCTGATGGAGGTGGGGCCGGGCGTCTTCTTCAGCCTGCTCGTCATCGCCGTGGCCTTCATGCCCATCTTCACGCTGGTGGACCAGGAGGGCCGCCTCTTCCGCCCGCTGGCGTACTCGAAGAACCTGGCCATGGCCATCGCCGCGCTGCTGGCCATCACCCTGGACCCCGCGATGCGGATGCTCTTCGCGCGAGTGGAGCCCTTCCGCTTCCGCCCGAGATTCCTGGCGTCGGTGGCGACCACGGCCCTGGTGGGCAAGTACTACTCGGAGGAGCGGCACCCCATCAGCCGGCTGATGCACCGGCTCTACGAAGGCCCCTGCCGCTTCGTCGTGCGCCACGCCAAGGCCACCATCGCCGTGAGCGTGCTGCTGGTCGCCACCACCATCCCCGTGTACCTGCACCTGGGTAGCGAGTTCATGCCACCGCTCAACGAGGGCACCATCCTCTACATGCCCTCGGCGGTGGAGCCCGGCATGTCCGTCGCCGAGGCGCAGCGCGTGCTGCAAGTGCAGGACAAGCTGCTCATGCGATTCCCAGAGGTGGAGCGCGTCTTCGGCAAGGCCGGCCGCGCCAACACCTCCACCGACCCCGCCCCCTTCACCATGATGGAGACGACGGTGCTGCTGCGCCCCGAGTCCCAGTGGCGTGAGGTGCCGCGCTGGTACAGCAACTGGGCTCCCGAATGGCTGAAGAGCGTCCTGCGCCCCTTCTGGCGTGACCACATCACCCAGGCGCAGCTGGAGTCGGAGATGAACGCCGCGCTCCAACTGCCGGGCATCTCCAACGCGTGGACCATGCCCATCAAGGGCCGCCTGGACATGCTGTCCACCGGCATCCGCACGCCCGTGGGCATCAAGATCATGGGCGCGGACCTCGCCACCGTGGAGCGCATCGCTCGCGAGACGGAGGCCGCGGTGGCGAAGGTGGAGGGCACCCGAAGCGCGTTCGCTGAGCGCGTGGCGGGCGGCTACTTCCTGGACTTCGTCCTCAATCGTGACGAGCTCGCCCGCTACGGCCTGAGCGTGGACGACGCGAACATGATGGTGATGACCGCGGTGGGCGGCGACAACCAGTCCACCACTGTGGAGGGGCGTGAGCGCTACGGCATCAACGTGCGCTACGCGCGGGACTACCGCGAGGACCTCCAGGCGCTCAAGCGCGTGCTGCTGCCCCTTCCCGGCGGCCAGGGCCAGATTCCCATGGAGGCCATCGCGGACGTGGTGCTCGAGCACGGCCCCTCGATGATTCGCAACGAGAACGGCATGCTCACCGGCTACGTCTACGTGGACTTCGACACCTCGAAGTACGACGTGGGCGGCTTCGTGGAACGCGCCAAGGAGGCGGTGGCCGCGGGCGTGAAGGTGCCCGCCGGCTATTCCATGACGTGGAGCGGGCAGTACGAGAACATGCTGCGCGTCCGGGAGCGGCTCCAGCTCGTCATCCCGCTCACGCTCGTGCTCATCTTCGGGCTGCTGTACATGAACACGAAGTCGGCCTTCAAGGCGGGCCTCGTCATGCTGGCGGTGCCCTTCTCCGCCATCGGCGCGGTGTGGCTGCTGTGGGCGCTCGACTACAACATCTCCATCGCGGTGTGGGTGGGCATGATTGCGCTGATGGGCCTGGACGCGGAGACGGGCGCCTTCATGCTGCTCTTCCTGGACCTCTCCCACGACGAGGCGAAGAAGCGCGGGATGCTTCGCACCGAAGGTGACCTGGTGGAGGCCATCATCCACGGGGCCGTGAAGCGGGTGCGGCCCAAGGCGATGACGGTCATGGCGGCGATGCTGGGCCTGCTCCCCATCATGTGGTCCACCGGAACGGGCGCGGACGTGATGAAGCGCATCGCGGCTCCCATGGTGGGCGGCCTCGTCACCAGCTTCCTGCTGGAGCTGCTCGTCTACCCGGCGGTCTACTTCCTCTGGAAGCGCCGCGAGGTGGTGCCGGGGCCGGCAACCCCCGAGGCCGAAGTCGCTGGCGCCGCCGCCCTCCCCGCCTGACGCCGTCTGTCGAGTGCGGTCAGGCCATGCCACCTCGGGTGGCCCGGCGCACACCCCGCCCGCTCACGGAAGCGGAGCGAGGACGCCTGAAACTTTCATTCGTGGAGAGACCTCATGCATCGCAATCCCTGGTTCATCGGGGCGGCTCTCGCTGCCCTCGTCGCCGTGCTGGCGGCACTCGGCCTCGGCCAGAAGGGCGATGCCGTGACGGCGGCCCGGCAGCCGCGCGCCGCACCGCCCTACCCGGAGGACGTCCCCTCCACAGGCCACGTGCGCGAGTTCGAGCTCGTCGCGGCCCCGACCGCCCTACCGCTCCTGGATGGGAGGAGTCTGGAGGTCTGGGCGTACAACGGCCAGGTGCCCGGCCCCACCCTCCGCGCCACCCAGGGGGACACGGTCCGAGTGCGCTTCACCAACAAGCTGCCGCAGCCCACGACCATTCACTGGCACGGCATCCGGCTTCCGAATGGAATGGACGGCGTGCCCGGAGTGACACAGCCTCCCATCCCGCCCGGGGGCACCTTCGTCTACGAATTCAAACTGAAGGATGCAGGGACGTTCTGGTTCCACCCGCACCTGCGCGGGAGCGAGCAGGTGGAGCGCGGGCTGTTCGGCGTCCTCATCGTGGAGGACCGGGAGCCCGGCCCCTTCACACGCGAGCTCGTCTGGGTGCTCGACGACTGGCTCCTCGACGCGAGTGGCCAGGTGGATGCCCGGTTCAACACGCGCAGCCAGCTCGCGCACGACGGCCGCTGGGGGCAGGTCTCCACGGTGAATGGGGTTGCCCAGCCAGAAGTCCCGCTGCGGCCCGGCGAGCGGGTGCGCCTGCGCCTGGTCAACGTCGCGAACGGGCGCGTCTTCGCGCCTTCCTTCGACGGGCTCGACGCAGCTGTCATTGCAGTCGACGCGTTGGCAACCGACCGGCCGCTGCCTGCTTCCCGCCTGGAGCTCGCTCCAGGCAACCGCGTCGACCTGGACTTCACCGTCCCCGAGGCGCTGAGCGAGCAGCGTCTGGAGGTGGTGGACCGCTTCACACGCAGGCCGTTCCTCCTCGCCACGCTGGCGGTGTCCGGAGCGGCGGTACGACCGCCCGCGGTGACAGCAGCTGCCTCAATGCCGGCCCCAGACCTCTCCTCGGCGCGCGCCCGGCCACCCTCGGAGACCTTCCGGCTGAATGCCAGGCGGGGAGGCCCCTTCGGCATCGAGTGGACCATCAATGGCGAGGCCTTCCAGCACGAGGGGGAGCATGCCTCCGCGCACCACCGGGTCTACCGACTCCCCGCGCACCAGTGGGCCAAGCTGCGCTTCGTCAACGAGTCGTACCGCCTGCACCCCATGCACGTGCATGGCCAGTTCTTCCGCGTGGTGGCGCGCGACGGTACACCGGTGGACGAGGGGCACTGGCGCGACACCGTGCTCATCGGTCCTAGGGAGACGGTGGACGTGGCGATGTTCCCGCAGGACGAGGGGGCCTGGATGCTCCACTGCCACATCCAGGAGCACGCCGAGTCGGGGATGATGACGCTGGTGGATGTGCGCGCAGACGGCTCCCCATGAGCGCTCCACGAGGCGGCCCACGCCCCAAAGAGGGCCTTCTGAGCCAGGCCTGAAACCGGCCCCCCGGCTCATCACAGTGTGACCTTATCAATCACACTCCACGCCTCCCCACCGAGGAGAGCGAAGCCCGGGCAGGAATGAATTCAGCCACTTGCGGCGCGCGGGGCGTTGGCCTGCCCGTTGCTGAATCCCAGCTTTCGTTCGCTGGGGGATGTTGTGTCTGGAACCGCTCGCAGGCTCCTATACGCCTTCTCGCTCCTCGTCCTGGCCTTCGGCGCGGCGGCCTACGCCGCGCTCGAGGGCATGGCGGAGATCCACGAGGCCCTGCACAGCGTGAGGCGGCAGGAAACCGCCGTGCGCACCACTCTGTCGCTGGCGTCGGCGGTGAGGGACCTCTACGCGCACCTGGCCCATACCCTCATCCTCGGCAACGCCAGCCACCTGCCGCTCTACGACGGCGCCCACCGCCGCGCACTGGCGCTCCTCGAGGAGGTCCAGGGCCAGGCGAACACCCCCGAGGAGCGAGCCCAGGTGGACACGATGCGCCGCACCACGGCGGAGCTGGACCTGCTCTTCCGAGAGGCACTCCTACCGGCCGTGGTGCGAGAGGACCGCGCCACGGCGGTCCGTGAGCACTCCCGAGCACTGGAGCTGGTCGGCGTCATCCAGGAGAGCGCGGACACCCTGGCTTCGCACTACGAGCGCGCCATTGGGAGTTTCGAGGAGCACGCGAGCACGGTTCAGCACGCCAGCTTCCAGTGGACCGTCGCAATCCTGGCAGCCGCGGCCCTCCTGGCGGCAGGCGTGGGCCTCTACATTGGCCGTTCAGTGGCCCGCCCGGTCTCCCTGCTGGAGGCCGGCGCGGCCCGTATCGCCGCGGGCGACCTCACCACCCGCATCGCGTTGGAGCGCCCGGACGAGTTCGGAAGGCTGGCGCAGCAGTTCAACCGGATGACCGCCGCGCTCCGTGAGCACCAGGAGCGCCTGGTGCAGAGCGAGCGGCTGGCGGGCATCGGCCGCCTGGCAGCGGGGGTGGCGCATGAAATCAACAATCCCCTGGGTGTCATCCTCGGCTACGTGCGCCTGCTTCAGCGCAAGGCGAAAGGCGCGGTGGCGGACGACCTGCGCATCATCGAAGAGGAGACGCTGCGCTGCCGTGACATCGTGGAGGGGCTGCTCGACCTGTCACGGCCGCTCCAGGTTCCCGGGGAGACGCTGGAGCTGCGAGAGCTGGTGGAGGAAGTCGTCGCTCGGCTGAGGGAGTCCGCCCAGGTCTCCGACGTCTCGCTGACGGTGGAAGGCGAAGCCCGGGTGGCCGGGCACCCGCAGCGGCTTCGCCAGGTGGTCACCAACCTGGTGAAGAACGCCGTGGAGGCCGCGGGGCCTTCGGGACAGGTGACGGTGACCATCCACGCGCGCGAAGGTGAGGTGGCGCTGTCGGTCCGCGACACCGGACCGGGCCTTGCTCCCGAAGCGAATGAGCGGCTCTTCGAGCCCTTCTTCACCACCAAACCCCAAGGCACCGGGCTGGGGCTGGCCGTGTCGCAGGCCATCGCCCAGGCCCATGGAGGCCGCATCCAGCCACGCAATCTTCCCGGACGTGGCGCGGAGTTCACCCTGCATCTCCCCCGGAGTACGCCGTGACGGACAGACCGAGCGTTCTCGTCGTCGATGACAAGGAGAACATGCGCCACCTCTTCACCCGGATTCTGGGTGACGCCTACCAGGTGAGGACGGCTGAAGACGGAGGCCGTGCGCTCGCGCTCATCCAGACCCAGCAATTCGACCTCGTGGTGACGGACATCCGCATGCCGGGGGCAGACGGCTTCGAGGTGCTCAAGGCCGTCAAGCAGCACTCGCCGGACACCGAGGTCATCCTGATGACGGCGTACGCCTCCGTCCCCAAGGCGGTGGAGGCCATCAAGGAGGGGGCCTACGACTACCTGCCCAAGCCCTTCGACCCGGACGAGGCGTCCCTGGTGGTGGCTCGCGCGCTCGAGCGCAAGCGACTCAAGGAGCAGGCGGCCACACTGCGACGCGAGCTGGAGGGCATCTACGGCTTCCAGAACATCATCGGCAGGAGCCCTCCGATGCGCGCGCTCTATGGCTTGCTGGAGCGCGCCGCCGGGCTGGACATCACCGTGCTCATCACCGGAGAGACGGGAACGGGCAAGGAGCTGGTGGCCCGAGCCATCCACCACCACGGCCCGCGGAAGGACCGGCCCTTCGTCGCGGTCAACTGCGGCGCGCTGCCCTCGGAGCTCATCGAGAGCGAGCTGTTCGGTCACGCCCGGGGGGCCTTCACCGGCGCGGTGGAGACCAAGCCCGGCCTCTTCGAGGCGGCCTCGGGGGGAACCATCTTCCTGGACGAGATTGGAGAGCTGCCCCTGGCCGTCCAGGTGAAGCTCAACCGCACGCTCCAGGACAAGGAGGTGCGCCGCGTGGGGGACTCGGTGGCGCGCCGCATCGACTCACGCGTCATCACCGCCACCCACCGCGACCTCAAGGCCGAGGCGGCCGCGGGCCGCTTCCGCGAGGACCTCTACTACCGGCTCAATGTCTTCCCGGTACATCTGCCGCCCCTGCGCGAGCGGCGCGAGGACATCCCTCTGCTGGCGATGCACTTCGTGCAGAAGGCGTCGAAGACCTACCACCAGCCGGTGGACGGCTTGGAGCCGGACGCGCTGCGTGCCCTCACTGGGTACAGCTGGCCCGGCAACGTGCGTCAGCTGGAGAATGCCATTGAACGCGCGGTAGCCATCGCCACGGGCCCCCGCGTGGGCCAGGACGACCTTCCCCCGGAAATCGCGGGAGGACAGCAGGGGGCCCTGCCCGCTGACCAGCTGGTGAAGATGCCCTTCCGTGAGGCGGTGGACCTGGCGAGAGACCGCGCGTCGCGCGACTACCTCGTCGCGCTGCTGCGGGAGTTCGGAGGCAACGTGACGCGGGCCGCGGAGCGGGCGGGCATGGAGCGAGAAAGCCTCCATCGGCTCCTCAAGCGATACGGACTGCGGTCCGATGACTTCAAGGAACCGGTCTGAATATCGACCTCTTCAACTTCTCTCTCTCAAGCAGACCCGTGACGCAGACACACCGAAAGGATGGACCAATGGAGCTTCTCAAACGGAACCTGTGGGCAGTCTCATCTCTGGCTGTACTGACGCTGGGCGGCTGCAGCGACGGTGATTCGAACACCTTCCCCACCATCGACGAGGACGCGGTTTTCGTCGTGAATGGTGGCAGCGCGTCCCTCAGCATCATCGACGCGGAGCGGATGGAAGTCGCGAGCACCCTTCAGTTGAAGGACATGGAGTTTCCACACCACGTCAACCTGAGCCCGGACCGAAACGCGCTCGTGGTGGCCGTCCCAGGTATGGACCTGAGTGGAGGCCATGGCGGCGGAAGCGGCGGCCACAGCATGCCGGGCAAGCTCCTGCTCCTGGACGCGAAGACGGGCGAGACCCGAGCCGCGAGGGAGCTCGAGGCGGTGGCCCACAACGGCGTCTTCTCACCGGACGGCACCGAGGTGTGGACGGCCCTGAGGGAGATGCCGGGCAAGGTGGTCGTGCTCGACAGCCGGACGCTGGAGCCCAAGCAGACTGTTTCCGTCGAAGACATGCCCGCGGAGGTGACGTTCGCATGGGATGGCCGGTACGCCTTCGTCGCCAACGGTGACTCCGACAGCGTCACCATCATCGATGCTGCGACCAAGGCGGTGGTGAAAACGGTGCCTGTCGGTACCACCCCCGTGGGCGCCTGGCCGGGGAACGACGGCCTCATGTACGTGGACAACGAGGACGGGAAGAGCCTCACCGCCATCAACTCCGGGACGCTCGAGGTCGCACGCACCTACTCGCTGGGCTTCACACCGGCCATGGCCGCCACGGCTCCCAACGGCGACCTCTGGGTGACGGATACCGACAACGGCAAGCTCATCTTCTTCGCCGCGGGAACCACGACTCGGCAGGGGGAGCTCGCCACGGGTACCGGTGCCCATGGCATCACCTTCTCCTCCGACGGTGCCACCGCCTTCGTCACCAACCAGACCGCGGGTACGCTCAGCGTTGTGGACGTCGCCACGCGCACCATCCGAAAGACGCTCACGGTGGGCACCAAGCCCAACGGCCTCGTCTTCCGCAAGAACTGATTTCTTCCAACAGCGGCCCTGGACTGAAGTCGTAGTGCCGTTGGCTCGCCGAACTGCCCAAGCAATCCGCGCAAGGGCCCGGTCTGTAACCTCCCCGCTCACAGCTGACATGGAACTGCTCCGTGCCCAGCTTCCGACCCTTGCAAGCGTTCCCGGTGCCCCAGCTGATTCAGGCGTACGGGACGTCGGACCTGGAGGTTGCGGACGTATGAAATCACCGATGCGGTGCCAAGCCCTGGCGGTCGTCTTCCTTGCGGTGGTGACAGGGTGCGGAGACGACGAATCGGCGCCCCCCGGGACATCCATAGGCTCCATGGACCATGACGTCGCGCCCGAGCAGCTCGTCGTGGACGGCAACTACTCCGACGAGCGGTTCATCGACATGATGGCCGCGCACCACCAGATGGCCACCGAGATGGCCATGGTCGAGGAGCAGCGCGGGACGCGCCAGGAGCTCCGGGCACAGGCGACGAAGATGATTCAGGACCAGCGTCAGGAAATAGAGGAGCTGAAGGCCCTCAAGCAGGCCCACTTCGGCTCCTCGGACGTGCCGACCATGATGAGCGAGTCCGAGATGCAGAACAGCGGCATGCTGATGCCCGACGAGTTCGCGCGGCAGCCTGACGTCGACAAGGCGTTCATCGACTCGATGATGCCGCACCACTCGGGCGCCATTCAGATGGCGACGGCGGCGCTCCAGCGCAGCAGCATCGCGGAAATCCGCGCCCTTTCCCGGAGAATCATCGACGCGCAGGCGGAGGAGGTCGGCCAGCTGATTGCGTGGCGCAGGGCCTGGTACGGTAGCCAGCCATAGCGGGGCCGGACGTGCGCAGGGCTGGAGGCAGCGAGCCACCGCACCCACAGGGAGAGCTCGCAGAGGCACGAGGAGGGCGGAACCAACAGCCCGGAGACTCGATGGCTCAGGCACACGGCAGCGCCTCCAGCTTCCGCCGTGTAGCCTGGAGGTGAAGCGGACATCCACGCCCTGAGCGCCCTCTCTCCCTGTCGGAACGGGCAGCAGGCCATTCTCCAACTCCGGCAGCAGCTTTCCTTTGGGGATGACCCATTCTGGGAGGAAATGCCATGAGGAAGCTTGGATACGGCCTGCTCATCACCACGGGACTGATCCTCGGACCGCTCGCTGGAGCCCAAGGCACCAGTCAGGCACCGAAGTCGGAGCGCCAGAAGGACGCGTCCGCGCAGCAGCAATCCGGATGTCCCTGCGGAATGATGGGCGGCGACATGATGGGTGGCAGCATGATGGGCCAGGGCATGGGCGGCGCGGGAATGAATTGCTCCATGCGCGGAATGGCGGACGTGAAGGTGGAGCAGACGCCGACAGGGGCCATTCTGCGGCTCACCGCAAAGAACTCCGGCCAGGTCGAGGAAGTTCAGCGCATGGCGCAGGGGATGCAACGCTGCATGAGCGGAAGCGGCACCCAGCAGCAGGGCCAACCGGCCTCGCCCAGTCATCAGCAGCGCTGACGACAGCGCGCTGTCTCGGTCTGGAATGCAGTGTTCCAGTCCAAGGGCTCGCGGTGAACAGTCGCCCCCTCTTTTGAGGCACGCTCACGGCTGGAGGCGGCGAGCCACCGCCTCCACGGCCTTGAGTCCCTGTCCGAAGCGGCCCATCGCCTCCCGGTGGCGCTCCAGCTCACCGTACGGGAGATAGCGCACGTCGAGGTCCGCGACGCGGCGGAACGCGGGGCGCGCGAGCTGCTGCCGGACGTCCTCCTCGCGCCGGTCCGGCGCCACGAGGAAGAGCCCCCGCGTGGCGGAGCCGGGGGCGCCCAGGGCCAGGTCCAGCAGGCGCACGATGCCGGAGTAGATGGACGTCGTGTGCTCCACCTCGAACGCCGCGGCCACCTCGGCGCGCCCCTTCTCCAGCCAGATCACGTCGATGAGGCGGACCGCTTCGCCACCTGGAGCCGTGGCCACGGCCGGCGGCAGTTCGGTGAGGCACCCGTCCCCGAGCAGGCCCGCGCCACAGCGCCGGCTGCGGTCATTGGCGGCCACCCACACCTCGTAGCCGAGCGCCACGCCCAGGTCGCGCAGCCAGCCCTGGACCTGGGTGTGGGTGAGGTCCTCGGCCTCGGCGGCCTCGCGGGCCTTGCGCGCGCTCCCCGCTTCCGTACGCACCCGGGCGAGGTCCGCCTCCCAGTCAGCTCGCGCCTCGGCATCGTCCTCCCTCGGAGGGGGCGCATACCGGCCACTGCCGATGTCGAAGAGCAGCCCGCCGACGGCGCCCAGGTCGTTGGAGAGTAGCTCGCGGTGCGCCGCATTGAGCCGGAGGATGCCCTCGCGCATGGCGAGGTACTCCTCCCACTTGCCCAGCTTCACCTTGGCGCCAGTGAGCGCGTTGTAGCCGTTCACGATGGCCGTGTTGAAGGGCGGCATCAACGTGGGGTGCAGGAAGTAGAGCAGGTTCGCCGCGGCGGGCCCGAGCCCCTTGATTTTCCGCTCATCGAGGGCGCGGATGGCCGCCACGAGCTCCTCTCCGTCACCACAGCAGGCACACGCGGACAGGAAGCGGCCGAAGGCGCGCTGGTTCTCCGGGGACTCGTAGATGTCCGGGATGCGCAGCTTGGGCTTCCACAGGAAGGCGTGGTCCGCTCCCTTGAAAATCTGCCGCTGCTCGGACACCGAGCCCACCACCGTCTCCAAGGACGAGCCCTTGTACACGTTGCCGAAGGTGCCCTCCTCCATCTCCTCCACCACCGTGGCCAGGCCGCGGCGGATGGAGCGGAAGTTCTTCAGGCGCTCCTCCCAGAGGAACCAGGAGCGGTAGGTCCCGGCCGGGTCTTCACGCCACCGGGAGATGAGAGAACGGAGCGGTTCGGACATGCCCTCATGTTCCAGCGCGCCCGCAGGGTTCGCAAACCGGGTGTGACCGACCTCATCAGGGTGTAACAGCACCGGTTACGCCGCGAGAGGGCACGCCTGAGCAGAATTGCGGACTTACCCCCGGGCATGGCTGGCCTCCGGGTTGCTTGTTACCGGGGATGGGAGACCTCCCCCATGAGCGCGTCCCTCCGGAGCAGGCGGGCAGCCGTGGACTGCCTCCTGATTCACCCGGAACTGTAAGAGGGGATGGGGTGCTTCGTGAGCCCCGGTGAAAGGAAGAGCGACGATGACGACCCATCACCCCCCAGAAGTCCACGCCGGGCACCACCCTCCGCACCTGCCGGAGGGCAAGGGGAAGGACCCCGTCTGCGGGATGTTCGTGGACCCCCATGCCGCGAAGGGTGGCAGCCACGTGCACGAGGGGCACACGTACTTCTTCTGCAACCCGAAGTGCCGCGAGAAGTTCAAGGCGGAGCCGCAGAAGTACCTCGCGCCCGAGCCCCAGCCGCCGCCGGCACCAGCCCCTGCGGGCACCGCGTACATCTGCCCGATGGACCCGGAGGTGCGCCAGGACCACCCTGGCACCTGCCCGAAGTGTGGAATGGCCCTGGAGCCCGAGCAGCCGGTCGTCCAGACGCGCACAGAGTACGTCTGCCCGATGCACCCGCAGATTGTCCGGCCCGAGCCTGGGACGTGCCCCATCTGCGGCATGGCGCTGGAGCCACGGACCGTCACCCTCGAGGAAGCGCCTGACCCGGAGTACCTCGACATGCGGCGGCGCTTCTGGGTGAGCCTCGCCCTCTCGCTCCCCCTGTTCGTGCTGGGCATGTCGGAGATGATTCCCGGCCAGCCCGTGCAGCGCCTCGTCCCAGGGCCGCTCATGGCCTGGGTGCAGCTCGCCCTGGCGACGCCCGTGGTGCTGTGGGGCGGCCTCCCCTTCTTCCAGCGGGGCTGGGCGTCGGTGCGCAACCGGCACCTCAACATGTTCACGCTGATTGCCCTGGGAACAGGCGCGGCCTACGGCTTCAGCGTCTTCGCCACCCTATTCCCGGGTCTCCTGCCCCACTCTTTCATGGGCCATGGGGGCCAGGTGCCCGTGTACTTCGAGGCCGCAGCGGTCATCACCACGCTGGTGCTGCTGGGCCAGGTGCTGGAGCTCCGGGCCCGCCATGCCACCTCAGGGGCATTGAAGGCGCTACTCGGGCTGGCTCCGAAGACGGCGCGGGTGCTGCGCGAGGACGGACGCGAGGAGGACGTGGCGCTCGACCGCGTGCACGTGGGTGACCGTCTCCGGGTCCGCCCGGGTGAGAAGGTGCCCGTGGATGGCGTCGTCCTGGAGGGCGAGAGCGCCGTGGACGAGTCGATGGTGACAGGTGAGCCCATTCCCTCCGAGAAGACGCCCGGCAGCCGGGTAACGGGGGCGACCGTCAATGGCACGGGCAGCTTCGTGATGCGGGCGGAGCGCGTCGGTCGCGACACCCTCCTCTCTCAAATCGTGCAGCGGGTGGCCGAGGCCCAGCGCAGCCGGGCCCCCATCCAGCGCCTAGCGGACACCGTCTCCGGGTGGTTCGTGCCCGCGGTGGTGGTCATCGCCGTCCTGACGGCGCTCGTCTGGGGCTTGTGGGGACCGGAGCCTCGGCTCGCCCACGCGCTGGTCAACGCGGTGGCCGTCCTCATCATCGCGTGCCCGTGCGCCCTGGGCCTGGCCACGCCCATCTCCATCGTGGTGGGCATGGGACGCGGCGCACAGGCCGGCGTCCTCATCCGGGACGCGGCGGCGCTCGAGGAGCTGGCGAAAGTGGGCACCCTCATCGTCGACAAGACGGGCACGCTCACCGAGGGCCGGCCGAGCCTCGCCACGGTGGTGCCGGCCCCCGGCTTCGACGAGGCGCAGCTGCTTCACCTGGCCGGAAGCATCGAGCGCGGGAGCGAGCACCCGCTCGCGTCCGCCATCGTGAAGGGCGCGCAGGAACGCGGTGCCGTCCTGACAGAGGCCAGCGGCTTCAAGTCCGTGACGGGCCAGGGCGTGACGGGGCGCGTGGGCGGTGCGCAGGTGGCGCTGGGGAACGCCCGGTTGCTCACCGGGCTTGGCATCGAGGCAGGGGCGCTCGTGGAGAAGGCGGAGGCACTGCGGCGGGAAGGTCAGACGGTGATGTTCGTCGCCGTGGATGGCAGGCCGGCCGGGCTCCTGGGCGTAGCGGACCCGGTGAAGGCCACCACGCCCGAGGCCGTCCAGCAGCTCCGGGCCGACGGGCTGCGCCTCGTGATGCTCACCGGCGACAGCCGGACGACGGCGGAAGCGGTGGCCCGCCGCCTGGGCATTGATGAGGTCCACGCCGAGGTGCGCCCGGAGGAGAAAAACGCGCTGGTGAAGCGCCTCCAGGCCGAGGGGCACGTGGTGGCCATGGCCGGAGACGGAGTGAACGATGCGCCCGCGCTCGCCCAGGCCAACGTGGGCATCGCGATGGGCACGGGCACCGACATCGCCATGGAGAGCGCCTCCGTCACGCTGGTGAAGGGTGACCTCCGCGGCATCGTCCGTGCCCGGCGCCTCAGCCGGGGCACCGTGCACAACATCCGCCAGAACCTCTTCTTCGCGTTCATCTACAACGTGCTCGGTGTCCCCATTGCCGCGGGGGTCCTCTACCCGTTTTTCGGACTGCTGCTGAGCCCCATGATTGCCAGCGCGGCGATGAGCATCTCGTCCGTGTCCGTCATCACCAACGCCCTGCGGCTGAGGCGGCTGGACCTCTGACCACCGCCCTGTCGGAGTAAAGAGGAGAAGCCCCTGTGACCTTGCGCCGTATCGTGGTGGGAGGACTGGCCGTGCTGGGTGCCCTGACGCTCATCCTGGGCGTGGGTGGCGGGGTGTATGGGCTGACCGTGGCGCGCCGCGGCCTCTCGGCCCGGGAGGAGCCCTCCGCGCTCGAAGCGAAGGTCGCGCGTGCGGCACGGAGCTTCAGCATGCCCACGGGTGCCCGGGAGCTGAAGAATCCGCTCGCGCCCATCTCGGCGCAGGCGCTCTCCGAGGCGCGAGCCCACTGGGGGGACCACTGCGCCATCTGCCACGCGGCGGATGGCAGCGGGCAGACGCCCATCGGCCAGGGGCTCTACCCGCGCGCCCCCGATATGCGTGCGTCCCCGACCCAGGACCTGAGCGATGGCGAGCTGTACTGGATCATCCAGAATGGCATCCGCCTGACGGGCATGCCCGCCTGGGGGCAAGCCCACGACGGAGAGGGGAACACCGACAGCTGGGCCCTCGTCGGGCTCATCCGCCGGCTGCCGCGTCTCAGCCCGGAAGAGCTCGACGAAATAAAGGCCGCCATGCCCCAGTCCCAGCATGAGCTCAACGAGAAGCGCCTGGAGGACGAGTTCCTCAAGGGACAGTAGCCCTCACTCACACAAGGAGCGCAGTGCCATGAAAACCCAGCACCTTCGTACCCGTCTCACCGGCCTCGCCGTACTCACCCTCGCCCTGCTGACGCCAGCTATGGCCCTCGCCCACGGCAAGGACGGCGTCCACGTCATGGGCACGGTGAAGGAGGTGAAGCAGAACGCGCTCGTGCTGGAGACGAGCGACAAGAAGCAGCAGGAGGTGATGACGGACCCCAACACCCGCTATGAGAAGAGCGGCGTGGCGGTCACCGTGTCCGACGTCAAGCCCGGCGAGCGCGTCGTCGTGCACGGCATGAAGATGAACAACGGCCAGGTACATGCGCAGTTGGTGAAGTTCGGCAAGCCGCCCGCCAATGGCACTGCAAAGCCGCAGGGTGGTACCGAGCCAGCCCCTACCCCACCGGCCCAGGGGAAGGGCCACGAGCATTCGGGACACTGAGCCTGCGTCCTCCGGCTTCGTCGATGCGGAACGAGGAGCCGCGCACCGCAACTGCCTCCGGCCTCCGCACCTGCATCAAGAGGCGCGGGCGGCCGGCCCTCCGCCATGACCGTGCCGCCGGAGTCCCCAGGCCCGCAGGCTGACGTAGGCCACCGGCACGATGACGAGCGTCAGCAGGGTTAGGGAGATGAGCCCGCCCACCATGGGAGCGGCGATGCGCCGCATCACGTCCGCGCCGGTGCCGCGGGAGAGCATCACCGGGGCGAGCCCCACGAGGTTCATCCCCACCGTCATCAGCAGGGGACGCACCCGCAGCACCGCGCCGTCCAGTGCGCACGGCACCAGGTCCGCGGGGCTCTGGATGCGCCCTTCCCGCGTCCAGCGCTTCCAGGCCTCCTCCAGGTAGATGACCATGACGGAGGCCGTCTCCGCCGCGATGCCAATGAGGGCAATCATCCCCACCCACACCGCCACGCTGGTGTTGAAGCCCAGCGCGTACAGCAGCCAGAGGCTCCCCACCATGGCGAAGGGCACCGACAGCATCACCAGCAGCGTGAGGGACAGCCGGCCGAACTCGAAGTACAGCAGCCCCACCACCAGCAGCAGCGTCAGGGGGATGAGGTACGCCATTCGCTCGCGGATGCGTTCGAGGAACTCGTACTGGCCCGTCCACTGGAGCCGGTAGCCAGCGGGTAGCTTCAGGTCGGCCACCGCCGCCTTGGCCCGGTCCACGTACCCGCCGAGGTCGGAGTCACTCGTGTCCACGAAGACGTAGCTCACCAGCGACGCGTTCTCGTCCTTGATCATCGGCGGGCCGCTGCGCACCTCGAACCGCCCGAGCTGTGCGAGCGGCACCTGGGTGGCCGCCTGCCCTGCCGTCGTCCCGGCCCCGGCACCGCCCATCCCCGCCATGCCGCCACCCTGGCTCCCGCCCCCACCCGCCCGCACCGGCACCAGCACGCGCTCCAGAGCCGCGAGGTCGGTGCGCAACTCCCGGGGATAGCGCACGTTGACGGTGAACCGCTGGCGCCCCTCGATGGTCTGGTCCACCACCATGCCGCCGATGGCCGTCTCCACCTGGTTCATCACGTCCATCACCTGGAGGCCGTAGCGAGCCAGCGCCTTCCGGTCGGGAATGAAGTCGATGTACGCGCCCAACGTCTCGCGGTCGGCGAAGACGCTGCGCGTCCCCGGCACATCGCGCAGGCGGGTCTCGATCTCCCGGCCCACTTCCTCGTTCCGCGCCAGGTCATCGCCGAAGATCTTCACGCCCACCGGAGTGCGGATGCCGGTGGTGAGCATGTCCACCCGGGCCCGGATGGGCATGGTCAGGGCGTTCTGGATGCCCGGCAGCTCCAGCGCCTTCATCAGTTCCGCCTCCAGCTTCTCGCGCGTCATCCCCTGCCGCCACTGTGAGCGCGGCTTGAGGACGATGACCGTCTCGAACATGGAGAGCGGCGCAGGGTCCGTAGCCGTCTCCGCGCGTCCAGCCTTGCCCAGCACCGTTTCCACCTCCGGGAAGGACTTGATGATGCGGTCCTGGAGCTGGAGGACCTGCTTGGCCTCCTCGATGGAGATGTTGGGCAGCGTCACCGGCATGAAGAGGAAGGACCCTTCATCCAGCGGTGGCATGAACTCCGAGCCCAGCCGGAAGAAGGGCCACGCGGTAGCCACCACCACCAGCGCGGCGATGCCGAGCACCGCTGCCCGGTGCTTCAACACGAAGCCGAGCACCGGCCGGTAGGCGGCGATGGCGGCCCGGTTGATGGGGTTGGATGCCTCGGGGCGGATGCGGCCCCGGATGAACATCACCATCAGCGCCGGCCCCACGGTGACACTCAGCACCGCCGCCGCCGTCATGGCGAACGTCTTCGTGTACGCCAGCGGGTGGAACAACCGCCCCTCCTGGGCCTGCAACGCGAAGACGGGCAGGAAGCTGACCGCGATGACCAGCAGCGAGCTGAAGACGGGCCGCGCCAGCTCCTTCGCCGCGTCGATGATGATCTCCTCGCGCGGCCGGCGCCCGCCCTCCTGCTCCAGCTTGCGGTGCGCGTTCTCCACCATCACCACCGTGGCATCCACCATGTCCCCGATGGCGATGATGATGCCGCCCAGCGACATGATGTTGAGCGTCACGCCGGTGAGGTACGTGGCGATGAAGGATGTGAGCACCGCCACCGGCAGCGTGATGATGGCCACCAGCGCGCTGCGGAAGTGCATGAGGAACAGCGCGATGAAGAGGAGCACCACCACCATCTCCTCTGTGAGCGCCTCGCGCAGGGTGGCCACCGCCTCGCGGATGAGCTCCGAGCGGTCATAGCCGATGCGGACGGTGACACCCTCGGGCAGTGAAGGCTCCAGCTCCTTCAGCCGGGCCTTCACGCCGTCGATGACGTCCAGCGCGTTCTGCCCGGTGCGCATCACCACGATGCCGCCCACCGTCTCCCCTTCCCCGTCCCACTCGAGCAAGCCGCGCCGGATTTCCGCTCCCACCTCCACCCGGCCCAGCTCCTGGATGCGGACGGGAGTCCCAGACGGGCTCTCCTTCACCACCACCTGCTCGAGGTCCTCCTTGGACTTCACGTAGCCCAGCCCGCGGAAGACGTATTCCCGGCCGCCCCACTCGATGACGCGCCCGCCCACGTCGCGGTTGCTCGCCTGCACCGCCTGCGTCACCTCCGGCAGGCTGACGCCATAGGCGGCCAGCCGCACCGGGTCCACCACCACCTGGTACTGCTTCTCGTAGCCGCCCACCGAGGCCACTTCGGCCACGCCTGGCACCTGGGCCAGCGCGTAGCGGAGGTTGAAGTCCTGGAAGGCGCGCAGCTCTTGCAGGTCATGCTTCCCGCTGCGGTCCTCCAGCGTGTACATGAAGATCCAGCCACTGCCGGTGGCATCCGGCCCCAGCGTGGGCGTCACGCCGTCCGGGAGCTGACCGGAGACCTTGGCCAGGTACTCAAGCACGCGGCTGCGGGCCCAGTACTCGTCGGTGCCATCCTCGAAGATGACGTACACGAAGCTCATCCCGAACATGGAGAAGCCGCGCACCGTCTTCACCCTCGGTGCCGAGACGAAGCTCGTCACCAGGGGGTACGTCACCTGGTCCTCCACCAGCTGGGGCGCGCGCCCCATCCACTCGGTGAAGACGATGACCTGGGGGTCGGTGAGGTCCGGAATCGCATCCAACGGGCTCGCCTTGAGCGCCAGCCCACCCAGGATGGCCAGCAGCAGGGCGAACGCCACCATCAGCCCGCGCTTGCGAGCGCACCATTCGACGAATCTCTCGAACATCAGTGGCCCCCGTGCCCCTTGGGCTGGGTCGTGCCGCGCAGCCGGCTCTCGCTGTCGATGAGGAACTGCGCGCTGACCACCACGGCCTCCCCCTGGGAGAGGCCGTCGCGGATCTCCACGCGATTGCCTGCACGCCGCCCCACCTTCACCAGGGTGGGCCGGAAGCGGCCCTGGCCGAGCGCCACATAGACGACCTGCCGCGTGCCCGTGTCCACGACCGCCTCCTCCGGCACCCACAGGGCCTCGGTGGGCGTGGTGGGCAGTTCCACCGTGGCGAAGCTCCCCGGGCGCAGCGTGCCCAGGGGATTGGGCACCACGAGGCGCACCTTCACCGTGCGGCTCACCGGGTCCACCGTGGGGTAGACGTAGTCCACCCGGGCCTGCACCGGCTCGGCGACACCCTGGACCTCCACGCGCGCGAGCCCGTTGCGGTCCAGCCGGTTCACCTCGAACTCGTACACATCCGCCAGCACCCACACCCGCGAGAGGTCCGCGATGCGGTAGAGGAGCATCTCCGGCTCCACGTAGTGTCCGGTCAGGACCTGCTTGTCGATGACGGTGCCGTCGATGGGCGAGCGGAAGACGATGGCCTTCTGGGGCCCATCGCGTTCAATCCGCTTCACCTGGTCGTCGGGGACATCCCACAGCCGCAGCCGGGCGCGCGCCGCGGCCGCCAGCTCCGCGTTGGTGGCCTTCGCACGCAGGTATTCCTGCTGGGCGGCGAGCAGTTCCTGCGAGTAGAGCGAATACAATGGCTGGCCCTTCTTCACCGGCTGCCCCACCGCGTTGACGAACAGCTCCTGCACCCAGCCCATCAGCTTGGAGTGCACGTGCGCCTCGCGCGTCTCGTCTGGCTGGACGATGGCGGAGGCGCGCACCGTCCCGGTGAGCTTCCCGCGCTCGGCCTTCGCCACCTTGAGGCCGATGAGCTGCTGGCGGTCCGGCGCAACCTGCACCTCCGCATAGCCTTCCGGAATCCTCCCGGGAGCCTCGCGCCCGTGGCCCTGGGGGCTACCCGAGGGAGCTGGCCGGGTGTGCCCCTCATGCTCCGCCGCGGGCGGAGGCTGCTCCGGGGCGCCATGCCCGGCATGGCCGGTCTGGCCCATCGCGGTGCTCCCCAGTAGGAGCAGGAGCGCCGTCCAATGCGTCCTCATCGCTTCTCCTCCGGGGCGGCGGACGCCCCCAGCAGCCGCTCCAGCTCGTAGCGGGCAGCCTCCCGCCGAACCACCGCCCGCAACCGGTCGGCCTCGAGCCGCTGACGGGCCATGGTGGCCTCCAGCAGCGACAGGAAGTCCGCCGAGCCGCTGACGTAGGCGGACTCGCTCGCGGCCACCGTCTCGCGCATGCGCGGCAGCGCCGTTTCCTCCAATGCCTGGAGGGTCAGGTCCGCCGCTCGTGCCCGGCTCCACGCCATGCGCAGGTCCGTTCGGGTCATCACCTCCATGGCTTCCAGGTCCCGCTGCGCGCGCTGCACCATGGCGTCGGCCATGCGCACCTCGTTGCGCTGCCGGTCGAACCACCACAGCGGGACGGTGAAGCCGATGATTCCTCCCACCGAGTCCGGCATGCCGCTGAAGCGCTGCTCGTAGAAGCTGGACACCATCGGCATGGGCAGGTACATGCGCTGCGCGAGCGTCCGGCGGCTCTCCATCTCCGCGCGCATCCACCGCATCGCCTCCAGTTCCGGGCGCTCCTCCGAGCGCGCGAGCAGCGACTCCATATCTGGTAGCGGCGCGCGTCCGGGCAGCGCCACCTCGCCGACGGGTTCATCCAGAGGGTGTCCGCGCAGCGCATTGAGCATGGCGGCCATGGCCTCGCGCTCGCTGTCCAGGGAAGCCTTCTCGGCCTGCATCGCCGCCAGCTCCGCCTGGGCCCGCAGGAAGTCGTGGTGCCCCATCATCAACCCGGCGACATAGCGGGCCTTGGCGGCTGCCTTCATCCGCTCCAGCGTCGCGATCTGCCGGTCCAGCAGGGCGCGCATCTCCTGGTTCATCCACAGCTCCAGGAAGACCTCCAACGCCTGGGTGCGAACATCCCAGCCCACGCGGCGTGTCCGGGCCTGCTCGGCCTGGAGCTGCGCCCGCGCGGCCTCCTTCGCCAGCCGCCTGCGGCCGAAGATGTTGAGCGGCTGGGTGAAGCTCCACGTCAGCATCGGCATCGGCGCGTCCTCGCCGCCCCGTAGCGGGATGCTCTCGGCCATCACCTCCACGGTGGGGTCTTCCCAGGCCCCCTCAATGCCGATGCGAGCGCGCGCGACCTCCACCGCGGCCCGCTGTGCTTGGAGCTGCGGCGCGCGCGTGGCGACCTCAGCCAGCAGCGCATCCAGTTCCAGGGCTGGAGGTTCAGCCGGGGCGGCGGCAACCAGCGTGATGAGCAGGAACGAAAGCATGGCGTCTTCAAGGAGCGAGAGCCGGCACCTGCCTCCGGCAGGTGCTTGCGAGCCTGGACAGCTCGATGGCCTGGCATCGGCTCCTCAGCCAGCGTGGCGGTTGCTCATGCACGTCCATGACAGCTCTCCTTGCAGCCCCGGTGCCAGATGATGGGACGGAGCCAGGAAGGAAGCGGTCAGGGAGCCTGTGGGGCGACGGGTGCCAGCGACGATAACGCCCTTCCCCAGGTGCACAACCAGTGGCCGCCGAGGAAGCGCACGTATTGCGCAGATGAAGACGGAGGTGCACGTTTTGCGACGGTCCCTCACGCCCGGGCAATCGCCACATGTGCCGGGCGTCACGCGTAACCATTCCGGTCACACCACGGCCGCCCGGGTTTCACGCAGTACGCCGCCTTGTCGCTGTAGATGCCCTTCTGCTCAAGTTCGGGGTCGGCCATGCGCACTGTCTTGCATCCGCAAGGCGCTGCCCCTTTCAGGTGATGGACCGTGGGCCCATCGACTCCACGTCCACGTTGCGCAGGAACTCGGCCGCGTCCTCCGGCGCGACGGTGTTGATGGCGATGCCCGAGCCCAGCTCGAAGCCCGCCACCTCGGTGATGCGCGGGATGAGGCGCACGTGCCAGTGGTAGTACCGGACGCGCGCCTCCTCGGCTGGCGCGGTCTCGATGACGTAGTTGAAGTCGGGATTGCCCAGGCCGAAGTAGAGCCGGCGCAGGACGGAGCGCAGCATCTTCGCCAGCCCGTCCAGTTCCGGCTCGGAGATGTCTCCGAAAGACGCCGTGTGGCGCCTCGGGTAGATGTGCACCTGGAAGGGTGCGGCCGAGGCGAAGGGGGCCGAGGCGACAAAGTGCTCGCTCGTCTCCACGATGCGCTCTCCGGCCGTGAGCTCCTCCCGCATCACCTCGCAGAAGACGCACGTTCCGGACTCGTCCCAGTGGCGGCGTGCCTCATAGAGCCGCGTGCGCAGCCACGAGGAGATGACCGGCGCCGCGATGACCTGCGAGTGCGGATGCGCGAGGCTGGTGCCGGCCTCGCGGCCATGGTTCTTGAAGAGGGTGACGTGGGCGATACGCGGGTCCTCGCTCAGCCGTGCGAAGCGGTCCCGGTACGCTCGCAGAATGGCCGCGACGTGCGCCTCGGGCAGAAGCGCGGAGGTGAGCGCGTGGTCGGGTGTCTCGATGAGCACCTCGTGGAAGCCCACCCCCGCGAGGCTGCGCCGCCCGGCACGGTGCTGCCGCTCCAGTGGGCCTTCCTCCGTGAGCGCGGGATATCTATTCGGGACGACACGCAGCAGCCACCCCTCTCCTCCGGGGGCCGTCACGCGCAAGCGCTCTGGCGGAGTGAGGGATTCGTTCCCCGGACAGAAGGGGCAGGAGGGCACGAAGTGCTCGGACGGCGTTCGCGCAGGCGCCGCATGCGTCGAACGCGGGCGGACCGCGCGTTCGGGCGCAAGAAGGACCCACTCCTTGGTGAAGGGACTCTGCCGGAACTGGGACATACGCTCCCTTCAGCGCGCCCTGACGTAGCGGCCAGGGTCTTCCCGAAAGGTGGAGCGGCAGGACTCCGAGCAGAAGCCGTAGCGGACTCCGCCCACCATTTCCTCCACGGGCGATTCGCCGAGCGCCATGCCGCACACCAGGTCACGCTGGAGTTCCCATCCCGGCGGACGGGCGATGGGCCGCCCGGCGGACAGCGCCGCCATCAGCGTCAGGTGATTGAGGACGAGTCGGGGAATGAGGAAGTGTTCGCGAACCCGCTCCCGACCGCGCTCGCCCAGCATCCGGGCCTGCTCAGGCCCTCGCAGGAGCGAGAGTACCGCGGCCGCGCAGGTCTCGACGGTATCCACCAGCAATCCGCCCACCCCGTCCGCCATCTGTAACGGAATGCCGCCAGTGCGGCCCGCGACGACAGGGGTGCCCTTCCAGAGCGCCTCGGAGACGACAAGGCCAAAGCCCTCGCGGAGCGACTTCTGGATGACCACGTCCGAGAGTGCCTGGAACGCATTGACCTCGATGTTGCCCACGCCCACCAGGTTGGTGAAGACATGGACGAGCCGGTCCTGGCGGGTCTCCGCCTGGATGCGCCGGTACACCTCCCATCCTTCCGGGTCATCCAGCGCGAGTGAGCCCACGAGCGCGAGCTGGAGGTCAGGGAACTCCTCGCGCACGAGGCGGTACGCAGCCAGGACTCCCAGAGGGTCCTTCCACGGATCGAAGCGCGACACCTGGGTCACCAGGGGCCTGTCCGGACGGATGCCAATCCATTTCAGGACTTGTTGCAGGGCCTGTCGAGGCAGGGTGAGGTTCTTCGGGCTCAGCGGGTCGATTGCAGGCGGGATGAGCTCCAACCGGCCGATGGGCATGTCCGGGGGGACGAACTCCGCCATGGTGAAGATGGCCGCGTCGTAGTCGGGGAGGAAGGCTCGGATGAACCGCCAGACGTCCGGCTGGGGATGGGACGTGTCGATGTGACAGCGCCAGATCCACCGCGTGTGTCCCTTGCCCCGAAGGGGCAGCAGAGCCACCGGCTGCGGGTCGTGCACGAAGACGAAGTCGTACTCCTCCATGAACTCCCTGGCATTGGCCTGGGCCTGGACGAGGTAGGTCGCCTGCTCCGCTTCACTCAACGCTCGGGGTGCCCCCTGCAACGCGTTGTGGATGGCCTTCGTCACCTGGAAGAAGGCCTCTTCGCCGCGGATGATGCGCCAGTCGGCGATGAGCCCGAGGTCATTGAGCAGCGGGACCTCCGAACGAAGCAACTCCGAGACCCCGCCACCGTAGGGGGTGGCGTTGATGTGGAGAACTCGCGCTCCCTGGAGCCCGCTCGCCATCTTTCGGAGCTCAGCAAGCAGATGGGCGGGCGCGATGCCGCGATAGGACTCGAGCGAGCGCTCCCCGACGTCAACGAGTTCCAACATTCTTGCCGCTCCCCGTCTGCTCGTGCGCGAACCCGCCTGCTCCGGGCCCGCGGGCGTGCCGCGGAATCTGGGCTTCGTAGCCATTCGGAGACATCACCCCCAAGTGCAGCCCGTTGCCTGCTCGCCCGCCCTCGTGGCGCGCCGTCAAGAGCACGGGTGTGACCAGGCGGATCACACTTGTAGGTGTCCACATCTCACCGCACCTCGTTCATGTGGCCCCAAATGGGGCATCACCAGCACTCGGGATGAACTCGAGGCACGAGAGGAGACGAAGACATGGCGCAGGTGGAGACGCAGAGGCCCTCGATTCAACCCTTCCTTCCTGCCGGCGGCCCCCAGCTGTCGGACGAGATGAAGGCGTGCATCCAGAACTGCCTGTCGTGCTCGGCGGTCTGCCTCCAGACGGTGACGTACTGCCTCCAGAAGGGAAGCAAGCATGCGGCCCTCGAGCACATCCGGTTGCTGGAGGACTGTGTGCAGATCTGCAAGACGAGCGCGGACTTCATGCTGCGCGGCTCCCCGCTCCACGCGCGTACGTGCGGTGTCTGCGCCGAGGTGTGCGAGCGGTGCGCGACGGAGTGCGAGAAGATGGGCGATGACGCGGTGATGAAGGCCTGCGCCGAGGCGTGCCGCGGCTGCGCGGAGTCCTGCCGGAAGATGAGCGCCATGGCCTGACGCCAAGGGGCGGGTGGAACATCAGGTCCAACTCCAGCGCTTCCAGCCCCGTCTCGCGCGTCGCTCACCCGCGATGACGCGGCCTTGACGCACCTATGACGCAGCGTTTGGATTTTGGGTAGGCGCCGGGGCCAGGCGAGCAGGTGCTGGCAAACGCAAGAACCTGCACCAGTTTGAATGACATGGAACTTCGCAAATTGGCCCAGCTCGTGCTGTTTACACTCGCTCCGACTTTCGCCATCCTGTTGCCCACTCCTGCAGCGGCCCAGCAAGCGGGCGGAATATGCCCGGGCTGCCCTGGGATGGGCGTCGGCATGTGGGCCGGAATGGTCCTCGGAGTTCTACTGGTAGCCGCAGCTATCGCCGCGCTGGTCGCCCTGACCGTCTACCTGATCCGGCGCAGTCGGTCTTCTAGACCTCAGGAGGCATGACGGTGGACGCGTACGACGGGCATTCGATGCCGGCGCACTACGAGCCATGCCGATGAGGCGGGCGAGCGGCTCACTAAGGAGCAATGCATGTTCAACCGTAAGCTGGTCGCGGTCGTCGCCATAGGCGGCGCCTTCATCATTCCTCAGCTTGCCACGGCATCCGGTTTGGCGCAGGAGCCAAGGAGCATCCTGCAAGAGCACCACATAGCGTCCGTGAGGCCGTACAAGATTGAGGAGCATATTGGGAAACTCACTTCCCATCGTATTCAGGGCGCCGAAGTCTACGTGGAGGCCGAGCCCGGGCTCACAGCCGAATGGCTTCGCCTCAAGCTAGCGCGACACCTGGACGCGATGCGGAGCTCCGCTCCAATGCCGGACTGCCCCTTGGATGTGGCTGACGTACGCGTTGAGGTGGCCTCCGCCGGCGCAGGCTTCACAGTGAAGGTCATTGCGGCGGACTCTGCTCATGCTGACGAAGTTCTGCGCCGCGCGCGCCTGCTGCTTGAGTGAGCGTCGGAAGCCAATTCTGTCTGCGCGAGCCACGATGGGCCGCGAGGCTGAAAAGCGAGCAACGATTCGGAGTAGATAGCGAGAGAAGGCGCGGCTGCGGCGCAGCAGCACGTGCTGAAGGCGGAGGCGCCCGTCGGGAAGTGCCCAATCAACTCTGTCTTTCCGAAGCATCCGGCGAGCCTTCCTCGTTGCCGATGGTGGGAGTAGCCCAGTTTCGTGGCTCTCCCGCACTTTGTGTGCTCTCCCTCGGAGGAGTAGGCAGACGCAGCAGGCCACCATTCGAGCCGTTCCCCTGGCAAAGTGCGGAAGAGCCCCACAATTGGGGCAGGCATCCGCAACTTCCGATGGGGCGGTCGGATAATTTGCGAGGCTTTCCCAAATTCCGAGAGTGCCCCCATGACTGTCCGCCTCCCCCCCGTCTCCACCGCCACGACGTACCGTACCGCTCCGGCGGCGCTGACCCGTACCGCCGCGGCCAACACGGTGACGGCCCCTCCCGCTGGCCTGCGCAAGGGGGACGAGGGCCCCAAGGTGAAGCAGCTCCAGGACGCGCTGGTGAAGCTGGGCTACATGACGAGGGCCCAGGTCAACACCGGCTACGGCACCTTCGGCCCCAAGACGGAAGCGGCGGTGAAGAAGTTCCAGGCCGACAAGAAGCTGCCCACCACCGGCTATTACGGCGACTTGACGCACGCGGCGCTGAAGAAGGCGCTCTCCAGTGGCGGCAAGCCGCCCGTGGACGGCCCGACGAAGCCGCCGCCGACCCAGGGTGGCAAGTTCCCCAAGCCGCCCGTCGTCAGCGCGCCCTCGCCCAACTACAACGAGCGTGGCGGCAAGGACATCGACACCATCGTCCTGCACCACACCGCCTCCAACAACGGCGCGGGGGACCTGGCGTGGATGCGCAACCCGAAGAGCGAGGTGTCCGCGCACTACATGGTCGACCGCGACGGGAAAATCTACCAGCTCGTCAACGACCAGAAGCGCGCGTGGCACGCGGGCAAGGGAGAGCTGCACGGCGTGCCCAGCGACATCAACGGCCGCTCCATCGGCATCGAAATCGTCAACGACGGCAGCGGGAAGACGGCCTTCACCGAGGCCCAGTACAAGGCCCTCACCCAGCTCACCGGCTACCTGAAGCAGGAGTACAAGGTGCCGATGAAGAACATCGTCGGCCACGCGGACGTCGCGGTGCCCAAGGGCCGCAAGAACGACCCGGCGCCCAACTTCGACTGGAACCGGCTGCGCAAGGGCATCTCCTGACAGACACACCTCGAAGGTGTCCCTGTTGGGCGGCGGCCTGACGTTCGCGGCCTTGCACACGGGAGTGTCAGAAACCGGGGCGGTAGCTCATCCGCTGCGTTCCATGAGATACCGCCTGCCCGATGCGCCTCCATCGCTCCTGGCGCGCACTCGCACTCTGCCTGCTGGTGACGCTCTGCGGCTGCCGCACCGAGCCGCCGCCGAGCTACATCCGGGTCGAAGGTGCCGCCTCGGTGCTCGCTGACGTGCCGGTTTCGCCGGCCCTGCTCGTCGTGTTCTGGGCGTCGTGGTGCCCACCCTGCCGAGAGGAGACACCGCAGCTCCTCGAGCTTGCCCAGGCGCCCCCCGATGGCCTGCGCGTCGTGGTCTTCAGCCATGACGCGAGCCTGGAGGCGGTAGGGGCATTCTTCGGCGGGCCGCCAGCGCCGGCCCTGCACCTGCGCTTGGACCCCGGCGAGGCCATCGGCCAGGCGTTCGGAGTGGACCAGTTGCCAACGAGCATCCTCGTGGTGGACGGGCGCTTGGTTGCCCGCTTCCAGGGGCCTCGAGAGTGGAACTCCCGGGGGATGCGGCGCCTTCTGGAGAAGTTGATGCGAGAGCCTGTGCCCCGCGCACCGGCGCCTGCGCGTTGACTCGCCGCCGGCTCCCCAGTAAGCCTTCACGCCGATGCAGCTCCTCCTGCGCATCCTCGCGGTCCTCCTCGTCCTGACGACGGGCGGCGTCTTCCAGACGCTGGCCTTCGCGGCGGACGTGCACGCGGACTGCGAGGACGAGAAGGTGGGGGATTGCACGGACTGCTCCTCGGGCTGCGCCCTATGCCTCTGTTGCCCGCTGAGAGCTGCGCCCGTGCCGGCTGCCATCGTGAATGAGCCCGCGGCGCCCCCCGTGCTACCGCCCGTGTTCTTCCGCGTGGACGAACCACTCCTCTCCGGCGTGGGCGCCGACATCTTCCAGCCACCTAGAGTCTGACGCCTCCCTTCACGGGAGACGTGTGCCCTGCGCTGGCTCTCCTGGGCCTTTCCGCAGGCGCACGCACGTCCTCTTCGGCTCGAAGCCTCCATTCCACCTTCCCGTGCATCTCGCACGGGCATTCACCGCCGTGGGCAACTGCCCCGGCTGGAGCCGTCCCCATGCGTTCCCTGCGTACCCTGTCCGTCATCGCGTCCCTGCTGGTCGTCCCCGTCCTCCCAGCCATGGCCGAGGAGCCCAAGCCCGCCGAGAAGTCCCAGGCGGCCGAGGCCGAGAAGCCCAAGTGTGAGCACGGCGTGCAGAAGTCCCTGTGCACGCGCTGCAATCCGAAGCTGGCCGCCGTCTTCCAGGCTAAGGGCGACTGGTGCGGAGAGCACCAGCGGCCCGAGTCCCAGTGCGCCATCTGCCACCCGGAGCTCGCCAAGAAGGGAGTGAAGTAGATGGCCGCCTCCCGCATCGGACCGGTGGCGCTGGCAGCCCTACTCACCGTGGGCGCGGCCAGCTGCTCGAAGGAGTCCAAGCCCGCCATGGCGGAGAAACCTTCTGCGCCTCCGGCCGCTGCGGGAGGCCCTTCTGGGCCGTCCGGCCCCGCCCAGCCAATGCAGCTGTGCGAGCACCGGGTGCCCGCGGAGCTGTGCACCCGGTGCAACCCCGACCTCATCGACGTCTTCAAGGCGCAAGACGACTGGTGCGAAGAGCACGGAGTACCCGAGTCCCAATGTCTCAAGTGCAACCCCAAGCTCACCTTCACCAACCAACCCAGCGCGCCGGCGGACTGGTGCAAAGACCACCAGGTTCCGGAGTCCAAGTGCACCAAGTGCAATCCGTCTCTCGTCGCCAGGTTCATCGAAGCGGGTGACTTCTGCCGCGAGCATGGCTTTCCAGAGTCCGTCTGTCCGTTCTGCCATCCAGAGCTCGTGGAGGCGGCTGGGGGCACACCTCCGGCCGCGGCGGAGCTCACGACGAAGGTGCGCCTTGCCTCGGCTGAGACGACACGCGAGGTGGGCATTCAGACGCAGCGCGTGGAGAAGCAGCGCTTCTCCCGCACCCTGGAAGTCGTTGGCCAGCTCGACTTCAACCAGAACCGCCTCGCTCAACTGTCCGCGCGAGGTGACGCGCTCATCCTCGAGGTGAAGGTGGACGTTGGCGACGAGGTGAAGGCCGGCCAACCCCTGGTGGTGCTCGCCTCCGCCGCGGTTGGTGAGGGGCAGGCGCAACTGTCTTCCGCCAGGGCCCGTTTGAGCACCGCGCAGTCCGCGCTCGAGCGCGAGCGTACGCTCCTCCAGAAGGGAATCTCCTCGCAACAGAGCGTGGAAGCGGCGGAGCGGGAGGTGGCTGCGGCACAGGCCGAATACGACTCAGCGCGAGCAACTCTTGGCGCTGCTGGCGCGTCGGCCTCTGGGACAGGTGGCCTCTATACCCTGACAGCGCCATTCGCCGGCACCGTAGTGGCACGCGACGCCGTGGTGGGCCGCAGCGCCACGGAAGGCCAGGTGCTCATCCAGGTGGCGGAGCTCTCCACCCTCTGGGCGCAACTCGACGTACCCGAGGCTGACGCAGGCCTCGTGCGACAGAAGCAGAAGGTCACCCTCACATTCGAGGCGCTTCGGGGCAGCACGCGCGAGGCCACCATCACCCGTATCGCCAGTGCCGTGGACCCGGCCACCCGAACCGTGCGCGCGCGGGTGGAGCTGCCCAACCCTGGCCATTCCCTCAAGGCGGGCACCTTCCTGAGAGCCAGAATCGAGGTGGCGCCCGAGCACGACACCCTCCTCGTGCCACGCGATGCCATCCAGCGGGCCGAGGGCCGTTTCCTCGTCTTCGTGAAGAAGGAGGCCAACCTCTTCGAGCCCGTCACCGTGGAGCTCGGTGAGAGCACCGCCGACGCTGTCGAGGTGGTGAAGGGCCTCGCGCCGGGTGCCGAAGTCGTCACCACCGGGGCCTTCCTGCTCAAGACGGAAATCCTCAAGGACTCCATCGGCGCGGGCTGCTGCGAAGAAGGGGGCGAGTAGAGCGACCATGCTGACACAAACCATTGACTGGTCCCTCAAGCACCGCTGGGCCGTCCTGGCCGGTACCCTCGCCCTCATCATCTCGGGCGCCCTGGCCTTCCAAGGCCTCCCCATCGACGCCTTCCCGGACTCCACGCCTCCACAGGTGCAGGTCAATGCGGTGGCGCCAGCGCTCACGCCCGTGGAGGTCGAGCGCCAGCTCACCATTCCCGTCGAAAAGGCCCTGGGGGGGCTGCCCGGGCTCGCGGAGGTGCGCTCCGTTTCAAAGTTCGGCCTGTCCCAGGTGACACTTCAGTTCAAGGACGGCACGGACATCTGGTTCGCGCGCCAGGTCATCAACGAGCGGCTGGGTGACGTCGAGGTGCCGGCCGGAGTGGATCGGCCCACCCTGGGGCCGGTCGCGACGGGTCTGGGTGAGGTCTTCCACTACCTGGTGAAGAGCAAGTCGAAGAGCCTCGAAGAGCTCGGCGCACTGCATGACTGGGTCATCGCCCCGCAGCTCCAGAGTGTCCCCGGGGTGGCGGAGATCAACACGTGGGGTGGGGCCGAGCGGCAGTGGCACGTCATCGTCGACCCCCAGCGGCTCCAGCAGTTCGACCTGAGCCTTGGGGACCTGTACCGGGCGCTGGAGGCGAACAATGCCAACGTGGGCGGCGGCGTCATGGAGCAGGGGGGGGCGGCCAGCCTCGTGCTCGGAGTCGGCGTGCTCGAGAATGGCAAGCAGATAGAGGACGTCGTCATCGCGGCCCGGAAGGGCGTGCCCGTGCGTGTGCGCGACGTGGCCCGCGTGGAAGTGGGGCGTGAAATCCGCCGGGGTGCCACCACCGCCGACGGGGAGGGGGAGGTACTCCTCGGCCTTGGCTTCATGCTCATTGGCGAGAACTCCCACACCGTGACGGCGGCGCTGGCCAAGCGCCTGGAGGAGGTCTCCAGGACCCTGCCGAAGGACGTGGTGGTGGAGCCCGTCTATGCGCGCACCGAACTGGTCGACCTGGTCCTTCACACCGTGGAAAAAAGCCTCTTCGAGGGCGCGCTTCTCGTCATTGCCGTGCTCTTCCTGTTCCTCGGCAACGTGCGAGCAGGGCTCATCGTGGCGGCGGCTATCCCCCTCTCCATGCTGTTCGCCTTCAACGCGATGCTGCGCTTTGGCATCGCCGGCACCCTGATGTCCCTGGGGGCCATCGACTTCGGCCTCGTCGTCGACTCTTCCGTCATCCTGGTGGAGAACGCCGAGCGGAGGCTCGAGGAGGAGAGGGGTGGCCGCAGCATCCTCGAGGTGGTGCGTGACGCTGCGGTCGAGGTGCGCAAGCCGACCCTCTTCGGCGAGCTCATCATCATGGTGGTGTACCTGCCCATCCTCGCCCTGGAAGGCGTGGAGGGGAAGATGTTCCGCCCCATGGCGCTCACCGTCATCTTCGCCCTGCTGGGCAGCGCGCTACTCTCCATGACGCTGATGCCCGTGCTGGCCTCCTTTGCCCTGAGGAAGGGCGGGGGTAAAGGCCATGCGGAGCCGCGCCTCGTCCGCTTCCTCAAGCGGCGCTATCAGCCCGTCCTGGAGTGGGCGCTCGGCCACACCCGGCTCGTCCTGACCGCCGCCGTGTTGCTGGTATTGGGCGCGGGACTTGCGGCCACCCGGCTGGGTAGCGAGTTCGTCCCCCGGCTGTCGGAGGGGACCATCGTCATCAACACGGTGCGCCTGGCGGAAGTGTCCCTTGGGGAATCCGTGCGGTACGGCAGCCAGATTGAGAAGGTGATTCTCAAGAGATTTCCGGACGAGGTGCGGCGAGTGTGGACGCGCACCGGCTCTCCCGAAGTCGCCACGGAAACGATGGGCATCGAGCTGGCGGACGTCTTCATCACCCTGAAACCCCGCGAGGAGTGGACGCGCGCTTCCACGCAGGAGGAGCTCGCCAATGAGATGAAGGCGGAGCTGGCGGACATGCCCGGCATGCGCATGGCCTTCCTCCAGCCCATCGAGATGCGCGTCAACGAGATGGTGGCGGGTGTCCGCAGCGACGTCGGCATCAAGCTCTTCGGGGATGACCTGGACGTGCTCAAGGCGAAGGCGCGTGAAATCGAAGGCGTCGTGCGAGCGATTTCCGGCGCGGCCGACGTCACCGTGGAGCAGGTGACAGGGCAGCCCGTGCTGGAGATGACGGTGGACCGGGCGGCGATTGCCCGGCACGGCATTCCCGCGCGGGATGTTCTGGACGTGGTGGAGGCATTGGGCACGCGCAAGGCGGGAGAGGTCCGCGAGGGGGAGCGCCGCTTCGACCTCGCCGTGCGCCTTCACGAGGCGTACCGGAATTCGCCCGCGAAGCTCGCCACCGTGCTCGTCGCCGCCCCTGGCGGGGAGCGAGTCCCCTTCGGGCGCCTTGCCACCATGCGGGAGGTTTCTGGCCCCACCACCATCCAGCGAGAATGGGGCAAGCGTCGCATCGTCGTGCAGGCCAACGTGAGAGGCCGAGACCTGGGTGGCTTCGTCGACGAGGTGCGCCGCACCCTCGACGAGAAGGTGGAGCTGCCTCCGGGCTACTACATGCGCTACGGCGGGCAGTTCGAGAACCTCGAGAGGGCGCAAGGCAGGCTGCTCATCGTGGTCCCCATCGCCCTCGCGCTCATCTTCTGCCTGCTCTACCTCACCTACCGGCGGGTGTTGGACGCCTTGCGCATCTTCGCGGGCGTCCCCTTCGCGCTGGTGGGGGGCGTGCTCGCGCTCTTCTTGCGGGGGCTGCCCTTCTCCATCTCGGCCGCCGTGGGCTTCATCGCCCTATCGGGCGTCTCGGTGCTCGGGGACATGGTGCTGGTCTCCCGGGTGCGCCAGCTGCTCAACCGGGGCATGGCGCTCTCGGATGCCATTCGCGAGGCAGCCCTCTCGCGCCTTCGGCCCGTGTTGATGACGTCCTCGGTGGCCGCTATCGGATTTCTTCCTATGGCCCTCAACACGGGCGTGGGAGCGGAAGTCCAACGGCCGCTCGCGACTGTCGTCATCGGCGGCATCGTCTCCTCCACCGTCCTGACACTTGTCGTCCTGCCCGTCCTGTACGCCGTATTCGGAGCGGGCAGGGGCGCGGTGCAGCCCGGGGGCCTTCACACCATGCCCGGCAATGACGCGTCCGACGTGGAGGGGGATGAGGCAAAGCACGCCGCCGTGTAGGGCGGGCGCTGCGCTGTCCAGATGACCAAACCCGACACGTGCCACCAGAAGCCAAGCAGGAGGTGCGCAGATGAGCGGCAAGCAGTTGGAGCTGTACGTCGAGAACCTCGATTGCGAGAACGACGCGGCGAAGCTGAAGCGGGGCCTTGCCGGCACGCCCGGCGTGGTGGACGTCACCGTCTACGCCAAGGCCGCCAAGGTAGTCCTCACCCTGGAGGAGGGAAGGACTTCCGCGGACGCCGTGCAGGAGCGGTTGGAGGGCCTGGGTTTCCCAGCCAGACGTCAGCGCGGGAAGACGGGCCCGGTCCGCCCCTGGAAGAATCCCAAGGTGCTCACCTCGCTGGCCTCGGGCGTGCTGCTGCTGGCCGGATGGTTGGGAGCACGCGCCGGGGCGCCGCCGGCGGTGACCTGGGGCATCTTCCTCGCCTCGCTCGCTTCGGGTGCCTGGTACTTCGGCCGGGAAGCACTGGAGGAACTCCTCCACGAGCACCAGGTGGGCATCGAGCTGCTCATGCTGGTGGCCGCCGTGGTCGCCACCCTCCTGGGCGAGCCCATGGAGGGCGCCATGCTGGCCTTCCTCTACTCCATCTCCGAGGCCATGGAGGGCTACACCGAGGAGAAGACGCGCAGTGCCATCGAAGCGCTCATGGACCTCGCCCCCAAGGTGGCCCTGGTGCGCCGGGACGGCAGGGACGTGGAAGTGCCCGTGGAAGAGCTGCGGGTGGGCGACACCTTCCTCGTGCGCCCAGGCGAGGCGGTGGCGACGGACGGCGTGGTGCTGGCAGGCGCCTCCAGCGTCAACCAGGCCCCCGTCACGGGCGAGAGCATTCCGGTGGACAAGGACGAGGGCGCCACGGTCTTCGCCGGCAGCATCAATGGCGAGGGCTCGCTGGAGGTGAAGGCCACGACCACCTACGCCAACAACACCATCTCCCGCATCATCCACATGGTGGAGGAGGCGCAGGAGAAGAAGGGCCAGAGCCAGCGCTTCATCGAGCGCTTCGGCCGGCGCTACAGCCCCCTCGTCCTGCTGGCCGGTGTCCTCTTCGCGGTGGTTCCACCCCTCCTCTTTGGAGGCGCATGGGCGACGTGGCTGGCGCGCGCCATTGTCTTCGTCGTGGCGGCGGCTCCCTGTGCCCTCGTCATTTCGATTCCCATCACCCTGGTGGCCACTCTCGGCACGGCTGCCAGGAAGGGCGTGCTCATCAAGGGGGGCACCTTCGTCGAGCTACTCGCCACGGTGGACGTGGTGGCCCTGGACAAGACCGGAACGCTCACGCGCGGACAGCCCGACGTCACCGACGTCCGCCTGTTTCCCACCTGGGCCACGGAGGCGGGTAACTCGGAGGCGCGGCTGCTGTCAGCGGCAGCGGGAGTGGAGCGCCACAGTCAGCACCCGTTGGCCCTGGCCATCGTCCGGCGTGCGGAACAGGAAGGCGTGCGCGTGGGAGAAGTGCAGGGCTTCCGGTCGCTCACCGGCGCCGGAGCCACCGGGAGCTACCAGGGCGTCCCCTTGTACGTCGGCAGCCCCGCGCTCTTCGAGGAGAAGCTGGGCCTTCGTCTCGACGCGCTCCGGGAGGAGGTGGCGTGCCTCCAGGCCGAGGGCAAGACGGTGGTGGTGGTGGGCGATGAGAGGACACCCTGGGGGCTGCTGGCCATCCGCGACAGCCTCCGCCCCAATGCCCGCGCCGCCATTGCAGCCCTCCACGCAGCGGGCGTGAAGAAGGTGGTGATGCTCACCGGAGACAACGAGCGCACCGCCCAGGCCCTGGCACGCGAGGTGGGCATTGACGAGGTGCACGCGGGTCTGAAGCCCGAGGACAAGGCGGCCAGGGTGCGTGAGCTCACGCGCACGCACGGACACGTGGCGATGGTGGGTGATGGCGTCAACGACGCACCCGCACTCGCGGAAGCCACGGTCGGCGTGGCCATGGGTGCAGCGGGTACGGACGTCGCCCTGGAGACGGCGGACGTGGCCCTCATGGCCGATAACCTGGAGCGACTCGCGTATGCCCTGACGCTCGCCCGGCGCAACCACGCCGTGGTGCGCCAGAACCTGGTCCTCTCCGCGCTCGTCATCAGTGTGCTGGTGGTGGGGGCACTCGCTGGGACTTTCACGCTGCCCATCGCGGTCCTCGCTCACGAGGTCAGCGAATTCATCGTCATCGGCAGCGGGCTGCGCATGCTGCGAGCCTGAGGGCCCGACATGCCAGCAACCGGAATGGACAGCCCGCCCGGCACCTCGATGAAGCGCGGCAACATGCCACCGGAAGGCTGGCAGGGACGTATGTTCCTGGAGAGCGGCCAACTCGTCTACGCGGGTCCGGCCGGCAGCACCGCGTTGCATGCCCATCACGCCTTCCAGCTGCTGGTGGCATTGAAGGACACCGCGGAGATTCAGGGGGCGGACGGCGTTCAGGTGCGGACCCACGTGGCCGTCATCCCTCCGGATGCATCGCATGCCTTCGTGACCCCCGTGCCCGCCGTCGTCCTGCTCTACATAGACCCCGACGGCCTGGCGGGACGACTCCTCCGCAGGAAGGGGGGAAGTGCCCGCGACGCCGCGCAGTGGGTGGTGGCGGGGCAGCCCCTGCTCGCCGCCGCTCCAGACTCGCTTCCCAGGACGTGGGAAGAAGCCCGCCGGGTAGCCACCGCGCTGCTGTCCACGCTCGTGGGGCCCTCGCAGCGCCCACAGGTGCTGCACCCGGCCGTCCTGCGTGCGGTCCGCTACCTCAACGACTCCCTGGAGCGGGACGTGCGCCTGGGAGCAGTGGCTTCACACGCGGGCATCTCCCCCAGCCGGCTGTCACACCTGTTCGCCTCGCAACTCGGCATCCCCTTGCGCCCCTACGTGCTCTGGCTCCGCCTGCAGCGCGCGGCTGCCGCCCTGCGCGAGGGGCTGACGCTGACCGAGGCCGCCCATCGGGCGGGCTTCGCCGACGGAGCCCACCTCACGCGCGTCTTCCGGAGAATGTTCGGCATCCGGCCCACCGAAGTCATGGGCTGGGCGGAGTGGGTGGTCCCCGAACCGCTCGGAGCGTCGAGATAGCTAGTTCGTTCAAGCGAGAGCAGGCCCCGCGGAGGCACCCTTCTTCCATGGACACTTCGCTTGCACAGACGCCGGATGCGGCCCGGCGCCCCCCCCTCTTCCTGCTGTACCTGCCCTACCCCCTCGTCTTCTTCGGGGGCGTGGCGGTGCTCGTCGCCGCGGTGGCTCGCGGCATTCCGTACTGGCGCGTAGGACCGCCGGTGCTCGTGGCCGCCGCGCTCGTCGTCGTGGCGCTGGAACTCTGGTTACCGCACGCGAGGGCGTGGCAGAGGGACTCCGGGGATACCGTGACGGACGTGCTGCACTTCACTGGCAACATCCTGGTCAACCAGGGTTCGGTGCTCGTCTACGGCCCCGTCCTCACGTTGCTGCACGGGAGCAGCGGCCTGTGGCCGCACCTCTGGCCATTCTGGCTCCAGGCCCTGCTGGGCACCGCCGTCCTTGATTTGGGCCTGTACGTCATCCACCGCACCAGTCACCGGGTGGGGTGGATGTGGCGTCTGCATGCCATCCACCACAGCTCCCGGCGTGTCTACTGGCTCAATGGTCAGCGTCGGCACCTCGTCCACGAGCTGCTGGAGGGAGCTCCCGGCCTGCTGGCACTGGGGCTGCTCGGCGCCCCGCCCAGCGTGGTGGCATGCGCCTTGGCCACCGTCACCCTGCACCTGATGTTCCAGCATGGAAACTTCGCCTACCGGGCTGGCGTGCTTCGATACGTCTTCGCCGTGGCAGAGCTCCACCGCTGGCACCATCAACGTCGGTGGGCCGACGTCCAGGGCAACTACGGTGCCATCCTGTCCCTGTGGGACTACCTGTTCGGGACTGCCCTCCCGAAGAAGGGGGAGGCCCCGCTCGATGTGGGGATGGATGATGAACCCACGCTGCCGCAGGACTACGTCGGACAGCTGGCCTGGCCGTTTCGCCGGGACAGGAAGTAGGCCCGCAGTCTCTGTGCGGACACCTGGGGTACAAGGAGTCTCCATGCGCCCGGAAGTCCTGGAAGCCCTCATCCACAACCGGCAACGCTTTCTGGCGTTCCTGGTGCCCCGTGTCGGAGGTGCCGAGGCGGCGGAAGAGGTGCTTCAGGCCGCGCTCCTCAAGGGAATGGAGAGCGGGAGCACCTTGCGCCAGGAGGAGAGCGCGGTGGCCTGGTTCTATCGGGTGCTGCGCAACGCACTCATCGACCGCCACCGGCACGAGGAGCGCGAGGAGCGCGCACTTCGCGGGCTGGCCGGGGAGAGCGCCCTGTCCACCGAGGACGCCGTCGAGTTGGAAAGGACTGTCTGCGCCTGCGTGTCCGCCCTCTCCACCACCTTGAAGCCGGAGTACGCGGAGGCCCTGCGCAAGGTGGACCTGGAGGGGCAGAGCCTCGCCGCACTCGCCGAAGCGGCAGGCATCACCCATGCCAATGCCAAGGTCCGCCTCCATCGGGCACGCCAGGCGTTGGGCCGCCGGCTGGAGCAATCATGCGGCCCTTCCTGTTGCCGTCGAGGCTGCGTGGACTGTCCCTGTGAGCCCACCTGAGGAAAGTGCCTCGCACCCCACGCGGTGCCGGGCCAACCCGTGCCCATGTCCATGATGGAACTCCCCGCAGATGGCCGCGCCGCGGCCGCCCTCATCGCACTCTCTGCGCTCGCTGTTTGCGGCGCCATGCTGCACGAGGCCTGGCGAGGCACGACAGCACGTCGGGCGCGCGTCACCGCAAGCCTCCTGGTGCTCCTCGTGCTCATCCTCGCTGTCCTGCCAGCTGTCGCAACGTTGGTGCCTGGAGCGCCGCTCGCCGGCGGCGAAGTCACCGGGAAGGGACAGCACATCGCCGTCCCTCCCGCCGCAGAAGGGGGCGTCCTCCTCGTGGTGAGAGGGAGTCTCGCCAAGGAGGGAGCGCGGGGGGTCCTGTTCTCCATCGCGGGAATGGAGGAGGTGGCAGTTGGAACGCTGGAGCGGACGCGTGCGCACGTGCGGACGCGGCGCGTGCGCACCCATGTCTTTAGAGAGCGGCTGGGCTTCCACCAGCGTGGCGTCCTCCCACAGGGCAGCAGGGAACTGAGGGTGGAGCGCCTTGAAGGAGACCTCGAAGGACCGTTGCGCGTGGAGCTCTACCGAAGCAACTGGCCCTTCCCTCTTCTCGCATGCGCCGCAGGCCTCAGCCTGCTCGCCGCAGCGGTGCTTCAGGCCCGCCTCCGGTTGCGGCGGTATGCGCTGTGGGCTGGCACCGCCCTCGGAATGGGCCTCTTCACAGCCGGTTGGGGTGAGCCCCACGCGGACATCATGTTCGCGGCGGCCAGCCTCTTCATGGGATTCACGCTGGGCGCTCCGCTGGGGTGGCTGGCGGCCCTCGCGCTGCAGGCCCGCTCCTCTCCTACGGCCCGGGGTAAAAGACGCCGTAGCTGAAGGTCAGATGGCCCATGAGCTGGAGCTCACGCGGTCCAGGTACGCCGCGAACCTTGAGAGAGCAAGGAGCGCCTGGACACTGCCCGACAGGTTCTCGGCCTGCCTCTGAGGCAGGCGTACGGCCCCCTGTCCGCATGAGAGCTGCGGCTTCAGTGGTCGCGCGGCAGCTCGAATAGACCACGCTGTAACCTCGAATGTGTCGGCGCGTCAGCCGTTTCAGACGGTGGGCCGCTTCTCTTCAAGCGCCGGAAAAGGCCCGCCCCGTCGCGACCATCTTCGCTCTGGAGGCACCGACGCGTATGTCAGGTACCCACAATCACTCAGCGCCGTCACCGGGCCGGGCATTCGCGCTGGGCGTTTCGCTCAACCTGGCCTTCGTGGCCATCGAGGCCACCTTTGGGGTTGTTTCCGGCTCGCTGGCACTGTTGGCGGATGCCGGGCACAACCTGAGCGACGTCCTCGGGCTGGTGCTCGCCTGGGGAGCGAGCATCCTGGCCCGGCGGAAGCCGACGGAGCGGCACACCTATGGCCTGCGCAGCTCGTCCATCCTGGCCGCTTTTCTCAATGCCCTCCTGCTGCTCGTCGCGGTGGGCGGCATCGGCTGGGAGGCGGTGCGGCGGCTGGGACAGCCCGCCCCTGTCTCCAGTGTCACCATCATGGCCGTGGCCAGCGTGGGCATCCTCATCAACACCGTCACGGCCCTGCTCTTCTGGAAGGACCGAAAGAAGGACCTCAACATCCGGGGGGCCTTCCTCCACATGGCCGCGGACGCGGGCGTCTCACTCGGCGTCGTCCTGGCCGGTGCCCTCATCCATTTCACCGGGTGGGAATGGCTGGACCCCGTGGTGACGCTTGCAATCGCGGTCCTCATCTTCGTGGGGACGTGGGGCCTGCTCAAGGACTCGGTCAACCTCGCGCTGCATGCCGTGCCGGAGAACATCGACATGGCTTCGGTGCGGGAGAAACTCGGCCAGGCGCCCGGTGTCTCCGAGGTGCATGACTTGCACGTCTGGGCCATGAGCACGACGGAGGCGGCGCTGACGGCCCATCTCGTCGTCCGCGGAATGCAGCCGGATGACGCGTTCCTTGACCGGCTGAAGCGGCAGCTCCACGACGAGTTTGGCATCGAGCACGTCACACTCCAGGTGGAAGCAGGGGCGCTCTCCGGCTGCTGTCAGCTCGCTCCCCAGAGGGAGCCCCGCCCGGCGCATGCAGGAGAGGGACGCCATGTCTGAAGCTTTCGTCCTGTCCGGTGACCGCGTGCCGCTCCTCAGGCGGGCCACGGCCCTGACACTCCTCACCGTCAGTTGGAACCTCGTCGAGGGCGCTAGCGCGGTGGCGGCCGCCCTCGCCGCCGGCAGCGTGGCGTTGCTTGGTTTCGGCGTGGACAGCTTCGTGGAGAGCACGTCGGCGGGTGTCATGCTGTGGCGGCTGTCCGCGGAGCGGAACACCCGCCGCACGCCAGCGGAGTTGCAGAAGCTCGACAGGCGCGCGCACCAACTCATCGGACTGACGCTCATCCTGCTCGCCGCGTACGTCACCTGGGACGCAAGCACGGCGCTGCTCACGGGTGAGCGTGCGCAGCCGAGCATCGTCGGCCTGGTGCTGACCAGCGTCTCCTTGGCGGTGATGATGTGGCTTGCCCGCGCGAAGAAGCGCACCGCGGCGGCGCTCGGCAGCAGAGCCATGGAGGCGGACGCCTTCCAGACATCCGCCTGCTGGTGGTTGTCGCTCATCACCCTGGTGGGCATCGGCCTCAACGCCGCATGGGGCTGGTGGTGGGCGGACCCCATTGCCGCGCTGGGAATGACGCTCTTCATCGCGAAGGAAGGCTGGGAAGCCTGGAAGGGCGAGGACACGTGCGCGACATGCTCGTGAGCTGGAAGATGAACGGCCAGCGCTCCGAGTGCTTCTTCACGTTGGAGCGAAGAGCCACACCCGGCCAGATGAGGGAGGGCTTTCGTCTCGCTGCGGCATGCGCTTTCCAACACCCACCGACCCAGATGGCGCGGCCCTGGTTGGCTGGAAGGGGACTGTCGTTCCTGTCATGGAAACGTCCTGACAATGGGCGCCCCTGGGTTGCAGCCTCACGGTGTGTGCGCTAAGGAAACCCCTGGTGCTCCGACTTCTCCTCGTCATCGTGCTGGTCCATGGCCTCGTGCCTTCCCTCGGGGAGGGAGTCGAGCTGGCCGTGCACTACGCGACGTCAGGTCATCTGGCTCACTTTGAGCCAGGGGAGAAGGACCTGGACGTGGGGAACCAGGAGCACGGCTGCGGCCCGGTGGCACACCACTGTCGCTGCTGCGCCAGCCAGCCGGTGCTTCCTACCAGCGTGGCGGAAGTCGCACCCTCGCCGCCCGTCGCCAACGGGCCCATTTTCGGGCCTGAGCAGCGAGTTGCCGTGGGTACCTACCGGCGGCTGCTGCGTCCGCCGATAGCAGTCTAGGCCGCGCGCATACACGCCGTGCGTTCCCGGTGGGACTGCCTGCTTGGGCGGGCGACCCACCCGTGGGCTGCATGACGCCGTGAAGTTGGTTCAGGCGTACCCGACATCTCTGGCACTCAACTGGCGCACACCAGGAAGTTGCCTGTCCATGGGCTTCTCGGTTCGTACGCGGGGGCGTCCGGAGAGCACGACGAAGCCGGGTTCGCCGCGCGCGCAGGCGTCTTCCCTCCACTGAAGCGGCCACTCCTCCCACCGGGCACGACGTCCGGCTGGAGGGCGGCCCTGGCCCGTTCCCGCTGTTCTTCGCGGAAGCCGCACCCGGTCCAGCCGGGGCTGCTTCCATGACGCATGCCTCTATGTTTCCAAGCCGGATTCGTCCCCTTCGACTGCTATCCCTTTCCTGCCTGGTGTGGCTCCTGCCTGAGCCCGCCCTGGCCCAACGCAAACTGACATCCGAAGGCGCGGTGGCACTCGCGCTGGAGCACAGCCCGCGCCTTCTTCCAGCGCGTGCGGAAGCCGCCGCCGCGCGGGCGCGTCTGGAGGGGGCCTCTCTCCTCTTCCAGCAGAACCCGGAGGTGTCGGCCGCCGTCGGGCCCCGGCAGCGGCCGGGAAACACCAGCGTGGACGTCGGGCTGGGGGTAAGCCAGCGGCTCGAAGTCTTCGGCCAGCGTGGCGCCCGCAAGGACGCCGCGAGAGCGGAGCTGAGCAGCAGCGAGGCACGCCTGGAGGCGCTGAAGGTCGACCTTGCGGCCGAGGCACGCGAGGCTTTCGCCCAGGCCGTAGCGGCGGAACAGGAAGTCCGGCTGGCCGAGGAGGGGCGTACCCTGGCTGACCAGGCGTTCCGGGCCGCCCAGGAGCGCCAAGCAGCGGGCGCCGCTTCTCGCATCGAGGCCAACACCGCACGCGTGGAGCAGGGCCGCGCTGCCCGAGAGAGCGCGCTGGCCCTCCAGCGGCGCTCGGTGGCCTACGCACAACTGCGCCTGTTGTTGGGCCTGGAGTCCTCCGAAGCGTTGGCGCTAGAGGGCGGAGTCATGGCTCCGCCGTCCGCACAGGCGCCGCCCTTGGAAACGCTCCTCGAGAGGGCGCTCGCGCACAGAGCAGAGGTGAAGGCGGCGCGGGCGGAGGTCGACGCCGCCCGGGCGGAAGGCAAGCTCGCCGCGCGCGAGGCCCTGCCCAGCCCCCGCCTCGGGGCGAGCTACAGCCGCGAGGAGGATGCCAACATCATCCAGGGCACCCTTTCTCTCGAGCTGCCCGTTTTCAATCGCAACCCGGCGGCCCGGGGCGTGAGCGCCGCGCGCCTGACGCAGGCGGAGGGCACGCTTCGGGCCGTCGAGCAGCTGGTGCGCTCCGAGGTGACGCTCGCGCTGGAGCGCTACCAGGGCGCGAGCGCCGCCGCAGCCGTCTACAGCGAGGACGTCCTCGCCGCGCTCCAGGAGAACCTGGAGCTGGTCAACGAAGCGTACCGCGCCGGCAAGGTGGACTTCTTGGAGCTGCTGGTCATCCGGCGGGAGTCCCTGGACGCACGGCGGGGCTACATCGACGCGCTGCGGGAGTTGGCCACCGCGGACGCACAACTGAAGCGGGCAGTCGGGAGCCTTCCATGACTCGTTACATGCTGCTGTGCTTGACGCTCTCCTCCCTGCTGCTCGGCTGCTCACGCAAGGAGGAAACGCCGCCCGGAGGCGCCGAACCCAAGGCAGGCGCGGGCGAAACAAAGGCAGCGGAGGGTGACGCTGCCCCTGGGGAGGGCGAAGGCCATGGGGAGGGGCACGAGGAAATCATCACCCTCCCACCCGAGGCGCTGAAGAATGCCCAGCTGCAGCGGGCCCACGCGCAGCTCAAGCCGCTTTCCAGGGGGCTTACCGCCGCCGCGCGCATCTCGTTCACCCAGAAGGGCGTCGCCCAGGTGGCGGCGCGCGTCCCCGGACGGATTGCCAGCATTGAAGTCAACCTGGGGCAGAAGGTGAAGAAGGGCGACGTGCTCGGGTACCTGGAGAGTCCGGAGCTGGGCCAGGCGCGCGCCGACTACCTCTCGGCGGCAACGAAGTCACGCGTGGCCGAGGAGAACTTCCGCCGGGAGAAGGAGTTGCTGGGAAAAGGCATCTCCTCGGAGAGGGAAGCGCGCCAGGCGGAGGCGGAATTCTCCACGGCGCAGGCGGACATGAATGCGGCGGAGGGGCGACTGCATGCGCTCGGGCTCAATGACGCGGAGATTCGCGCGCTCAAGGCCGACGAGCACTACAGCTCGCGATTCCCGGCTCGCAGCCCACTGGACGGCACAGTCGTGCAGATTGGCGGCACCGTGGGGGCCAGCGTGGACGCGTCCACGCCCCTCTACACCGTCGCGGACCTGCGGGAGCTCTGGGTGGTGCTGGACGTCTTCGAGTCCCAGCTGCGCAGCGTACGGGTCGGCCAGCCGGTGGCCCTCACCGTCTCAGCTCTCGGCGACAGGCGCTTCGAGGGCCGCGTCGAATACATCGGCGATGTCGTCGATGAGAAGACGCGCTCGGTGCCGGTGCGGGTGGCCGTCCCCAACGCCGACGGAGCCCTCAAGGCGGGCATGTTCGCCCAGGCGGAAGTCCTCACCACGGAGGGGACAGCATCCGATGCCGGGACTCCCGAGCCCACGCGCCTCGTCATCCCGCGCGAGGCCGTGCAGAAGGTGGGCGAGGAGCAGTTCGTCTTCGTCCCGGTGAAGGAGAACCAGTTCAAGCCCGTGAAGGTGCGGGCCGGCGCGAGCTCCGCCCGGGAGGTGGAGGTGCTCTCCGGCATCGAGGCGGGCACCGAGGTCGTCACGCAGGGCGCGTTCATTCTCAAGTCCGAGCTCTCCAAGGAGAGCATGGGCGAGCACGACTGAGGGCGGCGGGCCACCATGTTCGACAAAATCATCCACTTCTCCATCAAGAACCGCTTCCTCATCTTCGTCCTGACGGCCGTCCTCATCGGCTTCGGACTCAACGCGCTGAGAAACCTGCCCATCGACGCAGTCCCAGACGTCACCAACGTGCAGGTGCAGGTGCTCACCACCTCGCCGGGCCTGGGGCCCGTGGAGGTGGAGAAGTTCGTCACCGTGCCCGTGGAGACGGCAATGAGCGGGCTGCCGGACACCGAGGAGATTCGCTCGGTTTCCAAGTTCGGCCTCTCCGTCGTCACCGTCGTCTTCAAGGACGAGGTGAACATCTACTTCGCGCGCCAGCTGGTGCAGGAGCGGCTCACCACGGCGAAGGAGAGCATTCCTCCAGGCTACGGCACGCCGGAGATGGGCCCCATCTCCAGCGGCCTGGGCGAAATCTACCAGTTCGAGGTGAAGGGCGAGGGGAAGAGCCCGATGGAGCTGCGCTCCATTCTCGAGTGGCAGATTTCCCCCCGGCTTCGCGGTGTACCCGGCGTCGTCGAGGTGAATGCCTTCGGCGGGGAGCTGAAGACCTACGAGGTGCAGCTGGACCCCGCGCAGCTCTCGGCTCACGGCCTGTCGCTGGAGCAGGTCTTCCACGCGCTGGAGGAGAACAACGCCAACGCCGGAGGCGCCTACATCACACGCGCGCAGGAGCAGGTGCTCATCCGCGGAGAAGGCATCGTCGAGACTCTGGACGACATCGCCAGCATCGTCGTCTCCACCTCGTCTCAGGGCACGCCCATCTACATCCGCAACGTGGCCGAGGTGAAGTTCGCGCCCCAGGTGCGCCAAGGTGCCGTCACCCGCGACGGGAAGGGTGAAGCCGTCACCGGCATCGTGATGATGCTCATCGGCCAGAATTCGCGTGCGGTGGTCAACGACGTGAAGGCCGTCGTCGAGGAAATCCGTCCGACGCTTCCGCAGGGCGTAACCATCGACACCTTCTACGACCGCACGGACTTGGTGCGAAAAACCATCCACACGGTGGCCAAGAATCTCATCGAGGGCGGCCTCCTGGTGGTGGTGGTGCTCTTCCTGATGCTGCGCAACCTGCGCGCCGGCCTCATCGTGGCAAGTGCCATCCCACTCTGCATGCTAACGGCCTTCATCGGCATGCGGGAGCTCGGCATCTCGGGGAATCTGATGAGCCTGGGCGCCATCGACTTCGGGCTCATCGTGGATGGCGCCCTCATCATCATCGAAAACTCCGTGCGACACATCGCCGAGAGAAACCACGAGCTCGGCCGTGCGCTAACCCGCGAAGAGCGGGACGAGGTGGCGTACCGCAGCGCCATCGAGATGGTGCGGCCCGCCTCCTTTGGCGTGGGCATCATCGCCGTCGTCTACCTGCCCATCCTCAGCCTCACCGGCATCGAGGGGAAGATGTTCCGCCCCATGGCCATCACGGTCATCTGCGCGCTCGCGGGAGCCTTCGTCCTCTCCCTCACGCTGGTGCCCGCGCTCGCCTCCCTCGTGCTGCCGCGCAAGGTGCAGGAGAAGGAGAGCTTCATCATCGTCGGGGCCCGCAGGGTGTACGAGCCCGCGCTGGCCTGGTGCCTCTCGCGCCGCAAGGCAGTGGTGGCAATCGCAGTAGCTGTCCTCGCTGTGAGCCTCGCGACGCTGCCCCTCCTGGGCGCCGAGTTCATCCCCCGCCTCGATGAAGGGGCGCTCGCGCTTCAAGCGTGGCGCGTGCCCTCGGTGTCGCTGGAGGAGTCGGTGCGGCAGACCACCCTCATCGAGCGCGTGCTCAAGCGCTTCCCCGAGGTGCAGACGGTGGTTTCACGAACGGGCCGGGCGGAGATTGCCACCGACCCCATGGGCGTCGAAATCTCCGACATCCTCGTGATGCTCAAGCCTCACGAGGAATGGACGACCGCGAAGGACCGCGACGGCCTCATCTCCGTCTTCGACGAGGCACTGCGCAAGGAAGTGCCCGGGAGCGTCTTCAGCTACTCGCAGCCCATCGAGCTGCGCGTCAGCGAGCTCATCTCCGGCGTTCGCTCCGACCTCGCCGTGAAGCTCTATGGCGAGGACCTGGACGTGCTGAAGAAGACGGGTGACCGGCTGGTGAGTGCACTCTCCAAGGTGCCCGGCGCGGCGGACGTGAAGGCGGAGCAGGTGGCGGGCCTGCCGGTTGCACGCATCCAGGTGGACCGCCAGGCCATTGCCCGTTACGGCATCAACGTCCGCCAGGTGCTCGACACCATCGAGACTATCGGGGGACGCGAAGTCGGCACGGTGCTGGAGGGCCAGAAGCGCTTCGCCCTGCAGGTGCGCTTCAAGCCGGACGCGCGCGCCACGGTGGAGGGGCTGGGGGCGCTGAAGGTGGCGACTGCCACCGGGCAGCTCATTCCCCTGTCCGAACTCGCAAGGGTGGTGGTGGAGGAGGGTCCGGCCCAGGTGAGCCGGGAGAACATCCAGCGGCGCATCACCATCGAGGGAAACGTCCGCGGGCGCGACTTGCAGGGCTTCGCGGCCGAGGCGCAGGCTGTCGTCGCGCGCGAGGTGAAGTTGCCGCCCGGCTACTGGCTCGAATGGGGCGGTCAGTTCGAGAATCTGCAGTCCGCGGGCCGCCGGCTCGCGATTGTGGTGCCGCTGACGCTCTTCCTCATCTTCGTGTTGCTCTACAGCAGCTTCGGTGCGGTGCGGCCGGCGGCGCTCATCTACCTCAACATCCCCTTCGCCGTGACGGGCGGGTTGCTTGCATTGCTGGTTCGCGGCATGCCGCTCTCCATCTCCGCGGCCGTGGGCTTCATCGCGCTCTTCGGCGTGGCCGTCCTCAACGGCCTGGTGCTGGTGAGCTACATGCGACAGCTTCGCCAGGAGGGACGCACCCCGGCGCAGGCCGCGCACGACGCCGCGCACCTGCGCCTCAGGCCCGTCCTCACCACCGCGCTGGTGGCAAGCCTGGGCTTCATCCCCATGGCCTTCGCCAGCGGTGCGGGCGCGGAGGTGCAGAAGCCGCTCGCGACAGTCGTCATCGGCGGCCTCCTCAGCTCCACGTTGCTGACGCTGCTGGTGTTGCCCACCGTCTACACTTGGTTTGACCGAGGCAGTCCGGTGGTGGCCCCTGTTCCCCCTGAGCAGTCCTCGGGCGCCGACGGACATCCCCGTGTTGCGGAAGGAGGCGTGTCATGAAGGAGATTCAGGCCATCATCCAGCCCTTTAAGCTAAGCGCCGTCACCGATGCGCTCCAGGTCATCCCCGGCGTGGGCGGCATCACAGCCATGGACGTGCGGGGCTTCGGGCACCAACGGGGCGAGAATGGCCTCGAGAAGCCCGCGCACGGCTCGGTCAACTACACACCGAAGGTCATGCTCGTGCTCGCCGTGCCGGACGCCGTGGTTGCGCCCGTCCTCGCCGCCATTGAGCGGCACGCCCACACCGGCAACCCGGGGGACGGGAAGGTCCTCGTCCTGCCGGTGGAGGATGCCCTGCGCGTCAGAACGGGCGAGCGAGGGGAAGGCGCGCTGTGAGGGCAACTTCCGGCGCGACCTCCGTGCGCGTGGCGGAACTCGCCGCATAGACCGAGGTAGCAAGCGCCGCGACACACGCGACACAGAGGGGATGGGCTCTCGGCTGTAGCCTCCCGTTTCCCCCTGACTGGCACGAGCAGCGAGGGGCGTCGGCACATGCTGGCGCCCTGCGTCGTTCACGTCAGCCGCAGCTTGGGTGCACAGGTGCCGAGGTTCCGAGGGCGAGCACCAAGTTGTCCCTGCTGGCGAGGTCCCTGCTCCACGCCCAGCCGATGGCGTTGTTTCCACAGAGTTCTAATCGGCCACCCATTCGTCGGAGGGAGAGGGCGCGTCGTGCAGGCAGCCACACGTGTCCATCTTTTCACGTATCTATTCACCTGCAGGCAGGTGTGGCGGCATCAGTCGGCCCCGGCGGGTGTCCAGACGCCTCTGCAGAAAGCCGGTCCGCAATCTCCCCAAGCTCTTGGTCCAAGGCATCCAGGTCGATGCCGGTAAGGCGGGCGTCGAGCCCCGCGGCCGCGAACGCGGGGGGCTTCGAGGTACAGGTGAGCGTCGCCTGACTCGGCGAGCTGCCGAACTCGAATCGCTGCCAGAGCCACTGCGAGCCGGCGAAGTTCTGCGGGCGTTATCTCGTTTGACGTCACGTCCTCAGTTAGTTGCTCGAGGTCCTGCCGGTATCATGCCTCGAAACATGCGACGTAGCAGCGACGTACGAGTCCGCGTGCTGGTTCCAGAGCTCACGGACCTTCTCATCGTCGGAGCTCGCGGTGTGGACAATGAACGGCGCCCATCTGGTGGTGGACGTGGGACGCCAACGCGGCGAGCGCCACCCGCAGTCGCAGCCGGCGGCCAGCATCTCTACGTAGTGCTCCTTGTCATCCATCGGGTACGAAAGCTCGCGAACGTAATTGGAACCCTTCGGTGAGCCGTCCTGCGTGACGAATCCGACCGCGAAGCCTTCGTGCCCGTGCAAGCCAAAGCGAGTGATTCCCATTTAAGACCGCCCTACTCCCGTATCAGGAGTGCTTCGAGTTGGGAGGACACTTCCTCGAGCCGAGAGCCTGCAGGAGAATCCAGAAAGCGTCTGCCACGAGTCGAGGTCAATCTCCCCACCTGGACTGTCGCCCCCGCTGGTTTCGCGCTCGCGCTGCACGAAAAGGAGTCCGGCCACAAAGACTGACGGCGTCGGTCGCGTGACAGGTGCTCTGCGCCGCGGCCGCCTGGCTGGCTGGCTGCCAGCGCAGCGAGAGCCACCTCCGGCGGCAGCGGTACTCCCCCGGGCAGCGGCATCGAGCGCAACGCGTGTCCCGTCGTGCTTTCGTGCCCTGCGGCAAGCGGAGGGGTAGTAGTGCCGAAGTCGCACGACTTACAGGCCCACAGTACGCACTCCTGCGAGGTTGTGGGACTCACCAGCTGCACCTCCCATCCCTCAGCATCAAAGCAGGTACTTAGGAGAACCCGCCAGAGGCCACCATCCCCCTGCGGGGGTAGATGTCAGCCGCCACTCATACGTGAGGGCGTCCGAGCCCCGGAGCGCAGGACGTAGCGGACCCACAACAGCCCGAGGAAGCACGCCACGCCCACCGTCGAAAAGAGAAAGCAGCACCCCGGGTGGTCAAGTAGCCACGCGTGGTAGGCCCGTAGTTGATGGTAGGAGTTCATCATTGGTGAGCGCTTCTTGGCGGGGGCCGCGAAGTGACGGGCGCCTCTCCAATCGAGGTCGGCGCAGCGTAGTACCTATGCGCCTCCCGGTGGTCGGGCGATAGGGCATCCCAACTGTGAACCAACCCGAGCCGTGTGAGCTGCCGCAACAGTGGATAGACGGCGATGGTCGGCAGGTCTCCCAGGTCGCCTGGGCGAGCCAGGCGAACACGGTCCGCAATCTCTGAGCCTCGAGCTGCCCCCAACAGTGTCGCCGCGTACACCGCCCGCGCGAGCGGCCCCACCTCGGGGCCCAACCGGGTCAGCACCTCCAGTCCCATCAGCACCCCACGGCGACGCTGGTGTCTTCGAGCGCGCACGAGCAAGCAGGCGACGCAAGACCCCAGAACCACGAGCACACACGCAAGCGCAGCGGTTGAGGGGAAAGTACGAATCATCGCGTGCCCCCCTCTCTATTTGAGCCCGCCGAGTCAGCACAGAGGGCGGCCCACGCGGGTGCAGACGTCTGTTGGGGTGTGGGCGGGCCGGAAATGTAGCGGACGAAGTTCTGAACGGACTCGAAGACGATGCACTCCGCGCCGTCTGGCCGGAGTGCGGTCCACCCTCGCCCCGGGACGTTGCCGTAGAAGTAGGCACCGGCGGCGCTGGTGGCCTCGGCGGCGGCGTAGAAGTCCTCCTCCCGCTTAGCAATCCCGTCGAGCAACGCGCCACCTGTCAGTGCGGTGACGACGCCGTAGCCGGGCCGTTGAGCACGGAGGCCGAGCTCCGGCTCAAAGCCCTCCACGTACCATCCACGAGCCTCGACTGCGCGGATGGTGCTGAGCACTGCCGACGTGTCGCTCCGTTCGGCACTCATGTCACGGCCTCGGGGTGCGACGAGCGGGCGGACTGCGCAGTTTCGAGGGCCGCTGAGGGGGGAGGGAGAGGAGGCAGCGCAACTCCGGACTCGAGGCGACGGGCAAGGCGAGGGCCGCCGCGGCCTTCCTGCTATCGAGCATCCCGTCGCGTGCCGCCTCGTAGGCGCGGTGGTACTTCGTTCCGAACATGTTGCCGGCGCGGCGCCAGTTCTGCCGCGCAACCTTCTCCGCGCTTTGCGCACGTTCGTACGCTTCGGCGCCAAGAATGAGGGCCTTGAGCACGCGGACTGTTCGCGCGGTGAGGAGCGGCATGGTGCGGTTGGGTCGATGCATTGGGGTCGTCCTTCAATCCATCAGGCAAATGAGCGGAGCGAGGGCGTGGTGTGCGCCTCTGAGGCCCGGATGGGCCCTCGTGACAGCTCGAGCTGCAGTCGCTCTCTCTGGGATGTGAGCCACCAGGCGTAGAAGCTCCGCAGCTCCATCGACGTGCCCTTGGTGGCCTCCCAGAGGTCTCGCAGCAATTCAGTGTCGTGCCAGCAGTAGAGGCGGACAGCCAGAACGTCCTCGGGCCGACCTCGCCGAAAGACCGCGGGCACCGACTCGGCGGGGTGCACGAGCGAAGTGAGAGGCAGCTTCCGCTTGCGGAGGAGCTCCCAGGCGTGGTCATCGAGCTTCCGAACCTTGGCCTGCTTGAGCCTCCATTGCAGCCAGTACATAAGGTCGAGCGTGCGAGCGTGCAACCGACGCTCACGGGCCTCGTCTCCGTATGCGCCCAAGACAACGTTGTCGAAACTCAGCCCGTTGTAGCTGATGACGGCTGCGTGGCGCAGCAGCGCGTCGACGAAGGGCACTGCCCTGCTCTCGTCCCACTCAGAGACAATGCCGACGCCATCAATCAACGTCGCAACGGCAAGGCGCTGGGCCCGGATGGGGTTCATCCTCGGATTACGGTCGACTGCCTCGCGGACGGACGCATCGGTCGGCATCCAAAGCGTCTCGCAGTCGGTATAGGCAGGGGGTGCCTCCGACAACAGCCAGAGCGGGAGTTCTGCCCCGACGTGGCGCAGGTAATCATAGCGCCGCTTGAGTGCCGGCAGCGCGTGCTGCACGGTGGGAGAGTGGAACCACTCTGCGAACTCGAGGCCTTGACGCCTGAGCTCCACGAGCGAGGGACTCGGGGCCGGCGCAGCCGTGGGCGCCGACGCACGAAGGAGCGTGGACAACAACTGGCGGGCAGACGGGAGGGTCAGCATGTGAGCCTCATGCGAAAAGGCACGTTCGAGACTGCGCCGCCGCGCGAGAGGCAACGCGGCGAGTCTCGGCACGCAGGAAGTGCCGAAGTGAAAGAGCGGCTTCCACGGCAGCAGTCAGCACCGCGACCAAGGTGCCATGCGTGCCGATTGCGCCCAAGCGGTTGAAGGCGAGGAAGGTGCCGACGGAGACGTCTGCAATGGCTTCGTACGCGAGCTCCGCCAGCGGAGCGTAAGCCGCGGAACTGCCCATTCCGGCAAAGGCGCGCGTGACTCTTCCGACCTTCCGCACGAGCGGACTGAGGACGGCAGGCCGGAGGTGGCCTTCTCCGTTCATCCCCGCGAGGCCCGCAGCGTGGATGAGTTCCTCGCCAAGATGGCGAAGGCGAGAGAGCAGCTCAAGCCGCCACTCTTCGTAGATTGGAGTCACCGGTAGAACGCCGTCCGTCCCGGCCAGCTTGACGAGGGCGATATCGGCCCTGGCTAGCAACAGCACGGTGCGAACGCGCTCGGCCTGGTAGTAGGCGCTGACAGGAGGAGTCGGAGGCACGGGGACACTTCATAGCACTATTTAGTGCCGAATACACACTAACAGGTGCGGACCCCAGAGAACGCATGACGGGGCTTGGGGCCAGGCGCTCGCGGACAGTCCGGGACGTGCGCCGCCCACCCTGACGGGCAGGCGGCGCAGCAGACGTCTAGCGGCCGGCGGCCGCCAACTCCGCACGGAGCTGAGCGAAGACCCGCTCGCACTCAGTGCTCGCGGGATTCAGCGGTCGAGCCGCCAGGGCGCGTGGGTCATCGGCCTTGATGACCGGGCACGTCCGGGCACTCGCTCCTGCGGAGGGCGAGTGCTTGATGATGCGGTTCATGCTGTACCTCGGTGCCGGCTTGGGACCGGCGGCAGCGCCCCGGGTCCGTCCCGAGTGCGTGTCGCTCCGCAAGAGATGCGGCAGCGACTGCACATACATACAACAGATGACAAAGACACACAACCAAGTATGTATGTCTTTCGGCGATGTCATGCGGTTCCGTGATGACGGAGGTGCGCGGCAAGGGCGCAGGGAGAGGACTCCTTGCCGACCGGCAGGTGTGGACGCCGCCGCTGCGCGGCCTACGTTGACGGGGCACCCGGAGGGCTGCCCACGGGAAGCTGGCAGGGAGGAGAGGGGTTTCCCCGAGCCGACTCGACAGCAGCAGCGGCAGAGCGCTCGGGGATCCACAGAGCGGGGGGAGGTTGAGCAGGGGTTAGAAGAAGCACTGAGGAGAAAGGTTGTCAGGCGTCGCGGAGGTCGATGAAGCAGAGCCGGCGCGAAGCGCCCCGGCCCCCGGCCCTGCGGGCCCCGAGGGCCCAGGGCCGCACGCGAGCCGCGCACGGCGAGCCGGAGCGGCTGCAGGAGCTGCTGCTCCGCGCGAGCGCGTAGCGCCAGCGTGAAGGCACCGGCCGGCGCGAAGCGCCCCGGCCCCTCCCCTGCGGGCCCCCAAGGGCCCAGGGCCGCACGCGAGCCGCGCACGGCGAGCCGGAGCGCCGAGGCCGCGGTGGGCACCGCCAGGTGCCGGAGCGGCTGCAGGAGCTGCTGCTCCGCGCGAGCGCGTAGCGCCAGCGTGGAGGACGCCGGCGCGAAGCGAGCCGGCCCCTGCCCTGCGGGCCCCCGAGGGCCCAGGGCCGCACGCGAGCCGTGTCGGCCTCGTGCGTGCCGAGCATCGCGGAAGACTGCGAGGGCGACAACGCGCACCGCAGGAGCGCGGGGCGGAGCGAAAGCGGTACGAGGTTCGGAACGTACGGTGGCGCGGCGCCCCGAAGGGCGCCGCGTGAGGACGCGGTCAGCAGCCCTCGGGAGGCGGACCGAAGTCGTCGTCATCGCCCCCATCGTCGAGGCGCCCCAGCCTCCCGGAGAAGAGCAGCTCCGTCAGGGGGTCGAGCAGCACGTCCTTCCTGTGCGCGTCGAGGGAGGCGACGCCGTCGGGCAGATCCGGGAGAATCTCCTCGGTGGACTCGTCGAGCTGCTGCGCGTCCTGCGGGGTGGGCTCGTCGGGAATGAAGTGCATCGTCGTGTCCTCCGTGGTGGAGCGGCGACCTCGCCACCCTCACCCGGAACGGGGGTGGCGAGTCGTGCTCCAAGCGACGCGGCGGGGGCCGTTGCCATGTGCCGAGCCTTTGGGCGGAGGGCGTGCCAGGGGCTGTTTCCTGGCGCGACCGAACGCGCTCGGCACGTGGCGCTGTTAGGCCCCCGCCGTGGCGCGTCCTTAGGAGGACACACGGCACTGCATCCGAGACCCGCCGCCGGCCGTGCAGTCAGTCGGCGGCGACCGCCAGGGGACGGCGCCACTCCCCTGCTGTCGCACGGACGGTTGCGGGGGACGTCAGGGCAGTGAGGCGGGAGGGTGAGGATGACGTGCGGGCGCAGACGTCTGCGGGCGGTGGCGAACACGTCCGAGCTTGAGGAGAGTGCGGGCCAGCGCTGCAGCGGGAGGTTTGGGAGCGGCACGGAGGACCACGCCGGCGCACCGGAAGAAGAAAGGGCGCGAATGCGGTGCCGGGGAGGCAGGGAGGAAACAGCCAAAGAGCGCTCCTCGGTGTGAGAGGAGCGCCCCAGGCGTGTCAGCACCGGAAGATGACGAGGGTAAGGACGGCGTCCGCATCCAGGTCCGCGGGGGGCGCCGCAGGAGCCGTCCGGGAGTAGGTACCGATGCGGAGGAGCTCGGCGGCCGCCTCGGGCGAGGGGCAGTAGCCGGACTCGCGGGTGTTCGGGCCGCAGCGGCAGGACGTTCCCACGTACCAACCCGCGGCGCTCTGCATCACCTGCGGCTCGAAGGTCTGCTGGCACTCGTCGCAAAAGGTGGGGGCGCCGCTGTGAAGAGTCTCGCCGGGAAGCATCGGTGTGTCCTTTTGTGGTGGGGCCGCGACTTCGCCGCCCTCACCCGGAACGGGGGCGGCGAGGTGTGCCCCAAGCGTCGGGACAGGGGCCGTTGCCGCATGCCGAGCCTTTGGGCGGAGGGCGTGCCAGGGGCTTCTTCCTGGCGAGACTGAACGCGCTCGGCATGCGGCGCTGCCAGGCCGCTGCCCCGACGCGTCCACAGGAGGACCGCCGTGCATGGAGGGCAGACGCGCGGGAGCGGATGGCCGTGCCGTGGCTGTGAGCGCCCTAGCGCATGAAGGGCAAGTCGGGGATGGACTGCTGTCGCACGCGGACGGCCTTCGCCCGCAGGGCGACGGCCGCCTCACGGTGAGCTGCCTCCCGGGCGGCGTCACCTTCGGCAAGCGCAAGCTCGGCCTCGGACAGCTCGCGGTCGGCATGGGCTTCCAACGCGGCCGCATACCGCTCGAGGAAGGCATTCAGCTTTCGGACGGAGTCAGACTCGTGCACGCCGCGCCTCCTTCTGTGGCTCGCTGAAGCGGCGGGACAGCGGCAGTCGACTGCGCGCGGCGACGAGGCTGGAGCACGTCATAGGCAGCACGGAGGTGGAGGGCAAGGGCGCCCGCCGCGGGCGCGCGTGGCGGCACCGCGGGCGCGCACCCGGCCGGTGAAGCGGCCGGGCGTGCCGCTGGAGCTACACGGCGAGGAAGCGAGACACCTGCCGCTCGAAGCTGGCGGCCTCGAGGTCGTAGTCTTCCGCTCGCTGGAGGTCCTTCGCACCGAGGGCATCGTTGCCGGCGGCGTAGGCCTTCGCGGCAAGGCGCGTAGCGCGCGCGGCGCGGGCCCGGAGCTCTGCGGCGGCGGCCTTGGCACCGTCGAGGGTGTACTCCGTGGTGCCGATGACGATGACGGGCTCGGTGGAAGCGGGCTGCGACATGGTGTCCTCCAGGTGGTGGGGAGCGGCGTCCTCGCCGCCCTCACCCGGAACGGGGGCGGCGAGGCGCAGCTCCTGTAGCGAGCCGCCCCGGGGCCGTTGCCACGCGCCGAGCCTTTGGGCGGAGGGTGTGCCAGGGGCCGTTTCCTGGCGCGACCGAACGCGCTCGGCGCGTGGCGCTGTCAGGCCCCGGGGCGGCCGCGTCCACCTGAGAGGACACCGGGCACCGCGGGCACCTGGTGCCGAGCTGACTGTGCAGGCACCAGGCGGACGGCTGTCAGTCGGTGGACTCCGTTGGGGCCACGAGTCCCGCGCTGCGGACCACCCGGAGGAAGGCCTCGGAGTCGCCGGAGAGCAGAGCCTCGCGGACACTTCGGCTCGGGGGGACTGTCTCCGGGGTGGGTTGCAGCGGGTCCTTCTGCGTACGCGGGTCGAATCCGAGCTCTGCCAGCACGGCGCGCTCGATGCGGACCAGTGCCTCGGCGTCACGCATCGTCAGCTTCCGCGCCGCCGCGGCCCGCGTTGCAATGTCGGTGAGGCGCGCCGCACGCTCCTCGAAGGCGGCGCCGCCAGCAAGGTTGACCATGAAGGAGAGAGGGACGAAGGGCACGTTGGCGGCATGGGCCGCGCGAAGTTGCTGAATGAGTTCAGCACGGCGCGCCAGCTGCGCGCGGGTGAGCGGCTGCGACTTGGGAATGGACATGGACGGAATGTGCGGCCCGCCCACGAGGAGCGGGCCGCGCGTGGAGGGTTGTCAGGCCGCGACGGGGAGCGCGCTGGGGGTGCGCACGTAGATGCCCGTTTGCGTCAGGATGTGGCCCAGGGCCCGGGAAACCTGCGTGGCCCCCTCCCCCACCGTCGCGGACATGAGCCGGCGCGCGGTGCGCTTGCTGGCGGCGCCCTCGTCGATGGGGGCTTTGAGCTTCGCGAACTCCGTCCACGCCTGGAGCGCGCCGTAGCCAGTGCCGAGGAGGGGCGCGTCGGCGCCGGTGAAGGTGTCGAACAGGTTGGAGACGGCCGCGCGGTCCTTTTCCAGCCGGGGATGCGGCTTGTTGTCCTTCGGGACGGGAATGAGCGCGTCGATGACGGCGGTGTGCATCTCCTTCGTGTAGCGATGGCCCACGAGGACGTTGCACATCTCCTCGAACTCCTTCATTTCCGTCGTCATGTACCTGAACGCACGCGCGGCCTCTTCGAGGCGCGCCTCCGCGTTGGCGGTGTGACGGATGCACCACCGCGCCCCGCCCCGCTCCTTCAGCGCCGCGCCGAGGGTGTTGCGGCACACGACGCGGGTGGCGACGTTGGCGAGGATGGCGGCGGACAGCCCGTCATGTGCGGTGGTGAGGACCACGTACTTGCGAGTTTCGGAGGAGTCACCCCTGACGCGAATCGGCTCGGGAAGCTCCGCGAGCATCCACCCGCGCACGCCGTTGGGGCCGAGGGTGCCCGCCGTGTGCCAGATGGCCTGTACGTCGTGGGCGGCAATCAGGCCAGCCCGTGCAAGCTGCTCGAATTGGAGCGGGCAGTAGTCAGTGCCGACGGTGGAGAGGTAGGCGCGGGTGTCGGCGCGGCGCAGGGCCTTGCGGTCCGGGATGATGAAGCCGTCTTCGAGCTTCAGGGCCTCTTCGTAGACGTCGTAGAAGCCGGCCGCGTCGCGGACGTCCTCCCAGGTGCCGTTGGCGGGGAGATGCGTCCCCAACCCGTGCCAGGGCGTTTCCCCGGCGTAAACCATCTTCTCGATTGCTGCGGGCATTGCGACCTCTGAACCGGCTTGGCGCCGGTGGTGAAGCGCCCGGGTCCTTCCCGGGCGGGGCGCTGGCGGCGTTGTCGCCGTCAGCGTGAAAACAGTTCTACCAGGAGGGTCTGACACACACTTCCGGACAACCCACCTACGACGTCACTCGACGGAGTCAGGAAACATGCCGCGCTCTGCAAGCGAGACATGCCCCTTTCCCCCAATGACGACATGGTCCAGCACCTTCACGTTGAGGAGTGCCGCCGCCTTGCAGAGGTAGCGCGTGAGGGCCAGGTCCTGCGCGCTCGGCTCCGGGTCTCCAGAGGGGTGGTTGTGCGCGAGGATGACGGCGACGGTGCCCGACGTACCGAGGGCAGGGGCGAAGACGTCGCGGGGCGAGACAGCACAGCTAGAGACCGTGCCCCTGGCAACGCGCACGTCTCGAATGAGGACGTTGCGCGCGTTGAAGCACAGCACGTGGAAGACTTCGTAGGGCAGGTGGGCAATGCGCGGCCCGAGGTACTCGGCAACCGTGTTGGGCTTGTTTAGCTTGGGGCGCACGTCGGGCGCGGCCAGCATGCGCAGGCCCAATTCCCGGGAGGCGGCGACGCGGCGGAGGAGGGCCTCCTTGCCGCCGAGTGCGGTGCCGAGGTCCTGGGGAGACGCGCGGGTGACTGCGAAGAGGCCGCCAAACTCGGACAGGACGGAGGTTGCGACGTCCAGCGAGAGGCCGAGGCCCAGGGCGAGGAGTTCCGCATCGGAGAGGCTGCCGGGCCCTTCGGTGTCGAAGCGGGCGAGCGTCTCTGGAGGAAGGGCGGGCGTGGGCATTGCGACCTCTGGGCCGGCTTGGCGCCGGTGGTGAAGCGCCCGAGTCCGTCCCGGGCGAGGCGCTGGCGGCGTGGGCGCCGTCCAACGTGAAAACAGTTCTACCAGGGGGGTCTGACATACAATCACAGACACGTACTCACCCGCCACACAGACGTCTGCGCGGCGGGGCCGCGCAATCACGCCTGCGACAGCGGCAAGGGAGATGCTGCCGGCGGCGGCACGTCGCAGTCGCGGGGCGGCGTCATGATGACGTCGTCCCCGTGGAGGAAGGCGCCGCACGCGCCGCAGGAAAGGCCCGTGTCCACCTTGGTGTCCGAGTAGTCGGTGTAGTCGTCCAAGTGGAGAGGCGGCCCGGCGTCGGGCACCTTCGCCCCAATCTCGGAGAAGGTGAGGCCCTGGACGGAGAAACCGACACCTTTGGGGCCTCGAAGGGGCTTGCGGCAGTTCGGGCAGTCGTCTGGGAGTTCCACGACTTCACGGCGGCGGGTGATGCGGACAGAGGAAAGCTCCATGTCCAACTGAAACGGCATGTCAGCCTCAAGGCCGGCGTGGGGCCGGCAGGTGGCGTGCCCGAGTCCTTCCCGGGTAGCGACGCGTGCGCGCAGCGCATGCGCATGAGTGGGTGTATCACTCATGTCTGACATTGCAGAGCGCGCCGTAAAGACAGACGTATGCGCCGTAGGGCAGTCCTCGCCTTGGCGAGGAACGGTAGCGGGAGGGCGGGAGCGGCGGGCGCCGTCAGGGACGCGCGAAGGCGCGCCGCTGAAAGCGGGCGGCAGCTCCTTGACGGGGACGGCCGCGGACGGCAGGTGCGTCGTGCACGGCAGTCGTCTGGACGGCCTCGGGCTGTTTCGGAATAGGAGAAGACGGTGGAGCCGTCCGGCAGTTGCAGTTGCCGCGCGCGGGACGCTGAGTGAGTTACGCGTCGAAGGGAGGCGCTTTCAGAAACTTTTCCTCGAGGCGCAAGCCCGGAGTGCCGGCCTGCACACGGCGCTGAAGAGGGAAGTCAGCTTGCAGAGGAGGAAGACGGGCGTAGTTGACGGGAATGGGGCCCTGCTTGCTGACGCACCACCCCTGCCCTCGTGGAGCGAGATTTTTGATTTCGTTGGGGTGGAGGCGAAACGTCTCGACGAGCTTCACGGAGGCATCCCCGGTGAGGAGCGATGTCCAGAGGGCCCCCTGTTGGCGACGAACGGTGGACTGGTGCACCTGGTGGGTGCCGACGGACTTGGCAATTTGCTCGCAAAGGGCAGGGTTGGACTGCCGGAGGACGTCCTTCCACAGGGTGTTGTCCCAGACGGCGGAGGCGAATTCCTTGGAGACGAGCTCCAGGTCAGCGATGGACTGGTGCGCGAGGAGGAAGCGCACCTTAGCGTCGCGCAGCTTGTTGAGGCTGTCGACGACGCGCATTTCAGCGAAGGTATAGAACTCGTCGACGTGGGCGCCGAAGTACTGCTGGTTGCGCGTCGTCCGGTGCACCTGGCGCAGGGAGCCCTGCTGCTGCAGGTCCATGAGGAGGACCTTTCCCAGGGCTGGGGCCTGGATGGGGAAGAGGTTGGAGGGCAGCTGCGCGTACAGCACCTGGTTCTTCTCGAGGAGGTCCTCGAAGGTGAAGTCGGGGGCGTATGCGTTGACGAGAGGAGAGCGGAACTTGTCGGCTGCGCCGATGAGGCCGGACATGCACTTCTGCACGTCCCTGCCCAGGTTCTGGATTTGGGCGGAGATTTCGCGCGCTGCCTCTTTGTCGAGGGAGCGACTGAGGCAGAAGGTGAGAGCCGCGGCGTAGGCGCCCGTGTTGCCGATGCCCTTGAGGCACACGGCCAAGTCCCGCATGGTGAAGACAAGGCCATTGCCGTCGGCGTCCACCATGCCGTGGAGCAACCGGCAGAGGTTGGTCCACATGATTTCGGCCTGGACGTTGTAGAAGACGTTGTCCCCCAGCGTGAGGACGGAGATGACTCTCTGGGCGACGGGCACCGGGTCGTCGCCAGGCTCCAGCACAACGGAAGGCGTGGTGGGAGCGCCCGGTTTCACGCGCCGCGGACGTACCCAGACCATGTTGTAGCGGTGACTCCAGATGTTGGAGTCGTTCCACGCCGGAAGGGCGAAGACGCGGAGCTCTGGAACGCGGTTGGCGATGGCGGCGAGGGCCTTCACCTCCACAATCTCCTCGTCGGAGCCCTTCGCGGAAATGACGAGGACGCCGAAGCCGTCCAAGAGGTCCTGCAGGACGGAGGGCCAGATGACGGAGGCCGTCTTTCCGCTGCCTGTCTCACCGAGGACGTGACGGTGCATCGTCTGCTCGACGTCGGAGATGTAGACAGGGTGCCACTCGACGGCGCGGAAGCGACGGCGGTGCGGCGTCAAGCCGACGAACTTATGGCTCGGAGGACGCCTGCGAATCTCCTCGATGAGGTCATAGGAGAGCGTTTCAAACCGGGTGGCGTCGGGGACGAGCTGCAGCCCGGTGAGGATGGGAAGGACGCGGTTGTACCAGAGGAGCAGATAGGACCGGTACAGGACGAGGCCGAGCCCGAGGAGGACGACACAGAGAAGGAGTCCTCCGACAGGGTGCGCGATGGCCCAGGCGCGAAGCGGGACGTAGTACGGCAGTGCGAAGGAAAAAAGGCGGTGGGGAAGGGAGAGGAAGGGATTGGAGGAGAGGGAGGACGCGGGAGAGGCCTGGACGGCCGTCTCGAGGAGGCCAATTGAGACGAGAGCCAGCAGCAGGCCCGTGGTGAGGGGACTGGCGGAATCCGGAGGACCGTCGACGGAAGCGTCCTTGTTGCTCATGGGAACCTCGGCATCAGGAAACGCGGATTTAGCACTATTTAGTGCAAACAGACGGATTTAGTCGGCGGAGAGGAGATCTCAGCGGGCGAGTCAGAGAGGTTCAGCGCTGCTGTCAGGCCGCGGTGGCACTATCTGGTGCCGGAGCGGACGCAGGTGCAGGTCCTCCACGCGAGCGCGCCAGCGCCAGCGTGGAAGGCACGGCCGGGCCGAAGCGCCCCGGCCCCTGCCCCGCAGGCCCGGCAGGGCCGCAGCGGAGAAGCTCCGAGCGAGCGCGCCAGAGCGAGCGTGGAAGGCACGGCCGGCGCGAAGCGCGCCGACCCCCTGCCCCGCAGGCCCGTCAGGGCCGAAGCGAAGAAGTTCCGCGCGAGCGCGTCGGCGCCAGCGTGGGAGGCACGGCCGGAGCGAAGCGCCCCGGGCAACCCTGCCCCGCAGGCCCCAAAGGGCAGCAGCGGAGCAGCAGCTTCACGCTAGCGCGCCAGCGCCAGCGTGGAGGGCGCGGCCGGAGCGAAGCGCCCCGACCCCTGCCCGGCAGGGCCGGCAGGGCCGCAGCGGAGCAGCAACTCCACGCGAGCGTGCCAGCGTCAGCGTGGAGGGCGCGGCCGGAGCGAAGCGCCCCGGCCACCATACCCGCAGGCCCCTCGGGGCCCAGGGCCTCGAGAGAGCCGCCGGCGGCGAGCGCTGCACCCAGGCCGCAGTGGGCACCACCTGGTGCCGGAGCGGACGCAGGTCCAGGTCCTCCACGCGAGCGCGCCAGCGCCAGCGTGGAGGGCAAGGGCGGCGCGGCGCCCCGGCCCCCCTGCCCCGCAGGCCCGTCAGGGCCCGGGGCGTGGCCCGAGCCGGGAGAGCGTGGGCGCCGAGGAGCTCAATATTTGGGTGGAGCGAAAACGGTACGAGGTTCGAAACGTGCGGCGGCGCGGCGCCCGGGAGGGCGCCGCGTGCGGACGCGGCGCTGCGTTCAGTAGCCCTCGGGAGGAGGACGCAAGTCGTCGTCGCCCCCGTCGTCGAGGCTCCCCCGCGCCCCGGAGAAGAGGGCCTCCATCAGGCGGTCGACCAGCACGTCCTTCCTGTGCGCATCGAGCGAGACGACGTTGTCGGGCAGGTCCGGGAGAATCTCCTCGGTGGCCTCGTCGGGCTGCTGCGCGTCCTGCGGGGTGGGCTCGTCGGGAATGAAGTGCATCGTCGTGTCCTCCGTGGTGGAGCGGCGACCTCGCCACCCTCACCCGGAACGGGGGTGGCGAGTCGTGCTCCAAGCGACGCGGCGGGGGCCGTTGCCATGTGCCGAGCCTTTGGGCGGAGGGCGTGCCAGGGGCTGTTTCCTGGCGCGACCGAACGCGCTCGGCACGTGGCGCTGTTAGGCCCCCGCCGTGGCGCGTCCTTAGGAGGACACACGGCACTGCATCCGAGACCCGCCGCCGGCCGTGCAGTCAGTCGGCGGCGAGCGCCAGGGGCACAGCACCACTCCTCGGCGTTCGCACAGACGTCTGCGGGGGACGTGAAAGCAGGAGCGGGAGGCCATGGCACGGTCGAGCGCAGGCGATGAGGTCGGCGACCAAGAACGGCGTGAGAACTCAGCGTTCAGCTGTGGGGTGGCAATTGTCGGTGTCGTCCCAACGAGAGGCACGCGTCCCGCATCGCCCAAGGGTGGAGGCCGGCGTGGCAGAAAGCCGGCCACCGTGCCGGCTTAGCGACGCGCTGCGGACGCGAGACAGAGCCAGCGTGGAGGCACGGGCAGCGCGGAGCGCCCCGGCAGGGCCGCCAGGTGCAACGCCCGCGGCACCACCGGCGCGCGCTCCCAGCGCGAGGATCTGGAGCAGCAGCTCCACGCGCGCGCGCCAGCGCAGCGTGGAGGCACGGCCGGCGCGGAGCGCCCCGGCCACCCTGCCCTGCCGGCCCGTCAGGGCCCAGAGCAGCACGCGAGCAGCAGCTCCACGCGCGCGCCAGCGCAGCGTGGACGCACGGCCGGCGCGGAGCGCACCGGCAGGGCCGCCAGGAGCAACGCCCGCGGCACCACCGGCGCGCGCTCCCAGCGCGAGGACCTGGAGCAGCAGCTCCACGCGCGCGCGCGCCAGCGCAGCGTGGACGCACGGCCGGCGCGGAGCGCACCGGCCACCCTGCCCTGCCGGCCCGTCAGGGCCCAGGGCAGCACGCGAGCAGCAGCTCCACGCGCGCGCGCCAGCGCAGCGTGGAGGCACGGCCGGCGCGGAGCGCCCCGGCCACCCTGCCCTGCCGGCCCGTCAGGGCCCAGAGCAGCACGCGAGCAGCAGCTCCACGCGCGCGCCAGCGCAGCGTGGACGCACGGCCGGCGCGGAGCGCACCGGCAGGGCCGCCAGGAGCAACGCCCGCGGCACCACCGGCGCGCGCTCCCAGCGCGAGGACCTGGAGCAGCAGCTCCACGCGCGCGCGCCAGCGCAGCGTGGAAGGCACGGCCGGCGCGGTGCGCCCCGGCCACCCTGCCCTGCCGGCCCGCCAGGGCCCAGGGCCAGTTGCGACCGGGGCGAGGGGCGTCGCCACAGAAGGCGCGGCAGGCACCGTCAGGTGCCAGCTCAGCTCCAAGTGCTGCTCGACGCGAGCGCGCCAGCGTCGAGCGAAGAAGCGATCCGCCGAAAGCTCGGGACGCCGCCCCGGCCGCACGGCCGGGGCGGCGGGGCAGTTAGGCAGCCTCCGCAGTCCCCGACGCGTCACCCGCCTCGTCCTTGGCATCGGCGGTGCGGAGTTGGAGCTTGCCGTCGAGCGGCAGAACGTCGAGCAGGACGTTGATGCTGCCGTCCTTGTTGACGAAGGCCGAGCCGGCTTTGGTCCAGTAGGTGCGCCCGTTGCGCTCGCGAGCGGAAAAGACGTTGAGACGGGTGCCCTTCTCGAGGTCGGAAATCTTCTGCGTCATGGTGTCCTCCAGGTTGGGGCGGCGTCCTTGCTGCCCTCACAAGGTGATGGGGCGGCAAGGCGTCGCCACGAAGCAGCCGGAGGTGGGCCGTGCCGGGTGCCGAACCGTGAGGCGGAGGGCGTGACAGGACGCTGTATCCTGGCGCGACCGAACGCGAGAGGCGCCCGGGGTTGTAAGGCCCGACGCCGGCGCGAACCCAGGAGGACACCTCGCAAGAAGGTGAAGTCGGGATGGGCCGCGTGGACGCTGAATGCTCAGGGGTGCGCACAGACGTCTGCGGAAGCAGCAGTGCATGCGGCCTCGAAGCTGGCGGCAGCCCCACGTTCACCGCTCGGGCCTCCGGTGGCGCCGGCACTCGGGAGTGTGCGAGAGCGCAGTGTGACGCTCACAGGCCGCGACTCGGCGCGCACTCGGCCCCGGGCGCTTCGGCGAGGAGTCCGCCCCCGCCTAGGCAGAGACCGAGAGGACAGCTGACAAAAGCCGATGCCGACAACTGCCCTGTGGACCAGTCAGCGCCGAAGGCGCTCGAGGAGCTTGTGAACCTCGGCAATTCGCGCCGGGTACTCGGGCGGCGTCGCACCTTGAGCTCGGGCGGTGTCCCGGAGCGTCTTGAAGGCCGACTGCGTCGCCCCGTAGAAGTCGACCAGGAGCTGGATCTCGTTGCGCGACAGTCGCGGCAAGGCCTCGGGCTCTGGACCCGACGGGCGGGGAGGCGCCGCGCTCGCCAGCGACTGCACGTGCTGGACGGCCCCGGCCACCTGGGCCACACGAACCACGGGCGGCCGTCTCCCAGGGTTCGCCTGCTGCCACGTGGCCAGGGCTGGTTCCACCGCGGACGCGACGGTGCGCTCGCGTGCGGCGCTCTGCACGAGGAAGAGCAGCTCGGGGAGGAAACCGTCGGCGAAGGACTGATCGTAAAACGTCCGGTTGACGCCGAGCGGGTCGACGTCGGCGCCCTCGTTCAGGAAGCTCGCGTAGCGCGTGAGCTTGTTCAGAGTGGAGCCAGGGGCGTCGGCGACGAGCGGCGAGACGGTCTGAGTCCCCATCTCGCATTCAACGAAGAGCCGGACGCGGGCCGCGGGCACCTCGAGGATGGCGTCGGGTCGGAGCTCCCGGGAGTGGCGGACGTTCTTCGCCTGGTCGTACTCACTCCAGGGCCGCTGCGCGGAGTCGGAGGCAATCCAGCGGTAGCGCGGGTCATCCGCGTGTGCGAAGTCGGAGACTCGTGCCATGGGGGGCAGGCTACGTGACGCCTCGCCGCGAAGGCCGGGCTCCGAACGAAGCCCGGCGGCGAGCAGTTGCACCAGCAGCTCCGTGGTCGCGAGGGCATGGGCCATGAACTGAGGCGCCGTGTCCCTGTTGGGGCGCTTCACCAGGCCGAGCAGGTCCTCGGCGACGCGGTAGCCTGTGTCCGTGAGCGCCCAGGCCTGCCGCGGCGTCCCGTCCGGGAAGCGAGCCTCGATGGAGCGCACGAAGGGCGGCCAGGAGGCGCCACCGGACTCGTCAGCAAGCTGCCACAGCCGCACGCCCGCGCGGGTCCGATGACGGCCTGGGAAGCACAGCCGACCAATCTGGTCCGCATCCAGGTACCTCGCCACGGCGAGGAGGCCGAGCAGATGCCGGTCCCGCTCCTGGAGGCGCGGCGGCGAGGGAGGCCGAGTCCTGGGCCTTCCTCGGCCGCGCCGCGGTGCCAGAGGGACAGCGGCGGGAACCTGTCCTCCGTCACCAGCGCCCACAGGACACCTCCGCCCGCGGCGCCCCCGGGCCGCTCCTGCGTACGACTCGCCGAGGCACTGGCTGGCCCGGGCGACACCTGGCCTCCGAACCCGCGCCCCCGGGCCGCTTCTGGGTGCAGTTCGCTGAGGCGCTGGCTGGCCCGAGCGGCACCTGGCCTCCGAGACCAAACCGGGCCGGCGCTGAGCTCAGTCCCCGCCGACCCTCTTCGGCCCGGCCGGGCCCTGACCTCCGAGACTGGTCTTCTGTCGGCTGTTGTCGGTGTTTTCGGTTTTTGTAGTTCAATTCTACCTACCTACCCTTCAACTCTCTGTTCCTTCTCTTCTTAGACTCTTCTTACCTTTCATCACTTACACTGTACTACTTTCCTACACACTGTGTACTGCACACTCCTTGACCTTGGTCCCTTCCAAAACTCTCCCAACTTCCTGACTGGAAACCCTTACCCGACCCCCCCTATC